>JAIPDR010000005.1 GCA_021737615.1 Desulfohalobiaceae bacterium | reverse complement strand
AGTGCCAGTGACTCAAATTGAAGTTTCTTCCTCGATCAAACTGGCAGCTGTGGACTTGAGCATTATTGTAGCAGCATGCCTGTATATTGTAATAAATATTCGATAGTTAAATGTCAGGCCTGCCAGAGGCAGGGCTGACTACTGATCACTGCCCCCTTTCCCCCCGGGCCAGGGCGATGAAGGCCTCTTCGATGCTCGGCTCCGGGTTTTCATCGCTGCGGACCAGGTTTCGGATTTCCGCCGGGGTGCCCAGGGCCAGGCTCTGCCCCTGAGACATGATCAGCATCCGGTCACAGTATTCGGATTCCTCCATGAAATGGGTGGTGACCACCACGGTCACCCCCTGTTCGGCAAAGCCGTTGATCCTGAGCCAGAATTCGCGTCTGGCCAGGGGGTCCACTCCTGAAGTGGGCTCGTCCAGAAAGAGGATGTCCGGTTCATGGAGCAGGGCCGCGGCCATGGCCAGGCGCTGCTTGTATCCTCCGGGGAGTTCGGCGGCGACTGTCTCCTGCCACTGCCCGAGATCGAATTCGTCAAAGGCCCAGCTGATTCGCTCTTGTAGACGCTTTCGGGAGAGACCGTAGACCCGACCGTAGAAACGCAGGTTTTCCCGGGTGCTGAGCTGGGCATACAAGGAGAATTGCTGGGCCATGTAGCCGAGACTGGCCCGGGCCCGGGCCCGGGAGCGCCTCAGGTCCTGTCCGGCTACGCTGACCTGGCCCGAGGTGGCCGGGGAGAGCCCGCAAAGTATCCTGAAGGTCGTGCTTTTTCCGGCCCCGTTCGGTCCGAGCAGTCCGAAGATTTCCCCCTGACCGACCTCGAAGCTCAAGCCCTTGACGGCCTGGAATGCACCGAAATCCTTGCTCAGGTCCCTGGTTCGGACCATGACTCTTTCCTGTGTGCTCCTCCGGCCGGAGGGCAAGGTCTTTGCAGAAGGCTGAAAGCGGCCTTCCCGGCCGGGGATCATGGCCATGAAGGCGTCTTCGAAGCTCGGCCTGGCCGGCTGGATATCGGGATGCCACCCAGCGGGCAGAAGTGCGGCCAGGCTCTCCGGGTCGGAGCCGTCCGTGACCACCCGGATTTTCCCGGAGCGGATGGTGGCGTCCAGAACCTGCTTTTTCCCGGCGAAGTATCGCTGAACCCGTCTGGGACTGACCTCTGACGGCGGGGTCACCCAAAGGACCCTGCCCCGGACCTGTTGATGGAATTTCTCCCGGTCACCCTGGTCAAGCTTCTGGCCCTGATGCAGAACCAGGACCTCGTCGCAGCGTTCGGCCTCGTCCAGATAGGGCGTGGACAACAGGACTCCGATATCCTGGTCTTCCACGAGCTCGTAGACAATTTTCCAGATCTCGCGCCGGGAGACGGGGTCCACACCCACGGTGGGTTCGTCCAGAAGAAGCATCCGGGGTGATTTGATTAGAGAACAGGCCAGGCCCAGTTTCTGCTTCATGCCCCCGGAGAGGGCGCCGGCCAGGCGTTTGGTAAAGGGGCCGAGGGCGGTCATCTCCAGCAAACGCCGATAGCGTTGACCGCGTTCAGCTGCGGGGACACCCTGAAGATCGGCGTAGAGCTCCAAGTTCTCCCTGACGCTCAGATCCTCGTACAGGCCGAATTTTTGGGGCATGTACCCGACCCGGCTTTGAATGCTTAAGCTGTCCTGGACGCTGTCCAGACCGAGGACAGTGGCCGTTCCCCGGGTGGGTTTGAGCAGGCCGGCGGTGATGCGGATGAGGGTCGATTTTCCTGACCCGTCTGCGCCGACCAGACCGCTGACCCGTCCGGCAAAGACATTCAAAGAGATATCTCGCAGGGCGGTAACGATCTTCCCTTTGGCCGGTGAGAATTCCTTGCTCAGGCTGTGGACCGCCAGGACGGGGTCATCGGTCGCGGCCGGCTGTGATTCGGACCGGGCCTGGATCACGATCCTGTCTCCGCAGTTCTTTCGGCCCCTGGACTTCCGGTTTTTGCAAAAGGGGCGGCGGCAGGGGAGCCCTCGAGATCGAGGCGCACGGTCACCGGCATCCCCAGCCTGAGGCGGTTATGCGGGTCCCGGACATAAACCCTGACTTCATAGACCAGCTTGGTGCGAAGGTCCGTGGTTTCCACGTTTTTGGGGGTGAACTCGGCCACCGGGGAAATGAAGCCGATCCAGGCCTCAAAGGATTGATCCGGGAAGGAATCGCTGACAACCGAGGCCGGCAGGCCTTCCTGGATAAGGCCAAGATCCGGTTCAGGCACGTAGGCCCGGACCCATTTGGGGTCAGGCAGGGCCAGGGTCAAAACCGGCCTGCTGGGAAGGGCCATCTCGCCCGGTTCCAGGATCCTGCTCTGAATGACCCCTGGAGATGGGGCCTTCAGGGTGGCGTCTTCCAGCCTGATCTTCAGAAGCTCCAGTCCGGCCCGGGAGGACCGCAAACGTTCTTTGGCCTCGGCTATGTCCTCCCGGCGGGGTCCCTCCAGGGCCAGGTCGAGGGCCTGCTTTTTGGCCTCGAGCAGGGCGGTTTGAGCCTTGAACTCGGCTCCGGCGTTGTCCATGGCCTGCTCGGTGGAAGCGCCCTTAAGAGTGGTCTTGCGTATCCGTTCATAATTGCGCCTGGCATTGCCCACCCGGCTATCAGCACCCCTGACCTCGGCCCGGAGGCGTTCGATCTCCTGCGGCCTGGTCCCGGCCTGCAACCGTTTGAGGACCTGCTCCCTGGCTGCGACATTGGACTCCGCCTCCCTGATTGTGGCCTTGAGGCGGTCGGTTTCCAGTCTGGCCAAAACCTGCCCCGGAGAAACACGGTCACCTTCTTCCACCAGGACCTCCTTGAGAAGCTCCTGGTCGTTGAAGGCCAGCTGGGCGTCGCGGATTTCGATGTTCCCGTAAAGGGTCAGCCTGTCCTTTGATTCTGTTTCCCGGTCCCACAGCCACCAGGCCCCGACAAGCCCCAGCAGGACGATGAGCAAAACCAAGATGAAGAGTTTAAGCCGTGTTTTCATGGTCAGACCAGGTACCAGGACCAGATTTCCCGGCCGCAGAGGATGTAGATCATCCCGCCCAGACTGAGGAAGGGACCGAAGGGGATGGCCGTCTGCAGGCCCTGGCTGTCTTTTTTGAGCAGATAGAAGACCGAGACCGCCAGGCCGCTGATAGCTGAGATGAATATCATGATCGGCAGGGCCTGCCAGCCGAGCAGGGCCCCGAGGAGGAACATGAGCTTGATGTCTCCGCTGCCCAGGCCCTGAATGCCTTTGAGGGCCTTGTAGCCCTTCTGGATCAACCAGAAGCCCCCGCCTCCGGCCAGAGCTCCGATCAGGGAGGCCTGCCAGCCAAGGGGCAGCCATAAGCTTGCGCACAGAAAGGCGCAGACTGAGCCGGGTATGGTGTAGAGGTCAGGGAGGATGAAACTGTCCAGATCGATGAAGCTGATGATGATCAAAATACCGCCAAAGGCCAGGTAGACCAGCCACTCCCAGCCGAAGCCGAATTTCAGGGCCAAAAGCAGGGCCCAGAGCCCGGATATGCTCTCCACCAGCGGGTAGCGCAGGCTGATCGCCTGCCGGCATTCCCGGCAGGCCCCCCGGAGGAAGGCGTAGCTCAATAGGGGGATGTTCTCCCACCAGGACAGGGCATGGCCGCATTGCGGACAGTGGGATCCCGGGCTGACGATGGATATCTGGCCCAGATAGCGGTGTATGCAGACATTGTAAAAGCTGCCCAGGACAAGGCCGAAAATGGTCGAAACAAGGGGGAAATAGCTGATCCAGATTGGGCTGTTCATGTTCATATCGACGTTCCGGTCTCGATAATGCTGGCAATTATGGACTTCAACCCAATTACATAATAGTCTGGCCAAATATTCTTATATAAATTAATTATATGTCTGGCCTGCCAGAGGCAGGGCTGACTATTGATTACCGACCACCGACCATCGACCACTGTTATTCAAGGCACCAGGGGAGCCAGGTTCAAGCCGGCGGAGACCTCCAGGCCGGACATGAGGTTGGCGTTGGCCAGGGCCTGCCCTGAAGCGCCGCGGCAGAGGTTGTCTATGGCCGAGACCACGATCAGCCTGCGGGTCCTCTCGTCGAGCACCAGGCCCAGGTCGCAGAGCATGGTTCCCCGGACGTTCTTGATCTGGGGCAGGACACCCGGGTCTAGAATGCGTACCCACTCCTGGTGCCGGTAGCTGTCAGTGTAGGCCTGACGGATCTGCTGCAGGCTTACTCCGGGCTTGAGCCCGGCGTACATGGTGCTCAAAATGCCCCTGTTGACCGGGAGCAGGTGGGGATTGAAGGAAACCGTGATCTCCCGGCCGGCGTACCGGCTGAGTTCCTGTTCCACTTCCGGGGTGTGGCGGTGGGCTCCTCCCAGGGCATAGGCCCGGAAATTGTCCTGGACCTCGCAGAACAGTTTTTCCTCCCGGGCCCCCCTGCCTGCCCCGGTGGCGCCGGATTTGCTGTCGATGACCAGGCTCTCTGCATCGATCAGATCACGGGCAAGGGCAGGGTAAAGACCTAAAATGATGGAAGATGGATAGCAGCCGGGGTTGGCGACCAGCTTGGCCTGCCTGATCTCCTCCTGATAGAGTTCCACCAGGCCGTAGACCGCTTCACCCAGGAGATGGGGACAGGAGTGGTCCAGGGCATACCACTTTTCATAGGTCTCCCTGGATCTGATCCTGAAATCGGCGCTCAGATCCACTACTTTCAACCCTTTCTGGTATAGAGCCGCCGCCATGTCCATGGCCGTGCCGTGGGGCACGGCCAGAAAGGCCAGGGAACATTTTTCCGCGATGTGCTTCGGATCGGGCGGATCTATGGTCATCTCCCCGAATTTGAGACCGCTCAGATGGGGATAGATATCCTGAAGACGCTTCCCGGCCTCCCGCCTTGAGGTAACGACGCGCAATTCAAAAAGAGGGTGGTTGTCAAGGAGCCGGATGAGCTCCATGCCGGTGTAGCCGGTCACTCCGACGATGGCGACTTGGATTGTCTGCTTCATAAGAATGAATAAAAGGAATTTCTTTGAAAAAATTTATTTGTAAAAGACAAAATAGGCTTCATGCGGTCTTCCGCTTGAAGCCTATTTTGTCTTTTGGATGAACTTCATGCGCATTTCAAAGAGGATGTTTTTCAAAAGCCGTTCTTCATCCGGATCAAGGTTCCCCTTTGTTTTCTTTTCCAGCATGTCCAGCATGTCGATGGTGTGTCTGGCCATGTCCAGATCCTGATCCGTTTCCCCGGTGCCGGGATCGTTGACTTCCCCTAAATAAACCATGACCGAGGAGCTCAGCGAGAGGACAAAGGTGTTGAAATCAACTTTGGGCAGCGGAGATTTTTTCTTTTTCTCGGCGGATGCAGCCTGATAGGCGTCTTTGATCTCTATGCGCTCCGTTTTCGACGGCTCCGCCTCAGGCTGTTGTTCTGTCCCGGACGGTTTTTGTTCGTCTACCATAAACTCCACCTCCTTTACTAACAGTCGTCATGAATTGAGGATAATCTGTTTGAGAATTTGGGAAAATAAGATTTATATTAGCCATTTATTCGTAAGTATCCAAAAATCGAGTTCTGACTCGATTTTTGGATTCAATGCGCTTCAGCCCAGCTTGAACCGGTTCCCCAGTCGACGTCCAGGGGCACGCTCAGTTCGGTAACCGAGGACATGATGGCCGAGATTCTTTGCCCGGCGGCCACAGCCTTTTGTGCCGGCGCCTCCAGCAGCAGCTCGTCGTGGACCTGAAGTACGAGCCTGGTCCCGGAGCTGCGGAGTTCAGCATCCCGGTCCACCCGGTTCATGGCCATCTTGATGATATCCGCCGCACTGCCCTGGACCACGGTATTGATGGCCATTCGCCTGGCTTGGGCGGCCAGGTTTGCGTTTCTGGAGTTCAGGTCCTTGAGGACACGCCTCCGGCCGGCCAGGGTGCTGACGTAGCCCTGTTCCCTGGCCTTGTGTTCGGTCTGGCGGTAAAAGTCCCTGACCTTGTGCAGGCGTTCGAAGTAGATCTCGATGAATTTCTTGGCCTCCCTGACGGAAAGACCGAGTTCCCGGCCCAGATGCAGAGGCCCCATGCCGTAGAGCAGACCGAAGTTGATGGTTTTGGCCTTGCGCCTCTCATCCGGGGTGATGTTCTGCGGCTCCTTGTCAAAGATGAGCCCTGCGGTGCGGGCGTGGATGTCCTCGGACCTGGAAAAGGCCAGAAGCAGGTTCTCGTCCCGGGACATGTGGGCCAGGAGCCTGAGTTCGATCTGCGAGTAATCCGCGGCCACCAGGGCGTAGCCCTGGCCGGCCACAAAACAGGAGCGCATCCTGTAGCCGAATTCGCCCCGGATAGGGATGTTCTGCAGGTTGGGCCTGCTGCTGGACAGCCTCCCGGTGGCGGTCCCCAGGTTGTTGAAGGTGGTGTGCAGCCGCCCGTCGCCCCCGATCTGTCTGGGCAGAGGGTCGAGGTAGGTGGAGCGGAGCTTTTCAAGAGACCTGAATTCCAGAATGTCCCCGACAACAGGATGATCGCTGCAGAGGCTCTCCAGGACCGGTACTGCGGTCGAGGGCAGCCCGCCCGGGGTCTTGCGCCTGGATCTGAGTCCCAGTCTGGTAAAGAGGACTTCCGCAAGCTGCTGGGGGGATCTGAGGTTGAATTCCTGACCGGCCTGCCTGTATATGGATTCGGTCAGCTCCTGGAGCCTGTTTTCCACTTCCGTGAGAAACCCTGCAAAGGCGTCCAAATCGATCCCCAGGCCTGTTTTTTCCATCTTCACCAGCACCGGGACCAGAGGGGTCTCGATGGCTGTGAGCAGGTCGGATAACCCGGCGTGTTGGATCTGGCTCTGCAGGTAAAGACCGATTTCCAGCACGGCCAGCCCCTGGTTGTCCTGATGTACGCCGGTCTGCTGCAGGTAGACCGTCTGGAGCCTTTTCCAGCCGTAGTCCCGTTCTTCGGGATTGATCAGATAGGCCATGAGGCTTAGGTCGAAGATTCGGTCCTGAAGGTCTTCCCAGCCGGGCTCCGCCGAAAGCAGTTCCTTGAAGGAAGGGACAAAGATCTCGGAAGCGTTGCGGAGACTGTCCAGGAGGAGATCTCCTGAAAGATCGGTTTGGATCTCTTCCTGTACACAGCCGAGATACCACTGATTGTCCTTTGCATCATGCCTGAGCCCGACTCTCTGCCCGGTCAGATCCGGCAGTTCCCGGGTTTTCCTCAGGGGGACGGGTCCGGCCGGGACAGGTGCCCGGGACGGTTTGTCCAAAGCAGGCGCTTCTGCAAAGGGTTCGATTTCCCTGATCAGGGTCTTGAACTCGTATTCCTGAAAAAAATCGAATAATTCGGAAAAAACGGGCTGGCGGCAGGCAAAATCTTCCAAAGAGACCGATTCGGTCAATTCGGTTTTCAGTCGGGTCAGTCTGCGGTAGACGAAGATATCCTGCAAGTGGTTCTGGAGTTTTTCCTGTTCCTTTCTGGTCAAACGATGGAAATTGTCCCGCAGTGCCTCGAGAGAAGGGTAGCGCTGCAGGAGTTTCCGGGCCGTTTTGGGGCCGATGCCGGGTACGCCGGGGATGTTGTCGCTCTTGTCTCCGGTCAGGGCCTGAAAGTCCGGCCACTGATCTGGATTCAACTCTTCGGTTTTTTTAAAATCGGGCAGGGTAACGATTTTTTCCCGGCGGGTACCGGGATCCCAGATGACGACCCCCTCATCCAGGCATTGCAAAAGGTCTTTGTCAGAGCCCAGGATGACCACCGGTCTTTTTGATTTGAAGCTCTGGGTGTAACTGGCAATGTAATCGTCCGCCTCGCCATCCTGACCTACTGCCCGCGGCAGGCCCAGGCGCTTGACTCCCTCGAGCAGAGGAGGGATCTGGCGGCTCAGCGACTCCGGCATTTTCAAGCGCTGGGCCTTGTAGGAACCCATGATTTCCTCCCGGAAGGACGGTCCTTTCCCGTCCAGGAAGAAGCAGCAGTAGCGGGGCTGTTCCTCCCTGATGAACTTCAACAGGATCCGGAACATGATATACATGGCATTGGTCGGAAATCCGTCGGATCTGGTCAGGTCCGGGTAGGCGTAGAAGGCCCGGTAGAGAAAGGAAGTCCCGTCGATGAGGAAGAGGGGTTCCCGGGTCCAGTTGAAGCGTTCTTGGATAGACATCAGGCTTTGGTTTCGGTATCGGAGAATTCTTCTTCCGGGGCTTCTTCCTGCGCAGCGGGTTTGTCCCCGTTTTTGGCGCCTAGTTTGCTGTTTTGCAGTCGCTCCCAGATGATCTGCTGGGGGTGTTCGTCGTGCAGATTGCTCAGGGGGATTTCCGCTCTGCCCATGGCCTTTTTCCCGCCGGCCGAACCCAGGTCGCCGAAGAGGGTTCCGGCCAGCTTGCCGATGTCCACTTTGATGCCGTCTCCCCTGAAAATGATGACCAGTTTGTCATCCCAGATACCGCTGACGATGTTCCAGGAGACGTCGTGGACACGCAGGAAGAAATCGGCAAGGATGACCAGGATATCGGTGGAATCGACCTGGCCCATGAACACGGTCAGACCGTCTCCGATGAGGCGCATTTTTCGAAAGGCATAGGAAAAGTAACTGAGCCACTCCACCCTGAATTCACTGCGCACTATTTTCCGAAGCAGGGTATGGTCGGCGTATTTACTCAGATAGCGAAAGGCCCGGATGTCTGCGTCGTGGAAGTTGAGTTCGAAACTGTGGGTATCGGTCTTGATCCCGTAGAGGAGAGCGGTCGACAGGAGTTTGCCCGGCCTGATCTTTAAGTTGTATAAGTATTCGGTCAAAAGTGTGCTGTTGGCTCCGTAAGCCGGTTGGATCTCGGTAAAGGGGGCTGCCGCGGTTTCCTTGGGATCGAGTGGATGATGATCGAAAATAATCGAGAAATCGAACCTGGCGAAGGCCGGATTGTGGTGGGGTTGGGAGTCCACCAGGGCGAATCTGTCGTATTGAGCGGCCAAAGGCGGTGTAAGCTGTTTGATCGGAATATTGAGATAGCGGACCATAGCCAGATTGTCCGGTCTGGATATCCGGTTGACCATGGCGATGCCCACTGTGTTGACGCGTCTGGCCAGGATCCGCTTCAAGGCCATAGCCGAGGCCAGGGCATCCGGGTCACCGGTCAAGAGGATGAGCCAGTTCTCTTTCTTGTTGAAAAGGCTCATCAGCTGAACTGTTTTATTTTCAAGTTTTCGGAAATAGTACATGGATCTCCACTACCAAAAAAATTGAAGAACAGTACACAGTCCTAATCCAGAACTTTAAAAAGTCAAGTAGGTATGAAAAATTAGGTCTTTTAGTGAGTTATGAATCGGATTTGAACAGCGAGAGTTGTTTCTCTTTTTTGATGCTGTGGGCGACGCTTTGCAACCGGCGGACTTCTGCAAAGGGCAAGAGGTCGAGAAAAGGACTGGCCTGGAGATAGTAATTGCGGTTGTATATCTTTCTATGGTCGGCCCGGCTCAAGAAAAGACGGGATCTGGCCCTGGTCAGCCCGACGTAGAACAACCGTTTTTCTTCCGCCACCAGGGGGTGATCGCCGTCGGTTCCGGGACGGCCGGCCAGAAAATCCTTCCCGGCAAAGGGTAGAATACCCTGTTCCAGGGCCGGGATGAACACGGCCTCAAATTCGAGTCCCTTGGCGGCGTGCAGGGTCAAAAGCCGGATCTTCTGGGCCTTTTGCCTGACCAGAGCCAGATCGCTCTCCAGCCTGATCCAGCTGATCAAATTGGCCCATCCCCCGTGTTGCTGATAGGCCTTTTTCAAATCCTGAAAGGGCTGGCTTTTCCAGAAAATACGGTCAAAGGGGGAGACGTCTTCAAAATAGGCGGCCACACCGTTCGGCCCTTCGGCCAGGATATGATCGGGGCAGTTCAGGGAGTCATTGCCTTCCCGGTCCGAGAACGAGATGCCCAGAAACTCGGCTGCTCCCTGGAGTATGTGTTTGATGCGCGGGTCCTCCCAGAAGGGAACGGTCTCGGGTACGGTACAGGGCAGCCCCATACTTTTCAGGGTGTGTTCCAGGGGCGGGATGAGGGCCTTGAATCTGAACAGGATGCCGATGTCTCCGGGAGCGAGGCCGCCTTCATGACCCCGGTCCGTTTCCGAATGGGAGGTGCTGCCCAGGAGCCCTTTGATCTGTCTGCCGATCCACAGGGCCTCCTGCCTGAAATTCCGGGCATGATAGAAGACAAGCTGGCCTTTGCCCGGGTTCCTGGCCAGGAGATTCCGGCTGTCCGGAAAAAGAGAGCCGGAAAAATCCAGGAGGTTTTGCCGGGAGCGGTAGTTCTCCTTCAGGCCGACGACCCGGAGGCCGGGCCAGGTTTTCCGGAAGGTTTCGGAGCAGTCACCCACAGCACCCCGGAAGGAGTAGATTGACTGCCTGGGGTCGCCGATGGCGAAAAAACCGGTCCCTTTTTCCGGCAGCAGTTTTGTGACCAGCTCGATCTGCAGAGGTGAGAGGTCCTGGACTTCATCCACCAGAACATGATTGAAGGGGTTGCTGTAGGCCCCGCTTTCTATCAGCTCCAGCCAGCCCTCCAGAAGATCCGAGTAATCGACCAGATTCCAGGAGTCCTTATGCTCGGAAAAGTTCCGGGCAGAAGCAGCCAGATCATCCGGGATATGACGCCTCTCCCTGGCCAGGTTGAGCTGCGCTTTGGCCTGTTTGGCCTCTTTGGCAGAAAGGTGGTTGTTGGCCCGGGCAAAGATCTGTTCCGCCTCTTCTTCCGTCAACAGGGTCGGGCTCTGCCCGGCGGTCTGCAGCCAGGTTTCAAAGGCCAGGGCGTGCAGGGTGTCCACGAGCGGAAGTCCCTGTTCGGGGCCGAAGACTTCGACCAGCCGTTCTTTTATCTCCTTGGCCGCGGCCCGGGTGAAGGTCACGATCAGGATCTGCCTGGGATTGCAGCCCCGATTGATGAGCCTTTCCACCCTCCCGAGCAATGTCCTGGTCTTCCCCGTCCCGGGTCCGGCCAGGACCAGCAGGGGGTCTCTGCCTGCTTCCACGGCGGTTTGCTGCTCAGGGTTCAAACCAGGATCCGGGTCAGGCTGATCAGAGTCTGAAAAAGGGGCTGCAGACGGGAGTTCCCCCTGCCGGACCGATGGAGGGGTTTGGGTCTGTTTCCTCGGGCCGGCTGTCTTTTTCTTGCCCCGGTTGAATTTCTGCCTCTCCCTGGGGGTGAAGACCGTGATCCGACCGAACTGTCCGTCGAAGCCCGGTTCTTTGTAAACGTCTTTACGGCGCATCCTGGCAACCCCCTCGGCCAGTAGCGGATCGAAGGATTTCAGGTCGTCGAGGGGGACGTTTTGCAGGATCTGAAGCTCGGATCCGAATCGAAGCAGAAGCTGTTTATAGGTGTGGGTTACGGTCTTGGTCTTTGGCCCGACCCCTAAAATTTCGGACAAAACCTCCTGCAGGGGGATCAGAGAGATGAAATCCGGACTTTGAGCCGGTCTCCGGGGCTGGCTCCGGTCGGCCAGGGTCACGATCCTGTTCAAGACGCCCTGGGTCAGGGGCTTGCTGCACTGCGGGCAGAGACGGCCCGGCTGCATTGCCTCTTTGGGATCCACGACCACACCGCATTTGCGGTGGCCGTCCAGATGATATTTGCCCTCTTCAGGAAAAAATTCGATCGTGCCCAGGAACTTGCTGCCCAGTCCTTGATTCTTCATAGCCCGCAGAACCGTTTCGTAGGCGGGTTCTCCGGAAAAGATGCTGGCTTCCCGGGCCAGTTTCTCTCCGGAGTGAGCGTCGGAATTGGAAATCAGGGTGTAGCGGTCCAGCCGGCTCCAGAGCCAGTTCATTTCCGGGTCTGAGGACAATCCTGTTTCCAGGGCGAAGATATGTTTGCTCAGATCGCGAAAACAGTCCTCGATTCTGTCAAACCCGGATTTGGAACCGAAAAGCGAAAACCACGGCGTCCAGATATGGGCCGGGACCAGAAAGGCCAGGGGATCGCTCTCCAGGACCATTTCCAGGAGATCTCTGGCATCGAGGCCGAGGATGGGTCTGCCGTCGGACTCGAGATTGCCGACCTGAGCCAGACGCCGGCTGAAGTGTTTGGCTTTTTCCAGGCTGGGCATGAAGACCAGGTTGTGGATTTTTCTGACCGCGCCCCGGCTCTTGTAGATGGAGCTGATTTCAGTGCAGAGCATGAACCTGGTCTTCCCGGGGATAGTCTCACCCCGCATCCAGGGGATCTCCCGGTCCAGGCCCTCGGTGTCCCTGAGCTTTAAGAGACCGCTTTCCTCCTGGATCAGATTCTCGTCCATCTCCTGCAGCCAGCCGGGATGGGTGAAATCTCCGGTGCCAAGGACATGCAGACCCTTTAAAGCCCCCCAGGCAGCCAGGTTCCGCAGGGTCAGGCTCTTGCTGGTCGCCCGGGAATACCGGGAATGGATGTGCAGGTCGGAATAAAAAAGATCCATAGGAATTTAATCTTCAATTATACTGCGCAATCGCTCGGGTCGCCTTTTATCTTGTCCAGAGTGTGCCTGAGGGCCGGGAGCAGTGCCGAAAGGTTTTCACGGACTCCTTTGGGACTGCCCGGGAGGTTGATGATCAGGCAGGTGCCCAGCAGGCCGGCTCTGGCCCGGGAGATCATTGCGTGGGGTGTCTTGGCCAGGGAGGAGCGGACCATGGCCTGCTCGAAACCGGGCAGGTCCTTTTCCAGTATCGAAGCGGTGACTTCCGGGGTGATGTCCCTGGGCGCGGCTCCGGTTCCCCCGCTGGTCACGATCAGGTCGTATTTCTCTTCCAGGGCCAGGTGCACGAGAAGTCCTTTCAGCTCGGCCTTGTCGTCCGGCAGGATGAAGCCCCGCTCCAGATCCAGGGGCAGTACCGATTGGATAAGTTCTGGAATGACAGGACCGCTTTCGTCCGTTCTCTCCCCCCTGGCCCCTTTGTCGCTCAGAGTGATCCAGGCCAGGCTGAAGTTCTTGCACCAGGCCTGCAGCGAAACCGGTTCCGGGCCAAAGGAGCAATGCGTCAGTATCCGGACCACAAACCCTCTCCGGGCATGATCAGGACCGGGCAGCCTGAGGCGGTTCACGACCTGAAACCGGCCGACATCCTCTTCAGGACCCAAGGTGGCACCCACGGGAAGGTCAACTCTATTTTCCCAAAAGACGAGTCCGCCTGCATGGTTGCCTGCAGGACCGGGACCGAGGAGGCTGGTCTGCCCTGGTGAAAGGCTAACCGTTGTTTCAGCAGAAATGGTAAGCATAGTGACTCATTCTTGAATTCTTATTCGAAAATCCCCTCTATTCAAACATGCCTCGTGTCTTTCAGGAGGCATGTTTGAGTCTCCAGGAGTTTTCCCGGCCCCTGGCCAGGCGGATGATGTTGTCCCGGTGTTTGAAAAAGACCAGAAACATGACCGCCAGGCTCAGGACAAAAAAAGACAGATTGAAGCTCAGGATGAGCAGGACGGGCAGGGCCAGGCTCAGGGCCAGGGAACCTGCCGAGACATAGCCGGTGAACCAGATGACAAACAGACAGATGACCAGGCTCCAGAACAGAGGGCTCGGGGCGAGGGCGGCAAAGACCCCTATGGTGGTGGCCACTCCCTTGCCGCCTCTGCCGTTGAGAAAAACCGAATACATATGGCCGACGATTGCGGCCAGACCGGTCAGGCTGAGAAAAAAAAGGGAGTCGCTCAAGGTCATGGCCAGGATCAGGGGGATGAAGCCCTTGGCCATGTCCAGGAGAAAAGTCAGTATGCCGTACCGCAGGCCGCAAGTCCTGGCGATATTGGTGGCTCCCGTGCTCCGGCTGCCCGAAGATCTGGGATCCCGGCCTGTCGATATCTTGGAAACGATGAGACCGAAGGGAAGCGAGCCGATGACATAGGTCAAAGCCACCCAGAAGAGACAGACAAGAAGAGTGCTCATGATTCCTCCCAGGCATCCATTATTCTTATTTCATCGTGTAAGGGGCTTACCTTCCCCAGTTTGAGCCGGTAGCGGTCACCGAGGCCGGTTTTTTCATTGAAGATGTTTCTATGACCCTGAATCAGAATCTTGGCGCCGGGCAGGGACAGGGTAATCCGTTTGTCGTTGATCCCCACGACGACCCCCGACCAGTGCTGGACTTTACAATGTCTTTGAAAATAAAGCAACTTCCAGTATCTTGTCCGGCTGCGCTGGATGTTGGCCACGGCCTGCATCCTGGCGGTCAGGTAGGGCAGTTTGGCCTGGAGTTCCTCTTTGCTCCACAGGAGCTTGTTGCCGCTTAAAAAAGAATGGATCTGGGCCATATTCATGAAATCAACGTAACGGCGCAGGGGAGAGGTGACAGGGGCATAGGCGCTGACCCCCAGACTGGAGTGGGGCTTGGGTATGGTCTCGATTTTTGCGCTGCTCAACTCCCTGATCAGGTGATAGATATCCACGGGATCCCGCCAGATGCCGGCCCTGTCCCCGGGCAAAGTGATGTCCTGGGTCCGGTAGACCAGGGGCAGGTCTTTAGTGTTTGCCCACTCGGCCACGGCCTGGTTAGCCAGGATCATAAACTCGCTTACAATGAGCTGGGCACCGGGGTGGCTCTCAGGGGATTGGAGAAAGACCTCGAAGTCATCATCCCCGGCTTTGAGTACGATGTCCGGATCTTCCTGCTCAATGATGACCGCTCCGTTTTCGATGCGCTGCTGCCTGAGCTTGGCGGCCAGCTCCAGGGCCTGGTTCAGAACAGGATTGTCCTCCTGGTCCAGCTCTTGTTCCACCTGGTCGTAGGTCTTGTTGGCGGCAACTGTCGTCCGGGTCGTCCTGAGCTCCATGTCCAGGAGTTTGCCCTCCTGATCCAGCTCGGCCGTAATGAGAAGGATCGGCCTGGAGTTCCCGGAATGCAGGCTGAAGAAGCCGGTGCCCAGCCTTTCCGGAAGCATGTGGCTCGAGCCTTCGGGGAGATAGAGACTGCTCATCCTCTGGAAGACCCTCTGGTCGAGTCTTGATCCGAAGTCCCAGCCGATGACCGGACAGGCCAGACCGAGCTTCAGGACAAAGCCCCGGGGAGAGGGCTCAACGCTGAAGGCATCGTCGATATCCCTGGTGCTTTCCGAATCTATGCTGATAAGCTCCAGTTCTTTATCTTCTTGCGGTGAGGCCTTTACTGTTCGAATCAGCTGCTCGATCTCCTCTTCGAATTCTTCCGCCCAGATGTCTCCCCAGTCATATCCGGCCTGGTCAAGGAGGTAATTGTAGTGGCTGGGAACGATATTCCAGGCCCGGGCCAGGAGCAGGGGCAGATGGGGATCATCGGGCAGCCCTTTGCGCAGGACTTTCCAGAGGGATAAGAACTCCTGATTCTCGGGGTCGTTGATCCCGGACAAAAGGACCCTGCTGAGCTCTGCAGCCACTTCCGGCGGCAGTTCAGGCAAGGCTGCGGAATCGTCTTTGCAGTCCTTTTTCAGCAGGGCCTGGAAAAAAGACTGTCCATGGGCCAGAAGCAGCCTCTTTTTTCTCAGGGATTCCTGCTCGGCCAGCTTGGCCTGGACCGTCTCGGGATCGAAGATCTTGAAGCCGGGCGGCTGAAATTTGAAAAAGGCCTTGTTTTCGAGCATGGTCCGGCCCACGGCCGCAATCTGGTCCTCATCCGGATAGTTCCAGAGGAGACCGGCAAACCAGTCTGCCGTGCCCTCCAAGACTTCATCCCTGGTCAATTCCCAGAGCTCCACCGGATCGATCTCCGCCTGAACCCTCTGGCGTTTCTGGTTGTGGTCATTGAGGGCCTCCAGTATTTCGGACCTGGATATCTGCATTGACAGTTTAGGGCCCACCCAGGGCAGGACTCTGGCCAGAGTCAGCTTGACCTGTCTTTTGTTGTGGTTCAGGACCCTGAACTGACGGCCCTGTTCTTCCTGAACGAATCCGAGCAGAGTCTGATTGTCGTGGAGGTATTCCACCAGACAGCCCGGGGTGATGTTTGCTTGATCGCGTTTCATGCTTGTCTAAAGGCTCAAACTGGGCATCAGTGCTTAAAGGAACGTTGTTCGGTGAAGACCATGGCTACTTGCGGATCGGCTTCAGTCACGGCTTCAATGCATTCGAAGTCGTTGACCGACCCCCCGGGTTGGGCAACGGCCGTGGCTTCCTGTTCGATGATCAGGTCAAGGCCGTCCCGGAATGGGAAAAAACCGTCTGAAACACAGACCGAATTCCGAAGCCCGTTTTTCGCGATCCTGGTGCGCTGGTAAATGTCGTCCAGTATCTTGGCCGAAGCATCGTCCTCTTTTGCCTGGGCCCTCAGCTGATAAAGGGAGAGGCCGGTCTCTTCATAGGTCAACTTGTCTGCGTATTTGACAGAGGCCTTGTAAATGGTCAGATCCACGCACCCCACCCGGTCCTGTTCTCCGGTGCCGATGGCCACCGTGGCCCCGTTTCTGGCAAAGATCACTGAATTGGAGGTCACCCCGGATTCAACGGCCCAGGCGAAGAGCAGGTCTTCGGATTCCTGGGCGGTCGGCGTTCTGGCCAGGATGTTGCTGCCGTCTTTTTCGGCCTGGGCCGGAATCCAGTCGTTCTCGGAAAGGATGGTGTTTCGAAACGAGAACTGGGCGATGATGCCTCCGTCCACCAGGGACTTCAGGTCCAGATAGGGCTCGGCGGCCAGGGGTTCGAGTTCCGCCAGTCCGGGTAGCTTGAGAATCCGCAGGTTCTTGCGGGTTTTCAGAAGATCTACTGCCCCGGCTTCAAACTCAGGGGCGGCCACCACTTCAAAGTAGTGATCGCTGATAAACTTCGCCCCCTCCTGATCGAGTGTTTGATTGAGGACAACGCTTCCCCCGAATGCGGCAATACGATCGCTGTGATAGGCCTTGTCCAGGGCGGTGAAGATTCCCTGGTCAGACCAGGCGGCGCCGCAGGGGTTGTTGTGTTTCAGGATTATGGCGGCCGGTTTCTTCGAGAGGTATTGCAGGATATTGATGCCGTTGTCGACATCGGTCAAGTTGATTTTTCCGGGGTGCTTTCCGGACTGAATGATCTGTTCGTTTTTCAAGCCGGAAACCAGACCCTGTCCGGGACTTCGAAAACCGACCTGTCCGAGCTCGAGACTCCCCTGTTTCAGCTGATAGAGGGCTGCCGGCTGATCAGGGTTCTCCCCGTAGCGCAATCCTTTCTGCTCACCCCCTATTTCCCAGGTCTGTTTAGCAAAGACCAGCTCCTGGTCCCCCAGGGTCAGCTTAAGGACTGCGGGAAAGGGATCGGATTGCAGAGAGCGGTACATTTTTTGTAAAGTTGGCATGAGCGTCACTCCTTTTTTACTTGACAGACAAAAGAGATGTTGAAATGAATGAATAGGTTTTTTTGTCTGCGGAAGAAATTGTATTTACCATAAGACTCGGGTGGTGGCAATTGTCCCGAACTAGAACTGGCAATACCAGGCCGGGCCGATGCTGGGAGCCGTCTCCCTGTGTCACTGGACCTTGGGAGGGAACACAGCGGGGGATGATGTGGAAAACAGGTTGAAAAAAATAGCAAAGGAGCTGCAGTCCTATGACGAAGCTTCGCTTTTGCAGCTCTGGGAAAAATATCACGATATTGTCAAGAGGTTCGAGCCCACGAAAAAATGGGAAGAGAGTGTGCTCATTCTGAGTATTATCCAGTCGGTTCACTGGAAAAACCAGCTGTTTAACCTGAAGTGGGCCGATTCCAAAAAGGGATGGCCTCATACGCATAAAAAGACACCGGCCGGTAAAAAGGAGGCTGGGGGCAAGGCCTTTGAACCCGAGGAAAAGAAGAGAAAAGGCGCCGGCAAGGTCATAGAGTTTACAAACAAAAACAAGAACCGGGATGGGAAGAACGGCTGACGGGAGTATGTGCATGACAGAGAATACAGTTGTCATCGGGGCCCAGTGGGGTGATGAGGGTAAGGGGAAGGTGGTTGATCTTTTGACTGAAGATGCCAATGTGATTGTTCGTTTCCAGGGAGGAAACAACGCCGGACACACCCTGGTTGTCGGCAGCAGGAAGTTGATTCTCCATCTGATCCCTTCCGGGATTCTCCATGAAGACAAGAAATGTCTCATCGGCAACGGGGTGGTCCTTGATCCGGAAGTCTTCTGCGCCGAGGTGGACACATTGAATGAACTCGGGATCTCTGCCGGTCCCGAACGGTTGAAGGTCAGTTACAAGACGCAGTTGATCATGCCCTACCATAAGCGGCTGGATACCCTGCGGGAAGAGAAAAAGACGGGGGCTGACAAGATCGGAACCACCGGCCGGGGAATCGGACCGGCTTATGAAGACAAGGCAGCCAGAATCGGGATCAGGGCGGCGGATGTCGCCGACCCGGAGCTGATGCGGCAGAAAATTGCCAAGGCCCTTCCGGAAAAGAACGCCCTCTTTGAGCATCTCTTCCAGGTCCCGCCCCTGTCGCCCGGGGAGGTCTTCGAAACGATCCGCCCTTTTGCCCGGAGACTTGTTCCCTATCTGGCCGATGTCTCCACCGAGATCGATCAGGAAGTCAAGAACGGGGGGAAGGTCCTGTTTGAAGGGGCCCAGGGGACCCATCTGGACCTTGATCACGGCACCTATCCTTTCGTCACTTCATCGAACACGGTCGCGGGCAACGCCCCGGCCGGAAGCGGCTGCGGGCCCGGGATACCGGAACGGATCCTGGCAGTAGTCAAGGCCTACACCACACGGGTCGGGGCCGGCCCGTTCCCCACCGAGCTCAAGGACGAAACCGGTGATTATCTGCAGGGCAAGGGGACAGAATTCGGAGCCACCACCGGCAGAAAGAGAAGATGCGGCTGGCTGGATCTCGTCCTTCTGGGGGAGTCGGTCCGCCTGAACACCCCGACCGGCATCGCCCTGACCAAACTGGACGTCTTGAGCGGTTTGCCCGAGCTCAAACTGTGCGTGGCCTATAAATACGAAGGGAGGCAGGTTTTGTATCCTCCCCAGAAGGAAAACGGATTGGCCGGAGTGGAGCCGGTCTACCAGTCTCTTCCCGGCTGGGAGGAGGATATCTCCGGCGTTCGTTCCTGGGACCTGCTTCCCGCGGCGGCCCGGAACTATATCGAGCGCCTGGAAGATATCCTGGGGGTCAGGGTGACCATGGTCTCTGTAGGTCCTGACCGGGAGCAGACGCTGTTCAGGTGATGGTTGAATACACTTTCACAGTCCGGATATGAACAAATAACAGGCCTGGAATCTGTTCAGTTTTAAAATTGGAAATCGGAAATTGGAAATCGGAAATTTTCTTCCTGCCAACCAGGAACGTCTCCTTGGATATCTGCACAGGTTGCAAAGAACCCCTCCCAACGTCCTGCTTCTGGAAGGGGGCTGCGAAAAAGACAGGACAGCTCTCGGATCGTACTGGGCGGCCCTGCTGAACTGTCGGGAGGAAAAGCCGCCCTGCCTCTCATGCTCGACCTGCCGTCAGATCCAGGCAGGGGTCTTCAGGGACGTCTATTTTTTCGACGGCAGCCAGGACTCTGTCAAGATAGACGAGGTCAGGCAGATCAGGCGCATGATGGGGGAAAAACCGGAATATGGCGGGCCGCGCTGTTTCGTTTTCAACGAGGCCCAGGGGTTGACCGTGTCCGCCGCGAACAGCCTCTTGAAATCCCTGGAGGAGCCTTTCCCGGGAAACGTCTTCGTGCTCCTGGTCCCCCTGCGCAGTCGTCTGTTGCCCACCCTGGTCTCCAGAAGCATGGTCCTGAGCCTTGCTTGGCGGAAAAAGGCGGCGGCGGAAGAAGACACTGTTCTGAAGTGGGAGGGGCTTTTGCTTGAGTTCTGGCGGACCGGGCAGGGGCTGTTTGAGCATACCGGCCGGAAAAAAGAGCTGGACCGGAACATGGTCCGCTCCGTTGTGCTCCGCTGTCAGCGGACCCTGCTCCAGGCCGTGTCCGGAAAGGCAGAAGACCCTGCCCAGCAATTCTGGCAGGAGAATTTCCAGCGGGCCTCCTTTGGCCGGGTGGACGGTTTGTTGGACAAGGCTCTGGAGATCCTGAACTATCAGACCAACCCTGTCATTGTCCTGGAGTGGCTTGCGGTCAAGATCTGGGTTTGGATCAGGGAATGATTATGAGATTCGATTTGCCGCTGTTGATTATCGCCCTTGGCCTGGCCCTCATCCTGGAGGGCCTGCCCTACTTTTTATTTGCCGAACGTATGCCCAGGGTTCTGAAAATCCTTATTGAACAGCCCCCGGCTGCCCTGCGTCGGATCGGAGTCGCGGCCCTGTTGATCGGCCTGGGGCTGGTTTATTTGGGCAGACAGCTTTAAAGCGGGCTTCGCCCGCCGCCCAAAAGGTTCCAGGTTCACGGTTCACAACAAGAGGTTAAGAGGGTTCACGGCTAAGAAAAAGACGTTCGTTCTGCAATAAGTCCTGGCGGAGATATCATTCGTTTGCGGGCTCATGCAAAAGCTGACAGCTAATGGCTAAAAGCGTTGCATTACTTGTCCGCGATGTGCAGACAGACGATCCCCGAGGTCAGAGAGCGATGCTTTGCCCGCCGGAAACCGGATTCCAGGAGTTCCTTTTTAAGGTCTTCAGCAGACGGGAATTCTCTGATGGTCTCCGCGAGATAGCCGTAGGCTGATGGATCCCTGGAAATCAGGCGGCCGATGCCGGGGAGGATTCTCTGCAGATACAGATTGTAAATCCCGCCCCAGATTTTTTGCCGGCCAGAGCCGAATTCAAGTATGCACAGCCTGCCGCCGGGAGTTAACACACGGAAGATTTCGGCGTAGGCCTTCTCCCTGGGCAGGATGTTCCTGATACCGAAGGCAATGGTCACACAATCGACACTAGCCTCCGGCAGGGGGATGTGCCTGGCATCGGCAGTCAAGGGCAGGACATGGTCCGGGTCTACCTTTTTGCGTCCCTTTTGGAGCATGGGCCGGGAAAAGTCCATGGCCAGGATCCCGGAGCAGCGGCCCTGTTTTTGAAGCTGCCTGGAGACGTCCATGGTCCCGGCAGCCAGGTCAAGGACCCTGCCGCCTGCCTGCAGCCGGACCGTTTGTAGCAGTTTCTTTCTCCAGTACAAATCCAGGCCCAGGCTGAGGCTGTGATTCAGCAGATCATACCAGGGGGAGATCCGGTTGAACATCGAGGCCACCCGTCGCCCGTGCTCCCCCGGGTCGGTGAGTTCAGTCCCCCTGTTCATGGAGATCGGGTCCGGGATCTGAAGGTTGTTGATCCATGATGGTATTCAGAACCTCATGGTAGATTGAGGAGAAGAACTGCTCGAAATTTCCTGGTGAGATCCTGCCGATCTCGATGAATTTGACCACGATTTCCTTGGTCGTCTGCAAGGCCATTTTTTGGATTTTGTCCATTCTGTACTCCATAAAAAAACCCGTCCGGAGGGGAAATGACCTTGGCCGCCACTTGGCAAGGGCACCGGACGGGAAAAGAGAGAAACCTGTGAAGCACCCCCCTTTTTTAAGATTTACGATTGAAGATCAATTCTTCAACCCGAACCTGCAGCAGGCTTCAGATTTTCAACATTAAATATTCAATTCTTTTCACTCCTTACGCATTCTTTCGATCTCCTCGCGGATGATTTCTGCGGCGGCCCCGGGGACGGCTTTTCTGATCTCGTTGAGCAGCTCTTCCCGCAATCGAGCCTTTAGTTCGTCAAGATCGCTGTGGCTCGGTTTTGACTCCAAGAGCTCCAGATGGTCCCTTTTGAGACTTTCTACCTGCCCGGATAATTCGGAGATTTCTGCTTTGAGTTCATTTTTGGCCGGTCCGGTTTCTTGAAGGGCTTGCCGTTCGTTTTCCAGGGTCTCAATCTTCTCGGATAGTAAGGAGATCCTGGATTCCAGGCCTTCAAATCTTTCCAGGAGATCCTGATGTCCGCTTGTTTCCCGGAGCCGGTCCTCAAGGGTTTCCTTCTGAAAAGCAGATCCTTGATTCTGTTCTAGATCGGCAAACATGCTTTCCAGCTCAGCAGTCTCTTCAGTGTCTTCTTCTTCGGGTCCATCCCCGAGTTCGAGGTCGGTTTCCTGAAAGGCGGTATCCCGGCTTTCCTGATCATTCCGGAAGGTCCAGTCCTCGCTCATCTCTGCGTCGGCCTCGTCGTGGTCGAAAAAAGAATCAAGATCAGAATCCATGTCCTGTGATTCTCTTTCACCTGAAGCGGCCGGAGTCCGGAAATCCTCATCCTCTGCGCCGCTAAGGAAATCCTTGAGTTCCTGATCCAGGTCTTCTTCGGGCTGATCCTCGTCAAAGACCTCGGTCAGTTCGATGATCTCCTCCTCATCATGGTGTTTGGAATCTTGGTTCATGGCATGCCTCATGGGTAAATGAAGATTCTTTAGGTTGCTTCGGGTCTTTATAAATATGGCAACAGTATACGTATTTATGAAATTTTTACGCAGATTGCAGGGGATCTGTCAAGCCCGGATTCTTTTGCCCCGGCAATTGTATTTGCAATGGTCGCGTCATCTCGATTGGGATGGCCTGCTTTTGCCAAAGTTTTTTCGCCTCTAAACATAAAAGGCTGATTCAGCCCGGCGGACACTACAGAAGAGAACTTTTAAAATTGAACATTTTGGGCCGCCTCAAGAGTTGTCTCCAGGTCCTGATCCGTGTGCGCAAAGGAGGTGAAGGTGCACTCAAACCCGGACGGAGCCAGATAGATGTTCTTCCTGCGCATCTGGTTGTAAAAGGAAGCAAACAACCGGCTATCCGATTTCTTGGCTGAAGCAAAGTCGGAAACCGGATCCGGGCTGAAGAAAAGCGTGAAGGCTGAGGCCAGACAGTTGAGTTGAACAGGAACGCCTTTTGATTCGAGAATCTTCTTGAGTTCAGAAGCGAAGCGGGCGGTCCGTTTGCTCAGGTTGTCATAGTCCATCCGGGAGAGAATGTTCAGGGTCGCGGAACCGGCGGCCATGGCCACCGGATTCCCGGCCAGGGTCCCGGCCTGGTAGGTCGGGCCGCTGGGGGCCAGATGCTCCATGATTTCCCTTTTCCCGCCAAAGGCGCCGACAGGGAACCCGCCTCCGATGATTTTTCCCAGACAGGTCAGATCAGGATTGATGCCGAAGAGACCCTGCGCCCCGGCAAAAGACATTCGAAAACCGGTGATGACTTCATCGAAAATCAAAAGGGCGTCGTGCTTTTCGGTGATGGCTCTCAACCCCTGCAGAAATCCCTCCCGGGGCGGAACCAGGCCCATGTTGCCGGCAACCGGTTCGACAATGACCGCGGCGATTTCCTGACCCTGCTCCCGGAAAATGGACTCCACGGTATCGAGATCGTTGTAGGGAGCCAGAAGGGTCTGTTTGACCGTGTCTTCAGGCACACCCGGGGTCCCCGGGATAGCGAGCGTGGCCATGCCGGAACCGGCCTCTGCGAGCAGGCTGTCCACATGACCATGATAGCAGCCTATGAATTTGAGGATCTTGTTTTTCCCGGTATAGGAGCGGGCCAGGCGCAGGGAGGTCATGGTGGCCTCGGTGCCCGAGTTGACCATCCTGACCATAGCCATCGCAGGCAGGGCCTTTATGATGGATTCGGCCAGGTCGATTTCCTGACGGCAGGGGGCGCCGAAGCTGGATCCCCGGTCCACGGTCCGGTGAACGGCTTCGCTGACTTCCGGATGGCAGTGGCCCAGAAGGAGCGGTCCCCAGGACATGACATAGTCGATGAGTTCCCGGCCTTCCTCTGTGGTGATCCGGCTTCCCTTGCCGCTGGCGATGAACAGGGGTTCGCTGTCGACACTTCTGCAGGCCCGGACCGGGCTGTTCACGCCACCGGGGATCAGGGTCCGGGCCTTTGCAAAGAGTTCACTGGATTGAGACATAAAAGCTCCTATACTTACGCTCGTCATAAATTGAGGTTCTTATTATTCGAAAATCCTGGTAGTCAATGCTCTAATTTTCAGCAACATTGAAATTTATTCCTCTCGTCAGCCCTGCCTCTGGCAGTGCTGACATATAACTATTGAATATCTATGAAAATAACTGCTAGACTTTTAACTCATGTTGTTGATTTCGGTTGCTGCCAGTTTGATCAATGAGAAGAAACTCCAGTTTTGAGCATTGGCACCTCTTTGCGAATCGGGCAACAGGGTTTTCTTGCGCGACTGCTGGTATACTATTCCAAGCCCCGGCTGTAAAGGGGCTATTATCCGGTTTGAGCTTCCTGACTTGAAGTCCGGAGGCTCAAACCGGATAATTGAAAATCGCCGGATTCTTGGATAGGCTGATGCACTGCACAGAGGCCAACAGCCGACGAAGCATTGGCTTTCCCGCGGTCAGAGAGCCTCCTGGTCAGGAATTTTGCTCTCGCACAGGCCTCCGTTCCGGCTGACTGTCAATGGCGGGCGCTTGCTCCTGGTCCGGATCCAGTTGATGGCCCTGAGCACGGAAGGTCTGCACAGGATTTTCTTTTCCAGTCTGTATTTGCCCGGGAAGTTGATCATCATCATCCCGATAAGAACGGTCAACATTCCCTGGCCGGGCAGAAAGAGCATGCCCAGTCCGGCCAGGATGAACAGCCATCCCAGGATGTTTTTTAATATATTAAGAGACTTAGATAGTAGTGGACGGGGGCTTTGCGTGTGTATGGGGTTCCGTTTTTCATACTGAAAATAATCGACGGGGATGCGGGCGATTATCCAGGGTATGATCAGGAGACTGCCGAAAAAGGTCAAGACGGAAAGCAGTCCTAACCAGCCGATCAACTGGTGGTGTTCTTTTATTAATTCTATAAGCATCGGGTTTGTTGGGGAATATAAGGATGACCCTGACCATTGATGTAATACAAATAAATTATATTAAAAATGCATGATTGTAAACGAGCAGGTGATATGGAGAAAGAGAATAACAGGTGCCAGCGCTGCGGGACTTGCTGCCGCAAGGGTCCTCCGGGTCTGCACCGGCTAGACAAAAGACTCTATGAACAGGGTACCTTGCAAAAGGGACACCTCCTGACCCTGCGCCAAGGGGAGCTGGTCCGGGACAATGTCATGGACCGGACTATCAGGCTCTCTGAGGAGATGGTCCGGATCAGATCGAAAAGTCATGAGGCCGCCTGCATCTTTTTTGACGGCAAAACGAGCGGTTGTCAGATATACGAGTCCCGGCCCCTGGAATGCCGGGTGCTCGAGTGCTGGGACACAAGCAAAATTCAGCAGGTCTACGCAGAAGACAGATTGACCCGGGCGGATCTCTTTTTACCGGATTCGGCCCTGGGTCAGATCGCAGATGCGCATGAACATCACTGCTCCTATGCCCGGGTGGCTGAACTGGCGGACAGAATCAGGGCCAACGCAGAACCGGACAAGCGGGATCTGCAAGAACTGGCCGGCATGGTCGTCCAGGATCTGGGAATAAGGAAGTCTTTCCAGGACAAAACAAAAGCCGGCGATTTTGTCCTGGAGTTTCTTTTCGGACGCTCCCTGGTCCGGACTCTCCCGGGATTCGGGCTCGAGGTCAGGGAAACAGAAGAGGGGTATCGGTTTTTAAAGACGGACGCCTGGGATCGGCACAGGAAATGATCCCCTTGTTTTAAGAAAAACGATGAGGAGGCGGCCTTGGCAAAACATTCCCATGATTTCGTGGAGGAGTACAGCGGTCTGGTCGGTTTCGGACTGGACCGGGAAACCGATGAGAAGACCATCATCTACTATCTGCAGAAATTTTCCGACGACGCCCTCATTAAGACCCTGATCAAGAGGCTGACCCGGGCCGAACTGGAAGAAGTCTTCAACCTGCTCTTCAGGCTCATGAAAACGCATCTGAGCGAGCCAGAATACCACCGTCTGTTCTTAAAGGACGAGGACCATTGAAATCCCTTTGAGCCGCCGGACCAAAAGTCCGGCGGCTCAAAGGGATTTCAGAGCAGGACCCGGGGCACGCTCTCCATCCAGCGTTTGGTGAAGGTCGTGGCCTGATTTATCCTGACCTCCAGATCGATGTTGATGTGGAAATGGTTCCTGGTGGCCTGGACCGTGATCACCGAGCGGGCTTCCATTTCATGGTTCGGCCGGATGATCCGCTTGACGTGCCGGCCCCAGGCACTGGCCTGGGCCGGATTTTCCGGATTCACTTCAAAAGAGCTCTTGGAGCGCCGCTCCAGGACCGTATTCCCGTTGACCCGGGAGGTGCTCTTCAGGTCGATGACCGTGGTCACCCGTCCGCTGAGAACATCGCGGGTCACCTCCCAGACCGGGGGACGGGCCGAGTCCGAGTGGCGCTGCACCGGGACTGGAGACGGGGTAAAGACAGGCGGTTCTGCGCTGCCCCCGGCCGGAACCGTGGGCAGGATCAATCTGGAGGGCTGCTCCGGACCCCTGTAGACGGAGTTGGTGCACAGGTCCGGGGTGGGCCAGATATTGGGCCAGTCGGCTCCGGCGATGACCAGACGGATCCGGTTCCCTCTGGAGAATTTCCAGGCAGTGCAATCCAGATCGAAGTGCAGTTCATAGATCTGCCCCGGCGTCAAGGGACTGGGCTCGGTCAGGGAGTCCCGCCTGGTGGCGTTGAGGGTGCCCTTGCAGACGAGATGGGAGCTTCCGTCCGGAGCCACATCGCAGAGGCTGGCCGTGACCCCGACGACCCTGGCCGTGGAGGCCAACCAGATCTCGACCCGGGGCCAGCCGAGGATGGTCAGGTCATCCTCCAGGGTCCGGCTGGTGTAGACCAGGGAAAAGGCTTCGTCCGGGCGCTGGTCCCCGGGCAGTCCGAAGGGGATCCCGCTGGAGTAGAGTCCTCCGCTGACCCCCACATCGGCCTTGTACTCGAAATCATCCCTGCCCTGATCGTTTTGATTCGAGCAAAGGCTGTTCTCCGGGCCGAGATACAGGGAGGCTTCGCTTCCCCCGGGCGGGGGCCAGCCTGTTTCCGCCCGCCACTGGCCTTTTGTGTCCAGACGATCGACCACCGGTTTCTGGGAGTGCTGCATGTAGACCGTGATCGGCGGCTCCTCCATGATCCCGGTAGGAAGACCCTTGCACCAGTAATCCAGCCAGCGGATCACCTCCTGCAGATACTCTATCCTCGGGCCGGGGATGGCCGTGTCCGGGAAGGCGTGATTCCAGGGACCGATCAAAACCTTGCGCGGGACTTCCAGGGCCTGGTAGAGCCGCAGGGGCGGGTTGGGATAGCCGTCCCGCCAGCCCCCGATCATAAAGACGGGACATTTGATTCGTTCGGGGAAGGAGCGGACCGAGCCCTTGCGCCAATAGGGACCGTCGATCTGGTGTCTGTACCATTTGAGCATGTAGGGTTCGTTGTGGGCCAGATGCTGCTCCCATTTTTCGGCCCACTCCGAACCGGAAGATTCCGGGTCCGGCGGCAGGGCGTTCCAGGCCACCATGAATCCGCCGTAATAGGCGATATCATAGTACTTGCGCATCAGGCCTCCCCGGTAATGGCATTCGTCGGTGTAGCGGTCGTCGGTGAAGTCCACGGGTATGATCGAGGTCAGGTGTGGCGGAGCCTGGGTGGCCACCTGGAGGCAGGTGAACCCTCCGTAGGAGATGCCCATCATGTTCACGCAGCCGTTGCACCAGGGCTGGGCCGCAATCCATTCTATGACGTCGTAGCCGTCTTCCTGCTCCAGAGGGAGATACTCATCCGTGCTGATGCCTTCCGACCCTCCGGTCCCCCGGACATCGACCCGGACGAACAGGTAGCCGTGTTCCGGAAGATAGGTCACGTAGCGGCGCTGGATGACATCGATTTCATCCTTGCGGTAGGGCGTGTATTCCATGACCACGGGCAGTCCCTGCCTGGACAGGAATTCCCGGGAGACGTAGAGATCGGCGGCCAGCTTGATGCCGTCCCGCATGGGAATCATGATATTTTTGACACGCCTGACCCGGTGGTTGAAATTCAGGGGCAGGGGTTCTGATTGTCGCCAGAGTTCCTCCAACATGCAAAAGGCCTCCTATGAATACGGTTCGTTTGTCAGCCCTGCCTCTGGCCGGCCTGACATATAATTAATTAATTTATATAAGAATATTTAGCCAGGCTATTATGTAATTGGGTTGAAGTCCATAATTGCCAGTTTGATCGAGGCAGAAACTTCGAAAAAATGACGATGAGTTTTACACGGGCTATCCTTTCTCTGTCATTCTGAGCGAGTCCGCGAGCGAAGAATCCCTTTTCTTCAGCAGGCCTGCTTTTTTTGACAAACAAATGAAGTTTCATACCAGCGCGCCGGCCGCGCTGACATATGTAATATTATTTGAATAAGAACCAGGTTTCAGATTTTTTTCATATTGTTTGCAACTTAATGAACGTAGCTGGATTGATCAAAAAAAACCCATATTTGAAGCATCGGCGGTTTGACATGAAGTTTCACATGAGAGGATAATGGCAGGCCACGCCGTGGCCTGATCCAGAATGGGTCGTTTCCGGAGCGATCCGGCTGCATTTGCTTCCGGCAAAAGGACAGCGGGGATGAAACTCGCAGCCTTTAGGCCGCTTCATCAGACTGGGGATCTCTCCCTGTAATTCAAATTCGCTTTTGGCCTGGTCCGGGTCCGGGTTGGGATTGGCGGATAAAAGGGCCAGGGTGTAGGGGTGCTGGGGCCGGGCAAAGATGGCGTCGGTCAGGCCGTATTCCACGAAGCGGCCCAGGTACATGATGGCCATGCGCTGACTGATGTGCCGGACCACGTTCAAATTGTGGGTGATGATCAAAAAGCTGACCCCGGTCTCTTCCTGAAGCTGGTTCATGAGGTTCAGGATCTCTCCCTGGACCGAGACGTCCAGGCCTGCCGTGGGCTCGTCGGCAATGATCAGCTTCGGGGACAGGGCCAGGGCTCTGGCCACGCCGATGCGCCTGGCCTGTCCGCCGCTGAGTTGATGGGCGTAGACGCCGGCAAAGGACGGCGGAAGACCCACCAGGTCCAGGAGGCGGTCCGCCTCGGCCCGCAGGTCGGTTTTCCGGATGTGGTGGATCCTGAAGGGCTCGGTGATCAGGGAGCGGACCCGGAGGCGCGGGCTGAGCGATCCGGAAGGGTCCTGAAACATCATGGCCAGATCCCGTCTGAAGGGTTTGAAGGCCTTATCCGAAAGCCCGATGAGTTCTTGTCCCAGGAAGCGTATGTTCCCTTCCCGGGGCTGATTCAAGCCCATGACGGCCCGCCCCAGGGTGGTCTTGCCGGCCCCGCTCTCTCCGACCAGGGCCATGGTTTCTCCGGGTTCGAGGCGCAGGGATACCGAGCAGACGGCATCGATAAACGGGTCTGGGTCCCGGTCGAGCATGGCCTGCAGCCGGTTCTTGCTTTGAAATCGAACCCGCAGATTCTCTATTTCCAAAAGGGGAGATCCGGATGCCGGATCCTGGATTCTGGATGCTTGATACTGGATATTGGATGCTGGATTCTGGATGCTTGACCCTGGATGCATGATTCTGGATTTTATCTTATTCATAATAAGGTTAATATTTTCGATCTGTATTATGCGTTTTATCTACAGATTGAATAAAGAGGTTTATTTTTTTTTTAAGGTTTGTAATCTGCTGTGAAGATCATGGTAGAGATTCTCGTCTTTCAGTGATTCTGTTTCATATAATGTTTCCAAGTGATCTGTAGTTTCGTCACAAGAGGCTTGTGAATAAATCAAAAAATGAATGAATTCTTGTTTATATCGTCTTCTGCTGTAACCTTCGACAAGATTCGACTTAACAGACTTAATTGAACGTCTGATTTGACTTCCTTCTTCATATAGCTCAAAGAGGGAAGTTTCTTCATCGTCATTTTATGTATGTCGATGATTATTCTTCGGGCTTCCTGCCAAATTTCCAAATTTTTATAGCTCATGTTCATCCTGGTTTCGGTTACTTCTTAGAAGTCGAAGTTCAGCATCCTGACCTCCAAAACAACAATCTATCCAGGATCTTTCTCTTATCCGCATCCAGCATCATTCCGCCCCTACCCGGACACCAGGTGGCAGCGGGCGACGTGGCCCTGTGCCGCCCGGGTCAGGTCAGGCGCTCTTTGGGCGCAGATGTCCATGACCCTGCGGCAGCGGCTCTGGAAGATGCAACCCGGCGGCGGATTGACCAGATCAGGAAAATCCCCTGAGATGGTGGGCAAAAACCGGGTCTTTTCTTTGATGCCGGCCGGGTCGCACTCCAACAGGGCCTTGGTGTAGGGGTGTGCGGCCCGGTGAAAGATGTCCCGGATCGTACCTTCTTCCACGACCTCGCCGGCGTACATGACCACGACCCGATCGCAGAATTCGGCCACCAGCCCCAGGTGATGCGAGACAAATAGGATCGAGCAGTTCACTTCCTGCTGCAGTTCCCGCAAGCGGTGAATTATCTGGGCTTCCAGGGTGGCGTCCAGGGCCGTGGTCGGCTCGTCGGCCATGAGCAAAGTGGGTTTGGACAAGAGGGCCATGGCAATGGCGATGCGCTGGCGCATCCCCCCGGAGAAGTGATGGGGGAAATTCTTCAGCCGCCCGGCCGCGTCCACGATGCCCACTTTCTCCAGCATGGCAATGGCCCGTTGTATTTTTTCATTGCTGTTGATCCGCTCCCGGTACTGGATGTCCAGCATCTGGCGCCGGATGGAATGGACCGGATTGAGGGCGGTCATGGGATCCTGAAAGATCATGGAGATTTCAGAACCCCGGATCCGCCGGATCTGGTCCAGGGACATGGGCAGCAGATCCCGCCCCTTGAAGAGGATCTGACCGCCGTTGTACCGGGCATTGGCTGCCAGGAGCTTGATAACGGCGTAGATCAGGGTCGACTTGCCGCAGCCGGACTCGCCCACGACCCCGACGATGGAGCCTTTGGGAACGTGCAGGGTCACGTCCCGCAGGGCCTTGAGGCTGCCGCGGCTGGTCTGGAAAGCGAGGCTGAGGCGGTTCACTTCCAGGAGGTTGTCAGGCTGTCGGTGACCGCTTCCTGAAGAAGGGGCCTGTGTGCTTACGCTTACAGTCATAGTGCCTTATTATTGAATCACTGTTATAAAAAACAAGAAAATGTATTGCCCCAAAGCCTTTTATTCTCAACCGTGAACGGTGAACCCGGAACCTCTTGGGTTGCGGGCGAAGCCCGCTTTAATTATATATCTTTCTGCAGTTTCGGATCAAAGATGTCGCGCAGGGATTCTCCCAGAAAGGTAAAACCCAGGGTGGTCAGGATCAGGGGGAATCCGCCGGAGATGACCAGCCAGGGTGTGTTTCTGATAAAAGAGTAGCCGTTATGCAGGATCGTACCCCAGCTCGGGGTCGGCGGCGGCACCCCGACCCCCAGAAAACTCAAGCCGGCTTCAATGGTCACCACCACCGGGATGTCCATACTGGCCACAATGAGCAGCGGTCCGATGATGTTCGGAAAGATGTGGACGCTTAAGACCCTGAACATGTTCGCGCCCATGGCCTTCTCAGCCAGGATGTATTCGTTGTGGCGCATTCCCTGGGTCTGGGTTCGGGCGATGCGGCCGTAAACCGGAAAGGTGGTGATGATGATCACCATGATGACGGTGTTCAGGCTGGGTCCGAAGATGGTCACCAGGGCCAGGGCGAACATGATCGTCGGGAAGGAGCGGAAGGTGTCGAAGATAAGGATGATCAGCTTGTCCAGCCACTTGGGGCCGTATCCGGCAATAAGCCCCAGGATCAGACCGAGGCTCAGGGCCAGACTTATGGTGGCCAGGGCCACTTTCAGGGCGATCCGGCTGCCCATGATCACCCGGGAGAGGACATCCCGGCCGAGCTGGTCGGTTCCCAGCAAATGGGTCCTGGACGGCGGCTCGAGCCTGGACATGACGTCTATGGCATTCGGATCGTAAGGAATGATCCAGGGGGCCAGCAGGGCGATGGACAGGATCACCAGGACCAGACAGAGGCCGAAACAACCGAGAGGGTCCTTGAGAAGCCTGAACAGCGTCTTTTTGAGAACGGATTCCTTCAAAAGGGGCCGGGCAATACTGATGTCGGACATACAGAACCAGATTCAAGATTTAAGATTTAAAATTAAATCCAGGGTTAACCCCCGGCATAGCCGGGGATTAGCTCTGGATTTACAGGTGCTCCCTGATCCGCGGATCGAGTCCGGCGGCGATGATATCGGCCAGGGTGGTGCACAGGACAAAGAGGATGGAGGTGACCAGGACGCAGCCCATAACCACCGGATAGTTCCTGGTGATGACCGAATCGTAGATGAGTTTGCCTATGCCCGGTCTGGCAAAGACGATTTCCGCGAACACGGCCGTGGACAGGAGGTGGCCGATGCCCACTCCCAGCAGTGAGATGGTCGGCAGGATGGCCACCTTGAGCCCGTAGCGAAAGACCACGAGCCGTTCGGGAAGGCCGAAGGCCCGGACCATGCGGATGTGGTTCTCTCCCATGACTTCGAGCATGGAGGCCCTGACCAGCCTGGCGATGTAGCCGACCCAGCTGAGCCCTATGGAAAAGGCGGGCATCAGCAGGTGCAGGAACTGGTCCCAGAAATCGCCCTCGTTCCCGACCCCGATGGCTGGCAGCCATTTGAGCACCACGGCGAAGATGAGCAGGGTGTAGACCGAGACCACGAAGGAGGGGATGGCGATCACGCTGACGGAGAGGACTCCGGTCAGTTTGTCCAGGAAGCTGTTGCGATTAAGAGCGGAGTAGCAGCCCAGGGGCAGTCCCAGAACGATGGCCCAGGAGATTCCGGTCAGAACCAGGATGATGGTGTAGGGAAGCTGATCCGCGATGATCCTGGCCACCGGCTGGTGGGAGAAAAAATCCCAGCCCAGATCACCCTGGAAGGTATTGAGAAGGAAACTGGAGACCTGGACGATAAAGGGTCGATCCAGACCCATCCTGGCGTAGAGGATCTCCTTCATTTCCGGAGTGGCCCTCGGGCCCAGGATGACACTGACCGGATCACCGGGAACGATGTGGATCAGGCTGTAGAGAATGATCACGGCCAGGACCACGATGATGATCGCCAGTCCCAGCCGCTTGATTAAGTAGTAGAGCATAGGATGAAACAGATCTTGCTGCCTTCTGGATCAATAGTTATATGAGATTTGCCAGAGGCAAAGTTGGTATGAAACTCCATCAAAGAATGCGAACCGGTCACAGGGCTCTCTTGCGCTTAGACGCTTCCGGCTCTCGGTTTTCTAAGGCTCGCTCCCGGGGGATCCCTGCCCCTCCGGACTCTTAGACTCTGCTGTAAACTTTGATGCTACATGAACGAGAATCTTCAGCAGTCTTATGGTTTAAAGCCGTAGGCGCGGTCCGGTTTCCCCCATTTCGCGAGCCTAAGAAAACCTGAGAAGCCTCCCAGCGAGGTCGCGCAATGAGAACCCTGTTGCCCGATTCGCAAAGAGGGTGCCAATGCTCAAAATTGTAGTTTCTTCTTTGATCAAACTGGCAGTCGTAGATTCTATATCTATAATTTCATAGTGTTGTTGTGTATTCTTATAAAAAATAAATAGTTATATGTCAGCACTGCCAGAGGCAGGGCTGACAATTGATCAAGCCTTTTCAAAGTATCTGAGCAGGGGCATGCCGTCGGGACGAAGGGCCGGCCTGATGGTGTTGCGGTAGATAACCGGGTTGGCCTCATGGGTGATGAAGCGGTAGGCCCCTGATCCTTCCATGATGTCCTGCATCCTTTTATACATGCTGCACCGTTTCTCCCTGTCCGACTCGCTGATCGCCTTTTCGTGCAGGCTGTTGTACTCCTTGTCGTCGAATCGCTCCCAGTTCCAGATTCCGATCTGGTCATCCGTGAACCATTGGGCCGCGTAGTACGGATCCGGCGCACTGGAAAACCGGTTGTGCACCAGCTGGATATCTTTCCAGCGGTCCCCCTTGCTGTCGTCGCCCAGGGACCAGAAGGATCCGGAATCGTGGACCTTGATCTCCAGCTTGATCCCGGCCTGGGCCAGGGTGGCCTGGATGACCTGGGCCGAGGTCAGGTAGGTTTCCTTGTTGCGTGCGTCCAGGGTCAGGCTGATGCCGTTCGGGTGGCCGGCCTCTTTGAGCAGTTGTCTGGCTTTTTCGATGTTGGCCTTGGGAGGAATCAGTGATTCTTCCCTGTGCCCGCACAAGCCGGGAGGGATGATCCCGGTGGCGGGTTCGGCCACGCCGAAGTAGGCCGCCTGGAGAATGGAGGGGACGTCTACGGCGTACTGCACGGCCCGACGGACCCGTTTGTCCTGGAGCTTGGGATTTTCCAGGTTCATGCCCACCCAGACGTAGTACAGGGAAGGGTATTTTTTCACGGTCGAATTGGCCGGCGGATTTTTGGAGTATTTCGGAAACGAAGAAATGCTCATCCGGGTGTAGTCGATGTCACCGGCTTCAAAGGCGATTTCCGCGGTCTTCTCGTCGTCTATGGGCAGAATCCAGATTTCGTCGAAATCAGCAGCGGGACCCGACCAGAGTTCATTCCGCTTCAGCACGGTGCGTTGTTTGGGCTTCCATTCTTTAAAGACATACGGTCCGGAACAGGCCGGCGGTTCGTGGGTGTACTTGCCGCCCACGGATTCGACGGCTTTTTTGGAGACGATATTTCCGGCCATGTAGGGCAGGGTGGTCATCCACAGGGCCTGGAAGGGTTCCTTGAGCACGATCACGCCGGAGTATCTGTCCTTGACCTGAACCTGGTCCAGGGGCTTCCAGTCTCCCTGGATGGGGGACTCGAAGGTGGGGTCGGCGATCCGTTCGAAGGAGTACTTGACGTCTTCGGCGGTCATTTCCCCGAAATCGTTGCTGAAGCGGATCCCTTTTTTGAGGGTGAAGGCGATATGCGTGGGGTCGACCTGCTCGACGGATTCGGCGGCATCGAGCTGCCAGTCCCACTTGTTGCCGGGCTTGTAAGAGATGAGCTTGCTGTAGATGCAGGCGTTGACGTTTTCGTCGTAGAGGTTGGAGGCGATGCCCGGGTCAAGCGAGGTGATGTCCCCGTAGTCTCTGACCTTCAGAATGGTCTTGCCTTTGGCCAGGGAGATCCTGGGCCGGAGGGCCGAACTCAGGGCCAGGGCCGATGAAAATGCCGAAAGTTTGAGAAAGGTGCGCCTTGGCAGGAACCGGACCTGTTTTCTGGATGCTGATCTGGACATCGCGACCTCCTTTTCCTTGAGTTGAAATATGGATAAAGCCAGGGACAGGTCTGAATTGACAGTCGTGCATCAATGTCATATACAACTTGTATATACGTTTAGACAAAGATAGTGCCGGTGTCAAGAGAATAGGGAAAAAGAAAGGAATTTTTTTTCAAAAAAAGGTCATGTAGCGGGTGATGAAAAGAGTGACGGGAATTCCGAAGTATCTGCAGATATACGATTGGCTGCACGGCTTGGTTCAGCGGAAAAAAGTAGGCTTCGGCGACATACTGCCTTCGGAAACGGAACTGGCCGCCCGTTTCGGGGTCAATCGGATGACTGTCCGCAAGGCGTTGAACAAGATGGTGGTCGAGGGCATGGTTGTCCGGGAACAGGGAAGGGGGACATTCCTTGTGTCCGAAAGCCCCCGGGAGTTTGTGTATAATATGGAAGTGGCCACCGGCTTTTTTTCCGATATGCAGCGCTACGGGGTGACACCGAGCCTGGAGCTCCTCAGGGCGGAAGTGGTTCAGGCCGAAGAAAAACCGGCCCGGCTTCTGGATTTAGGTAACGCAGGCCGGGTCATCGCTTTGCAGTACCTGTTCTTGGGCAACGGCGAGCCGGTCATGATCGAGCAGAGCTATCTGCCGTACCCGGAGTTTCAGGAGCTTCTTTCCTTTGATCTCAACCGCCTCCGCTATCCGCTTCTGAAGGAGCATTACAACATAGTTCCCAGTCAGGCCAATCAGAGTTTCGGTGCCGTTATGACCGACAAAAGTGAGCAGTCCCTGTTTCGGGCCCGGTCGCCGCTGCCCTGTCTGCTTTTAGAGTGCACCATGTTCGACGCCGCAGGCATACCCATCGAATTCGGCACCTATCTTTACCGCGGGGACCGTTACAAATTCAATATCCATACCCTGGAGTACGTCTACACCGCACCGCCGTCTTGAGATAGACTTACGGCCGTCATAAATTGAGGTTTTCGTTATTGAAGGCAAATACAAACCGCAAATTATGCCAACTTCTGGTATGGGGTTTGTTGCCTGTCTTCGTTTGAAAATTTGAATTTCGTGCTTGCCTGCCCCGTGAAATCTCTTCTCATTTCACTGGGGTTTCGGATTTCTCTCCGAGGCGTAGGCTCTACGAGCCGGAGGCGAATTTCGTGCTTCGAATTTAAGCAAAAATGATACTTGTCCAAATAATGTTTCAAATTTTAGAAAACGGCAAAGAGTTTTGAAGATATGCGCTTAAAAAATGACCCGATGACCCTCAAGGGTCCCGCAGGCGGCATCAGGCTCGAGAGAAACAGCCGGGGGGTTCCCTGCATCACAGCCGGAAATTATGAAGATCTGGCCTTTGGGCACGGCTTTGTCCATGCCAGCGACCGGCAGCTCCAGGTCCTTTTGACCAGGCTGGCCTATCAGGGCAGGCTCTCGGAATGCCTGACGGCCCATCCCGAGCTGATTGCAATGGACAAAAAGGCCAGACGAATCAATTTTCTGCCTGACCCGGAGAATCAGATCGCCAGGCTCGATCCTGAGCTGAAAAAGCAGTTGACGGCCTATGTGGACGGATTCAATTATTTTCTCACCCAAAACAGGCCGGTCTTCGAGCTCAGGCTGCTTGGCTACAGGCCGGAACCTTTGCGGATCGAGGATGTGATCTCTCTGGCCAAAGTCATGGGGTTCGTCGGTCTGGCTGAAAGCCAGGCGAACATGGAAAAGCTGATTCTGCAGATGGTGCAAGAGGGAGTCGACGAAGAGCGGATTAGGGAGCTGTTTCCTTATCTCCGGGACGATATCGATTACAACCTCTTGAAAAAAGTCAGCCTCGTCGAACCGGTTGTCCCGGATTCCTTGACCTGGATTGGCCTTCTGCCCCGGATTTCGGCCAGTAACGCCTGGGCCGTTTCCGGGGAACTGACTGTCTCGGGATTGCCTCTGCTCTGCAATGACCCCCATCTGGAAGTCAACAGGCTGCCCTCCATCTGGCAGGAGGTGGTTTTGCGGATTCCGGGAAAGACGATCAAAGGGGCCGCCTTCCCCGGGGCCCCCGGAGTGCTTATCGGGCGGAGCGATGACCTGGCCTTCGGGGTCACCTATGCCTTTATGGACATGATCGATTATAACATAGAACACTGCCGAAACGGCTGCTACAGGCGCGGTGAAAATTGGGTTCCCTTCAGCAGGCGCCGGGAGAAGATCAGGCTCAAGAAGGGCCGGACCGAGGAGGCGGTCTTCTATGAAAACGATCTGGGGGTGCTGGAAGGCGATCCTTATGAAGAGGGATACTACCTGGTTATGTCCTGGGCAGCCGCCCGGGGGTGCGGGGGCTCCGATTTTAGCTATCTCCAGATTCCAGAAGCCAAGGACGTCCCGGAGGCCATGACCCTCTACCGGCAGATGCAGTCCGGGGGCTGGTGCTTTGTCCTGGCCGACGTCCGGGGCAACATCGGGCTGCAGATGAGCGGCAGGCTGTTCAAGAGAGTGGACAAGGCGAGCGGCCTCCTGCCTCAGCCGGCCTGGGAAGAGGGGATTGCCGGTCCGGAGTTTGTCGATCCAAAGGAGCTGCCGGCTGTCCTGAACCCTGAATCGGGATTCATCGTCTCGGCCAATCATGACCTGAACCACCTGGGGCCGGCGGATCCGATCAATCTGCCCGTGGCCGACCACCGGGCCCGGAGGATCACCTCGATGTTAAAGCAGAGTCCGCCCCTGGATATAGCCTTTATGCAGACCATGCAAAACGATCTTTTTTCCCTGCAGGCAGAGAGGCTGCTGCCGATCATCACCCCGCTTCTCCCGGAAACCAAGGAGGCTGAGATCCTCAGGGCCTGGGACTACAGCTATGCGCCGCAATCCAGAGGAGCCGCGCTCTTCGAGAGGATCTACCGGGAGATCCTGCTGACTGTTTTCGGAGACAATGGTTTGGGCCGGGAAGTCATGGACTATCTTCTGACAGAAACGGCCCTTTTGTGCTATTACTTCGGCAACTTCGATCAAGTCCTCTTACATCCCGACTCAACCTGGTTCCGGGAAAAGGACCAAGAGGAACTGCTGCAACAGGCGGTTGCCAGGGGGCTGTCCGCAGACGTCCCGGAGTATGGGCAGACCAGAAGGGTGACGATCTCGCATCTGCTCTTCGGGGGAAAGCTGCCCGGGTGGTTCGGGTTCGACAGAGGGCCGATACAGCTCCCCGGCGGCAGGGCCACAATTCTCCAGGGGCAGATATGTCGGACCATGAACAGGACTACCACCTTCGGCCCGTCCTATCGAATGGTCGTCGACCTCGGGACTCAAGCCCTTTTCTCCAATTTACCGGGAGGGGTTTCAGACAGGAGGTTTTCCAGGCTCTATTGCAACAACATGCAAAACTGGCTCAAGGGAGAGTATCAGGAGCTGTGAGGATGTCGGGTTGACAACTAAGAATTGAGGGTTATAACTTATAGTTGTAAAACGGTGCCGGGATTATCGGGTATGCCCGCAAAAAACGGCTTTTTTTTATTGCTGGAAAAATAATTTTAATAATCAGTTAGGAGGATCTGCACGATGGAGTATCAGGTTGAAGATGTGAACTCAGTGAAAAAACAGGTCTCGGTCCAGGTTGGCTCAGATGAGATCAATGCGGCCATTGGAGCGGCAGTGGCCATGCAGCGCAAGGATTTGAAGCTCTCGGGATTCCGGCAAGGAAAGGTCCCCGGATCTTTGGTGGAGCAGAAGTTCAAGAAAGAGATCTACAACCAGGCAGCCCAGGACCTGCTCAATGTTCATTTCTCGCAGATCCTCGGCGAAATAGGACTGGAGCCCCTGGGCGGCGTCGATGTGGATGCGGGGCCCATCACTAGAGATCAAGACTATCGTTACTCCTTCAGCTTCGAGTTTGTCCCTGAGATCGATCTCCCTGAATACCACGGGCTTCAGGCTGAAAAGAGAAAGCCGGTCGTTAGCGAAGAGATGGTCAACAACGCTCTGGAACGGATTCGCTTTGAAAACAGCACCCTGGAATTGGTCAAGGAGGAGCGGCATCCCCGGGACGGAGATGTTGCGGTCATCGATTTTGCCGCCTTTCAGAACGGGCAGCCCCTGGAGAATATCAAGCAGGACAAGTTTGAGCTGCCTCTGGGCGAAGCCCAGGCCCTGTCCGACTTCGAGGAGATTGTCAAGGGACTGCTCCCCGGTCAATCCGGAGAAGGCGAGGTCACTTTCCCCGATGATTTCATCAATCAGGATCTGGCCGGGCAGACCGTGACCATGCAGGTCCATTTGAACGTGATCAAGGAAAGAGTCCTACCGGCGGTGGATGAGGAACTGGCCCAGAAAGTTGCCGGTCACGGGAGTGTTGAAAGCCTGCGCAAACAGATTGAAGAAAATTTCCATGGGTATTTCGAAAACATGGAGAAATCAAGGGTCCAGAAGAAACTCCTGGACCAGCTCAGTGCCAAGACGGATTTTGCTTTGCCTGAAACCATGGTTGAAAGACAGCTCGACGGAATGCTGGAAAACAAACAGAAACGTCTGGAGCAGGAAGGCAAGAGCCTGGAAGCGGAGGGCAGCCCGGAGGAGCTCAAGGAAAAGCTGAGACCGGAAGCAGAGGAATTGGTCAAAAACCACCTGATCCTATTGGAGATTGCCAAGAAAGAAGACTTGAGCATATCTCCACAAGAAGTGGACCAGTACCTGTACCAGACCGCGGTTAGAAATAGGCAGGATCCGGAGCAGCTCAGAAAGCATTACGAAGATAACAACCTGATGTTCGCCCTCAAGGACAGCCTCCTGGCAGACCGGGCCGCAGAGGTCCTCTATGAAAAGGCCGAGCTGCAGGAAATTGAACCTGAAGAATCCGGAGAACCCGAAGCGGCGGCCGAGACCGAAAACCCGGATGAAAGCGGATCCCCGGATGAAGAGAATGCGTAATGAAATACTCCCTGGAGGGATTCATTGCTGTAGCTCCCTCATCGAAGCGACTGAAAGGATTTAATGTAAAGATACCCTCAATTCATCACGATAGTAAGTATAAGCCTTGTTTTTGAAACCAGAATAATAAGAGAGAAATATTCATGTCCACTATACCGATAGTCATCGAGAGCACTGGTCGCGGGGAACGGGCTTATGATATCTACTCGAGGTTGCTAAAGGACAGGATCATCCTTCTTGGCACCCCTGTTGACGATCATATTGCCAACCTGCTCTGTGCGCAGTTTCTTTTTCTGGAGTCTGAAGATCCGAGCAAGGAAATCAATTTTTACATCAACAGCCCCGGCGGCTCAGTGACCGCGGGATTGGCGGTTTACGACACCATGCAGTACATATCCGCGCCGGTGGCCACGCTGTGTCTGGGCCAGGCCGCCAGCATGGCTGCGGTCCTTCTGGCCGCCGGCACGAACGGCATGCGTTACTGTCTCCCGCATAGCCGGATCTTACTGCATCAACCCATGGGAGGCTTCCAGGGACAGGCCTCGGACATCGATATCCAGGCCAGGGAGATCATCCGTTTGAAGGGCGCCTTGAATGATATTCTGTCCTTACACACTTCGCAGTCTCTGGAAAAGGTGGAACAGGACACCGACCGCGATTACTTCATGGGCGCTGACGAAGCCAGGAATTATGGGGTCATCGATCAGGTTCTGTCCTCGAGAAAAGCGATGCAGGCTGATATTTAGTGCTTGGACGCCCCATCTACTTCGTCACTGCAAGATTTTGGAATCCTCATGTATTTGAAGACACCGCAATTTCAAAATTTTTGTGCCTCGTATCGGGCAAGTTTACGACCAATCATCGTTTTCGTTGAGGCTGTTTAAGAAATGACAAACCCGGCTGAAGGTACGGGGGTTGAACCGAAAAGGATTCAGGCCCGAACCGATCAGCCTCGGGTTTCAAACAGAACAGGTAAGCACATGACTGAAAAAGAAGGAAAAATGCAGGAACTGTGCTGCTCTTTCTGCGCTAAGACCCAGGAAGAAGTGCAGCGTTTGATTGCCGGTCCGGATGTCTATATCTGCGATGAGTGCATATCCCTGTGCAACGAGATTCTGACCCATGACAAAATCAGTGAAGAATCGGAATCCGGATCGCTGTTGCCGCCCTCAGACCTGAAAAAGAAACTGGATGATCACATCATCGGACAGGACCAGGCCAAAAGGGTCTTGTCCGTGGCCGTCTACAATCACTACAAAAGGGTTCACTACCATGATGCCGCCGTGCAGGACGTGACTCTGGATAAGAGCAACATTCTACTCCTCGGTCCCACGGGCTGCGGGAAAACCCTTTTGGCCCAGACCCTGGCCAGGATCCTGAAGGTTCCCTTTGCCATCGCCGACGCCACGACCCTGACCGAAGCGGGTTATGTGGGCGAAGATGTTGAGAACATCCTGGTTCAGCTGCTGCAGAATGCCGACTACGATATCGAAGCCGCTTCCAAGGGGATTGTCTATATCGACGAGATCGACAAGATTTCCAGAAAATCGGACAGTGCTTCGATCACCAGGGATGTCTCCGGAGAAGGGGTGCAGCAGGCCCTGTTGAAGATAATGGAAGGCACTGAAGCCTCCATTCCACCCAAAGGGGGGCGGAAGCACCCCCAGCAGGAATATATCAAGCTCAATACCAGCAACATCCTGTTCGTGATGGGCGGCGCTTTTATCGGTCTGGAGAAGGTAATCCGGCAAAGAACCAAGGGGCGGGCTATGGGCTTTGGGGCCGAGCTGGTTGAAAGCGGCCAGGAAAAAGTAGGTGAAATCCTGCGTCTGGCCCAGCCCGAAGATCTGATCAAATTCGGCCTGATTCCTGAATTCGTGGGCCGTATTCCGATTGTGGCCGCTCTGGATGAACTCGAAGAAGAAGACCTGGTCAGGATTTTGACGGAACCGGTCAATGCCCTGGTCAAACAATACAAGAAGCTCTTTGAGCTGGATAAAGTCCAGTTGCGTTTTTCCAAAAACGCCCTCAATGCCATTGCCCGTCTGGCCATGGAACGAAAGACCGGAGCCCGGGGGTTGAGAAGCGTCATGGAGGGCATCATGCTGGATATCATGTATCGGCTGCCCTCACTGCAGGGGGTCAAGGAGTGCGTGATCAACAAGGCTATGGTCGAGTCCGGGGTTGAACCGCTGCTCATCTATGAGCAGGAGGCCAAGACAGCCTAGAAAGAAATAAGGCGGAGGAAATATGAGTGAGAAAACAGTAATACTCGGCGATGACAGCCCCGAAATCAAAGTCCCCTTGATGACATTGAGGGAGGTGGTCATGTTCCCCAGGACCATCGTTCCCCTGTATGTCGGACGCAAGGCATCAATTCAGGCTGTGGAACAGGCCCTTGAGAAGTATAATAAAAAGATATTCCTGGTGACCCAGAAAAATCCCGGAGACGAAGAGCCGGGAAGCGACGACCTGTTTGAAGTCGGAGTCGTCTGTAAGATATTACAGATGATGCGCATGCCCGATGGAACCATCAAGGTTCTGTTCGAGGGCAGCTACAGGGCCAGATGGAGCAGCCAGGAGTCCTTGCTGGAGCAGCAGGACCGGCCTTTCCCGGTGGTTACGGTGGAGAGGGTGCAGGAAGATGCGGGTAGCGGAACCGAAGTCAAGGCCTTGATCAATCTTGTTCAGGGTGCGATCAAGAGATTTTCCGGCATCAATAAGAAACTGACTCAGGATGTGGTCAAGTCACTGAACAGCATCGAAGACCCGGGCCGTCTGGCAGACATGATCATGTCCCATCTGAAGGTGGATTTTCAGAAGGCCCAGAAGGTCCTGGAAATCATGGAACCTGTGACCCGCCTGGAGGAGGCCTACGGTCTGCTTCTGAATCAGATCGAGTATTCAGAGACGGAACAGAAGATCAATTCCCGGGTCAAGGAACAGGTGGAGGCCAATCAGAAAAATTACTATTTAAACGAACAGCTGAAGGCCATCCAGAAGGAGATGGGAGCGGATCAGGACTCAGGGGCTGAAGCCGATGAACTGCTCGAACGCCTCGAGGCCAAAGCCATGCCTGAAGAGGCCAGGGAAAAGGGCCGCAAGGAGATACAAAAGCTCAAACAGATCCCTCCTTCTTCGGCTGAATACACCGTGGTCAGGAATTATGTGGATTGTATCCTCGACCTGCCCTGGGACGAACTCAAAGAGACCTGCCAGGACATCGATCAGGCGGCCAGAATTCTGGACGAGGATCATTTCGGACTGGAAAAGCCCAAAGAGCGGATTCTGGAGTATCTGGCGGTTCAGACCCTGGTGGAAAAGCTCCAGGGCCAGATTCTCTGTTTTGTCGGGCCTCCCGGGGTGGGAAAGACCTCACTGGCCAGATCCATCTCCAGGGCCACGGACCGGGAGTTTGTCCGCCTTTCCCTGGGCGGGGTCCGGGACGAAGCGGAAATCAGGGGCCACAGAAGGACCTATATCGGGGCCCTGCCCGGAAAGATCCTCCAGTCCTTGAAGCGTAAGGAGTATAACAATCCGGTCATCTGTCTGGATGAAGTGGACAAGATGAGTACCGATTTCCGGGGGGATCCCTCCTCCGCCCTGCTGGAGGTCCTGGATCCGGAGCAGAACTATGCCTTCAGCGATCATTATCTCGATCTTGATTACGATTTATCCAACGTCTTCTTCATCACCACGGCCAATACCCTGCAGACCATACCCTGGGCCCTGCGGGACAGGATGGAGATCATCCGTCTGCCCGGCTACCTGGAGACGGAGAAGATGAAGATCGCCCGTTCTTTTCTTTTGCCCAAGCAGCTGAAAAGACATGGCCTTAAGGAGGACCAGGTCCACATTTCAGACGGGGCGGTTCAGGAAGTGATTCGCAAGTACACCAGAGAGGCCGGAGTGCGGAATCTGGAGCGGGAACTGGCCTCGGTCTATCGTAAAGTGGCCAAAAAGATCGTCCAGGGAACCGCTTCCGAAGGCAGGGTCCTGGTCAATAAAAATAGTGTTTCCTCCTACCTGGGGGTCCCCAATTACCGCCATGAGGAGCGTGAAGACAAGGCCCGCGTCGGTCTGAGCGTGGGGCTGGCCTGGACTGAGATGGGCGGCGAGCTGCTCATGATCGAAGCCGTGCTCATGGCCGGGACCGGCAAGATCGAAGTCACCGGGACCATCGGCGATGTCATGCAGGAATCCGCCAAGGCAGCTCTGAGCTACGTCCGCTCCAGGACGCACCTCTTCGGGCTCAAGCCGGAGTTTTACAAGGAGGTGGATATCCATATCCATATTCCGGAAGGGGCCACTCCCAAAGACGGTCCTTCGGCCGGAATCACCATGAGCACCGCTCTGGTCTCGGCCCTGTTGAATATGCCGGTTGACAACGCAGTGGCCATGACCGGCGAGATAACCCTGCGGGGACGGGTCCTGCCCATCGGCGGCCTGCGGGAGAAACTCCTGGCGGCTCATCGGGGGCGAGTGTCCAAGGTCATCATACCCAGAGAGAACAATAAGGATTTGAAAGATGTGCCCAGAGAGATCCTCCGGGATCTGGAAATCGTCCAGGTGGACCATATGGATGAGGTCCTGCCCCAGGCCCTGGTCAATGTCCAGAGCGAGGAGATCTTCTGCGGACCGGCCTCTGATTTTTCCCTGATCAACAGCCTGCGCAAGGAAGAGTATCAGCCTCAGAGACACTGATATCCGGTTTTGCCCCCCGGCGGCACGCCGGGGGGCAAAACCGGATATATGACAGGCCTGTCAGAGTCAGGGTATGTCAGCGCGGCCAGCGGCCAAGCTGACCCCTGATTTTCAACCTCTGTCCGCCGTCCTCCGCCTTCCTCCCCCTCTCCCCCTCGTATGAAACTTCATTTAAGAATGCGAACCGGTCACAGGGCTCTCTTTCGCTTAAACGCTTCCGGCTCTCGGTTTTCTAAGGCTCGCTCATGGGGGATCCCTGCCCCCTCCGGACTCTTAGGCTCTGCTATAACCTT
>JAIPDR010000120.1 GCA_021737615.1 Desulfohalobiaceae bacterium | reverse complement strand
CATGCCGTGGTCCGGGAGATGCTTAAAGAGAATGCGGCCGGAATCGATTCCCTGCTGCGGGAGGGAATGGACTATGGAAATCCCGGGGCCAGCCTGGATAAGTGTATTGCCTCTCTCCCGGAAAAAGTAAGGAAAACGGTCTGCCTGGACGTTGAGCAGGCCGATTTCAAAAGTTAGTGCTTGGACGAAAACTCACCCATCTACTTCGTCACTGCAAAATTTTGAAATCCTCATTTATTGGAATACACTGCGGTTTCAAAATTTATTGTTCCTCGTATCCGGGTAAGTTTACATCCAATCACCGTTTTCGTTCAGACACTCGTTAGCATAAAGACCCGCTTGGTGCGCTTGGCTCACTTGGCCTTTGCGGTCATGTTTTTGTATATGGTTATGAACTATGGCCTTGGGTATTTTCGAGCTGGTCGTCCGGGGTGTAGACGGTCAGGACGGGGATCTTCGAACTGTTGACGACCTTCCTGGCCGTTGACCCGATCAATCCGGAGGTGGAAAGCTTCCGGCGGTGGGTGCCCATGACGATCAGGTCGGCTCCGATATTTTGGGCCTCATTTTTGATGGTATCGGCGGGCCTCCCCTCCAGGAGTTTGATCTCTTCAATCAGGTTTTCACCCTGATCCAGCTTGCAGGTCTCGTCCCCACAGAAGCGTTCCAGCCTGGATTTGAAATCGGCCATGAATTCTTCGCGGTTTTTTTCCTGGAGTTCCTTGGCCTTGTCTTTGGTCAAGTGGTGTTCAACCAGACTCTGGGCATAGGGAGGCAGGGGTTCGACAACGTACAGGACATGGATCTTGGCCTGATAGTGGAGGGCCTGGCTGAGGGCATAGTTAAAGACATGCCTGGCTTCCGGACCCTTGTTGGTGGCAAAGAGAATTTTTTTGATTTCAGGTATCATGGGTCGACTCCTTTTATAGATAAGAATTGAATAACGGCTTCGGCCGTGTTGTACCTGGGCTGCACCGGCCGGTTTCATGTCTGTTATTATGCCATAAGTTGACCTGAATTGCGACATTAAATTTGCCTTCAAGAAAATTATCGAGTGGCGTTTGCACCGGGATGAGTATCCTGGCGCAACTTCCGCTTAGGGCGGTCTGCAATATTACCCCTGGGAACCAGAAATGCACCCCCGCTTTTTAAGCGGGGGTGCATTTCTGGTTCAGGTCCCGAAAGCCAGGTGCGGCAGCCAGGTGATGAGTCCGGGAAAGAGGGCCATGATCACCACGCCGATCAACTGCAGGATGACAAAGGGGATGATGCCCCTGTAGATGTGCAGCATGTTGTACCCTTCCGGGGCCACGCCGATGAAGTAGAACAGGGCATAGCCGAAAGGTGGTGTCAAAAAGGAGGTCTGGAGGACGATGCACAGGAGCATGGAGAACCAGAGGGGGTCGTAGCCGAGTTCGATGCAGATGGGCATGAAAATGGGCACGGTGACCAGGAGGATCGCGGCCCAGTCGATGAACATGCCCATGATAAAGACGATCAAGAGCATGATGATCAGGGCCATCCAGGAACTCAGGCCGCTGGCCACCAGTAGATCGGCTACCACGTCTCCGCCGCCGATGCTCATGAAGACAGAGCTGAACATTTTCCCCCCGACAAAGAGGAGCATGACCATGCAGGTGGTCTTCAAGGTGGTCAGACTGGCCTGTTTGAGGACCTCCCAGGTTACGGCCCTGTTGGCCAGAGCCAGGATGAAGGCCCCGGTGGCCCCCATGCCCGCGGCTTCTGTCGGGGTGGCCACCCCGAAGAGGATGGTCCCCATGACCAGCAGGATGAGGAACATGGGCGGGATGAGGTAGAGGGCGGTCAGCCAGAGTTTTTTGCCCAGGGAGTATTTGTCCGCCTCTTCCCTGGAGATGGTCGGTCCGAGAGAGGGGTTGATGGTGCAGCGTAAAAAGATATAGGCCATATACAGTCCCGAGAGAACCAGCCCGGGAATAATGGCCCCGGCAAAGAGATTGCCCACCGAGGTGGCCTGCATCCCGGTCAGACCGCCGTAAACAACGAGCATGATGCTGGGGGGAATGAGAATGCCCAGTGTTCCGGCCGCACAGATAATGCCGCTGGTCATCTCTTTCTGGTAGCCCTTCTGGATCAGAGGCGGAGCGGCCAGGAGACCCATGGCCACGACCGAGGCCCCGATGATTCCGGTGGTGGCGGCAAAGACGGTGCAGACCACCACCACGGTCAAGCCCAGACCGCCCTTGATCTGCCCCAGGACCAGATAGAGGACCTCGAAGAGCTTTTCAGCAACCTTGGATTTGTCCAGAAGCTGGGCCATGAAAATGAACAGGGGAATGGCCACCAGGACATAGTTGTTCATGATTCCCCAACAGTTGTTGGCGAACATGTTGAAAAGAAAATTGAATTCAAAACCGTTGTTGATTAAGCCGAAAAGCGTGGCCACAGCGGCCAGAGTCACGGCCAGAGGATGTCCTAAGGTGATGAAAAGGATCAGGGTCACGAACATCCCTATGGTTAGCGTCTCAGGGCTGAAGTACATAACGGGTCACCTTTATGGAGAATAGTATGGGTTGCAGGCTGTTTATTGCTTGTTGAACTTGCTGCGAAGGGTCTGGATGTCCTTCAAGATACTGGATATGCCTTGCAGCCAGAGCATGATGAACCCAAGGGCCATCAGGGATTTGAAAGGGTAGATGGGCGGCGCCCAGCTGGTCCAGCTTCGTTCCAGACCGATGATCGAGTCCCAGGCAAAGGTGATGCAGCCGTAGCTCAAGAGTCCGAAAACAGGTAGAAATAAGACCAGATGGCAGATCAGGCTGATAACGGTCTGTTTCTTTGAAGACAAAAGACTGACAAAGACATCGACCTTGACATGGCTGTTGTAGAGGAGGGCGTATCCAAAGCCGAGCATGTAGTGCAGGCCGTAGAGAAAGGTGGTTGCTTCGAACCCCCATGAGGTCGGCGCGTTGAAGACATAGCGCATGACGACCTCATAGATGACCACCAGGACCATGGGGAGGATGAGCATGGCCGTCCAGAAGCCGAACCAGTCCTGAATGGTGTCGATTGTTTTGATTGTTTTTGCGGGCATCTGCTTTGCTCCTTCCTGAAATATTGGTATCGCCGGAAAGAGGAGCCTCTCTCCGGCGATACTGTTATTTCAGGCAAACTGAATCAAGGTTATTGGTACATATTGCCTTCGATGAACTCTTCATAGGGGTAGGGGGCGATGCCGCTTCTGAGTTTCCGCCAGGTGGAGAAGTCTTTCTTGAACTGCTCCTGGGATTCCAGGGCCTTTTTGGCATCCGGGAATTTCGCTTTTACCTTCTCCAGGTAGTCGTGGGTGGTCTTGGCAAAGGCTTTGATGGTTTCTTCGTCCATTTTGACGAATTCGACATTGTCCTGCAAAAGCTCAACCGCCTGAGCGTTCAGGTTCTCGCTCCAGGCCTCGGTCCAGAGCTGGGTCTCTTTGGCGGCCAGCTTGACGATCTCTTTCAGATCCTGGGGCAGTGCCTCCCACTTGTCCTGGTTGAAAAACACGGAACACTGGCAGGACGGTTGATGCACGCCGGGTTCGATCACGTAGTCCGTGATCTGGTCAAAACCCATGGGATAGGTGATGGCCGGGGAGGAGAATTCAGCCGCGTCGATGACGCCGCGTTCCAGGGCCAGGTAGATCTCTCCGCCAGGCAAGGGGGTCACGGAAGCGCCCAGTTCGGTCAGGATGTCCATGTACCAGCCCGGGGTCCTGACGCGCAGTCCTTTGAAATCCTCGACTTTTGTGGCTTTGACATTGGAGAAGAGCCCAAGCTCCTGACCGACGTTTCCGCAGGGCAGGGCGTAGAGATTGAATTTTCCATAGAGTTCCTGCATCAATTCCAGGCCCCCTTTTTCATAGAGCCAGACGTTGTAGCCTTCCACGTCCAGGCCGTAAGGAACCGAGGCGTAGGCCACAAAGGCCTCGTTTTTGCCCTTCCAGTAGCCGGGCCAGTCGTGGCCTACGTCGGCTGCACCCTTGGCCACTGCGTCGAAGGACTGCATGGCCGGAACCAGTTCGCCGGCGGAAAAGGGTTTGATGTCCAGGCGGCCGGCTGAGGCCAGGCGCACTGAATCGCAGAAATGCTGAGCCACATCATAGAACAAAAGCCCTTTGGACCAGGGCATGACCATTTTCATCCTGAAGTTTTTGTCTGAAGTTTCGAATTTTACCCGTTTCGCCTCTTCATGTCTGTCGTCTTTTCCGAATTTTCCCCTCTTGGCTGCCGTGGCCATGCCTGCGAAAAGAGAAAAGACAAAAAAAACCGCGATCACGATGCTCAACGTACGACGCATGGGAAACCTCCTTGGTTTACGTTGGTAGAAAGGATTTGGCACAAGCGATTTGTTTTTTTGAGTTCACCTCCTTCCTTTTAAAATTTGGTTGACAGTGGCCTGTTGACAATTGTCAAAACAAAAGCATGCAAATTGGTATTGCCAATTGTTTAATTGGAGACCCAGGGTGTGGCCCTGGCTGCGCAGCGGGCCACGGATGATGACATCCGAAAACTGGAAAAATGCATCCAGGATATCATGGCTAAGATCGAAGCGGGTGATGCCGGTTCTGATGAGGATACCGCCTTTCACATGGGCATCGCCTATGCCACCAAGAACTCGGCCCAGATCTATCTGATGAAGAGTTTCTATGATCTGCTCTTTTACGGGATCAGGCAGAACCTTTTCTATCTGGCCGAGGCCGGAAACCTGCCGGTTGTTGCCAGGCAGCACGCCGAGATCTTTGAATGCATAGCCAGGCGTGACCCGGAACGGGCCAAAAAGGCCATGGCCGATCATATTCAATACGTCATTGATTTTTGTATAAAACAACATCTTTAACCCAAACCAGATTGAGCTGTCCTGAAGAAAAAGACGGACAGCTCAATCTGGTTTCTATCCGCTTTGTTTTTGAAAAAAATTGACCACTCATCCTGATTTCGGCCGTACATCACATCTCGTGACCACTCATATGAAACTAGATTTTTCTTTCTCCGTCACCCCGGCGTAGGCCGGGGTTCAGCTCATATACTTTCAGTCTGGATTCCGGCTCCCGGATCGGGGTCCGGGATGACGTTCTTTTACCGGAATGACGGAGGGGCTGACCAAAAGTTTTTTCATTGATCAAACTGGCAGTTATGCACTTCAATTCAGCAGCACAAAAGCTGTACCCTATATTCTTAAATATATTAAATAATTATATGTCAGGCCTGCTAGAGGCAGGGCTCACTTCTGACCTCCGACCTCCGACCTCCCTCTTCCCTATGCCCTATGCCCCATGCTTCTTCATCCCAGCATTCTCTCCGAGCCGTAGGCTCTACGAGCCGGAGGCCAGCATTCCAGCATTTCTGCCACCGACCTCCGACATCCGTCCATCGCCCTCTTCCCGACCTCCGACGTCCGACGTCCGACGTCTGGTTTTCCCTATGCCCCATGCTTCTTCATCATCCCAACATCCGGTCACCCCCTGGAACCAAGCCTGAGACCGCCGTTGATGGAATAGACGTCATTGGCCAGGGCCTCGTTGCAATAAAGTTCAGTTATCAGGGAAACCACTTCTTCGGGTTCGATCAAACGCTGGATGGGGACGTTTTCCAGGATACCCTCCAGGGCTTTCTGGTTCATGTTTTTGACCATTTCCGTTCCCACATAGCCAGGGGCGATGGCCACGCAGCGGATCCTGTCGGCCAGACCCTTTCTGAATAACTCCGCCGTGATCACCCTGGGCATCGTGGACATGGCCGCTTTGGTGGAGGAGTAGTTGATCTGGCCTGCGGTGCCCTGAGCCCCGGTGGAGGAGATGAGGCAGATAAGACCCCTGGATCCGGTGTTGATCATCTGTTCAGCGCATTCCCTGACCGTCAGAAAGACCCCGGTCAAATTGATGTCCACGACTTTTTGAAAGTCGGACAGGGCCATTTTTTTCTTGACTTTTCCGGTCTCTTTGTCCGGAGAAAGCAGGAGCCCGTCCTTGATGATCCCGGCAAAGGGCAGAACCAGGTTGACGGCCTCGAAACGCTCCGTTGCCAGGCGGGCCAGGGCGGTGGTGTCTTCTTCCCTGGTCACGTCGCAGACCAGGCTTACGCATTCGGCTCCGGCCTCTTTGATCTCCTCTTCCACCTGTTTCAGATTGTCCTTAGCAATGTCGGCCAGGACCAATCTTCCGCCCCGGGCAGCCCAGTGTTTGGCCGCGGCTTTTCCGATGCCGCTGCCACTGCCGGTTATGACCGCCACAGCATTCTTGATCTCCAACATCTGTCTCATTCCTCCTGTTTCAGGGCCTTGCCGGCCTGTTCGCTGTTTTCGTAAATTTGCGGGGAAATATGCCTCTTTTTCAAGGCGTCGCCGAGCATGGTCCTGACAAAAACACTCGTGGTGTAGCGGGTCACCCCGCTGTAGTAGCGCTCGACCAGCCGCTTGACCATTTCCGAGTACTCTTCCAGAATGTCAGGATCAATGAAGAAATCGTCATAGTTGACGATGGTTTTGACCTTGCGTCCCAATGGTTTGAGGGTTTCGCTGACAATGGACTCTATCTCCCTGACCTGGGAGAGGGTTTTGACCGAGTAGCCTTCAAAGTTGACAAAAAAGATGTCCAGGTGGGGGTCGAAGCGGAAGCGGTCCCTGAGGGGCAGGGCAAAAAGTCTCTTCTTCAGGCCCATGGATTCAGACTGAAAGATTCGCTCGTCCATGTTCGAAAGCGGCTCCCGGATGATCGGTTCAAAGTCCATCCGATCCAGGATGTCGTGCTGGAGATCCACCCCGGGCGCGATTTCGATGAGCTCCATGCCTTTTTCAGTCAGGGAGAAGACGCAGCGTTCGGTGATGTAGAGCACGGGCTGTCCGATTTGCACCGCATAGGGGCCGCTGAAGGTGGTGTGCTCGACCTGACCCAAGAATTTCTGGAATTTTCCCTCCTGCCCGATCTCCAGCCGTCCGTCCCTGATTCCCACATCCAGGCCCCCTGCGGTGAAAGTACCCACGAAGATGACCTTTTTAGCCTTCTGGCTGATGTTGATGAATCCGCCGGCCCCGGCCAGCTTCGGGCCGAATTTGCTGACATTTAAATTGCCCTGCCGATCGGCCTGGGCCAGACCGAGAAAAGCCAGATCGAGCCCCCCGCCGTCGTAAAAGTCGAACTGCTCCGGCTGGCTGATCAGGGCTTCCGTGTTGGTGGCAGCTCCGAAATTCAGACCACCGGCCGGAATTCCTCCGATCACACCGGGTTCGGCGGTCAGGGTCAGGTAATCCAGGATTTTTTCCTCGTTGGCGACATTGGCCACGCCTTCGGGCATGCCGATCCCCAGATTGACCACGCTGTTGGCCTCGAGTTCCATGGCGGCCCGTCTGGCGATTATTTTCCGCGGGCCCATCTCCATGGCGGGAATGGAGTGCATGGGGACCTTGATCTCGCTGCTGAAGGCGGGATTGTAATCCTCGGCAAAGGTCTGGCAATGGTTTGCAGGATTGCTGACCACCACGCAGTCCACCATGATCCCCGGGATCTTGACCTGCCGGGCCGGAAGGGTTCCCCGTTCGGCGATACGTTCCACCTGGACCAGGACGAAGCCTCCAGAGTTCTTGGCCGCCGTGGCCATGGCCAGGGACTCGAGGACCAGGGCTTCCTTCTCCATGGTGATGTTTCCGAAGGTGTCGGCCGTGGTTCCCCTGAGGATGGCCACGTTGACGGGGATGGTTTTGTAGGCCAGGTACTCCCGGCCGTCGAAGTGGATGAGCTCCACCAGGTCTGTCTGGGTCAGGTCGTTGATCTTTCCGCCTCCCTTCCGCGGATCCACAAAGGTGCCCAGACCCACCGTGGTGATGGTTCGCGGCTTACCTGCCCCGATATCCCGGTACATATGGGAGATCACGCCCTGGGGTAGATTGTAGGCCTCTATCTGGTTGGCGATGGCCAGTCTCTGGAGTGTGGGCACCAATCCCCAGTGACCGCCGATGACCCGTCTGACTAGACCCTGGTGGCCGAAATGATTCAATCCGCGCTTTTTACCATCCCCCTGTCCGGCGGCATAGAGCAGGGTCAGATCTCGGGGTGTGGCCTTGGACAGGAAGTTTTCTTCCAGAGCGATGGCCAGGTCCTCCGGAAAACCGATTCCCACAAAACCGCCGCTGGCCACAGTATCATTGTTCTGGATGACCTGGACCGCTTCTGCAGCGGTAACGATTTTTCCCTTTTTGGCCCTGGAAGGGGGGAGGTCAGTGAATAAAGGATGTGTTTCACTGGTTCGCGACATGTTCCGCCTCTTGGATCAATAGGTCAGGACCATCCCTCCGTCAAAGAGGAGGTCGCTGCCCATCAGCTGTTTTGCGTGTTTGCTGACCCCGAATATGAAGAGGTTGGCCGCTTCCACAGGGGTCATCATTTCTTTGACTCTGGAATGTCCGAGCATGACCTCGGTGACCACCTCTTCCCGGCTGATTCCCCGTTGTTCGGCCTGGGCCGGAATCTGATTCAAGGCCAGGGGGGTTTTGACATAGCCGGTGCTCAGAGTAAAAGAACGGATTTTTCCTTCACCCTCGGCGGCAATGGATTGGCTGAGCCCGCGGAGTCCAAATTTGGTGATGTTGTAGACCGCTTTGTTTTTGGTGGTGATATGGGCGTGGGCCGAAGCCATGTTCCCCACGGCGCCCCCGCCGTCCTGGCTTTTTTTCATCAGGGGGATGGTCAGCTTGGAAAGGTAGAATGGGGCCCGGAGCATGATAGCCTGCATACGATCGTATTGCTCCATGGGGAAATTATCGATGGAATCGATGTGCTGGATTCCGGCAATGTTGAACAGAACTTTGACCGTGCCCAGCTTGGCCGCTTCTTGAACAGCGTTTTCTATATCCGTATCCCTGGTCAGATCCGTTTGCAGAAAGACCATCTGCCCCCCGAGGTCGCGGGCTATTTTCTGGGTCTTTTTCCCCTCCTGTTCATTGATATCCAGACCAAGAACCATTAGATTGTTGGCTGCGGCAGCGACCGCTGTGGCCCGGCCGATTCCTGTCCCGGCCCCGGTGACGATGCACACGTTTTCCGGAGTGAACCAGGGATCGTCCAGAAAGAGGATGTCCTGATTCAGTATTTGCGGTTCATTGAGATCCATGATTTCCTCCTATCCCAGAAGTTGGCATAAATTGCTGTTTGCATCTGACTTCAAGGAAGCCTTTGAGAAATCGTGCAGGATAGAAGCTTCATTTTGGGCCAACTTCCGGGATCTTCCTGTCAAAATAAATGAAAATGCACCATTATTGAAAAGGCGGTAGGAAGCTCTGAAGTAGCAGAAGAGCACCTTTTCTTTGAGTTATGCAAAAAAGAGGCCTCTTGCACAGCACAGGAGAGCCAATTGATATCAATGGCAATTATAGTATTAAAATAATTGAAAAATTTTTTTTCTGAGACCAGTGAACCGGTCATCTGGTGAAAGGGGATAAGACTTGTGTGTATTGTATTTGATACAGACTTGGATACAAGAGGATCTAACATGACTGGATGCGGGTCGGGAATTAGCAGAGGAACTCTATAGAATTTTAGATTTTGGATTTTGGATTTTCGATTGTTAAGACAAAGAATAAGAGCTGGTTATCTGGCATAAATCCAAAAACTTTTTCTTAAAGGCTATATTACTTGGAGCAGAACGTCTAGAAGTTGCCTGTGTTTTTTTTATTTGTATCTTTTTTGATACATGTAGTATAATGACGACCATAAGTATAGGCATGAAAACCGGGGGCTTGATATGCAACCTTCTGGCATAAGCAGGAAAATTGAGGAGAAGATGCAGAATCAGTTGGAAATGTATGAATTGATTCTGGACAGCATTTACAATGGTGTCATGATTACGGATGATCAAGGCCGGGTGACTCATATGAACAAGCCCTACGGCGAATTTTTGGGCCTGGATCACCAAAAGCAGATCGGCAAGCACTGCACCGAGGTGGTGGAGAACTCCAGGATGCATATCGTGGCTAGAAGCGGTAAGCCGGAGATCAATGATACGCAGAGGATCATGGGACAGAATATGGTCGTCCAGCGCATCCCCATCCGTAAAGACGGTCGGGTTGTGGCGGTCTATGGCCAGGTCATGTTCAAGGATATCCGGGATGTCAGCGATCTGGCCTCGAGATTGTCTCTTTTGCAGTCGAAAGTGGAGATGTATGAGCAGGAACTCATCAATCTACGTTCAACCCGCTATACTTTTGCCAGTATCGTGGGGGTGAGTCCGGCCATACACCAATTGAAACAAGGGGCCAGAAAGGCGGCTGAGAGCGATTCTCCTGTATGCATCACCGGAGAAAGCGGAACAGGCAAGGAGGTCTTTGCCCAGGCTATCCATCAGGCCGGTCCCAGACGGATGCACCCCTTTGTGCGAATCAACTGTGCAGCCATTCCGCGCGACCTTCTGGAGTCCGAGCTCTTTGGATATGCCGGCGGGGCTTTTACCGGTGCCCTCGCCAAGGGAAAACCGGGCAAGTTCGAGCTCGGAAACCGCGGCACGGTTTTTTTGGATGAAATAGGGGAACTGCCCCTGGAAATGCAGCCCAAGTTGCTCCAGGCCCTGGAGGAAAAGGAGTTCGAACGAATCGGAGGGACAAAGCTCATCAAATCCGATTTTCGGGTCATCGCCGCCACGAATCAGGATCTGGAGAAAATGATCAAAGAGCACCGTTTTCGGAAGGACCTCTATTACCGCTTGAATGTCATTCCGATGTTCCTCCCTCCCTTGCGGGAAAGAAAAGAAGACATCATCCCTTTAGCCGGACATATACTCCGGCAGTTCAGCGAGGAAAGGGCTGCCTCCCGGGTCGTGGAACTGTCCGCCGAGGTGCAGGATGCCTTCCAGGCCTACCAGTGGCCGGGAAATGTCCGTGAACTGGCCAATGTCCTGGAAAGAATCCTTTCAACCATGGACGGGGAGGTCGTTTCCCTTCCAGACTGCCCGTTGTACCTGATCGATCAGGAGAAACGGCGCCCTGATGTATCGGAAAGTTCAACTTTGCGCGGTATTCTGGAGAAGACGGAACGAGAGACGATCTGCCGCGTGCTGCGGGAATCCCGTGGTAATAAGCTTGAGGCCTCCCGACGGCTCGGTATCCACCGCACTCATCTGTATAAGAAGCTGCAGAAGTATAGCCTTTAAGAAAAAGTTTGATCCCAATATGAGAAGTTACGATGTGCGCCTTTCCTGGGATGCGTTTTACGGCTGCCTATGCGATTGCCAGCGGTCTCTGTTTTTGGTATCTTAGTCCCATAAACGACAATTCCCAAGGAGTTTGTATGGATTGCCGAAATGATCAGGATGATTGTCTGGTCATCGTCTCCAATCGCCTGCCCCTGGTTTTGAAAAATGACGGGGCAGGAGAGATCAAGGTCGAGATGGGAGCCGGGGGGCTGGTCACGGCTCTGGCCCCGGTCCTGAAGAACCGGGGAGGCATCTGGATCGGCTGGCCGGGCTATGTCCAGGAAGAGGATATCCAGGCAGAGCCGATACTAAACCGGGAATCAGCCAAGCTAGGGTACGACCTCAAACCGGTCCAGCTGAGCAGAGACGAATTGGACAATTTTTATGAAGGATTTTCCAATTCGGTACTCTGGCCCCTTTTTCATGATTTCCTGGGATACTGCAGTTTTCACCAGCAGTACTGGGATGCCTATC
>JAIPDR010000119.1 GCA_021737615.1 Desulfohalobiaceae bacterium | reverse complement strand
GTGAACCGTGAACCCTCTTAACCCTCTGTGTCCCCTCTTAACCTCTTCTACTTTCAGCCGATAAGTAGAGTATGTACATCAGCGCCCAGCCGCCGCCGGTGTTGACTCTGGCTGTTCCGGCTGAAAACTCCATGCACCGGGGGACCGAGAGCGGGCCCCTGAAGCTTGCGCCCTATCAGATCGTTCGGGCCACCGTAGCCGAGGGAGGGCAGGAAAGAGTCGTCCTGAATCTCAAGCAGAGGCAGCTCACGGCCGAGACCAGGGTCCCATTGAAGCCGGGGCAGAAGCTCCATTTACAGGTACTGAGCACAAAGCCCCAGATCCATCTCCGGATAATGGAGGAGGCTGAACTCAAGCATCTCTTTCGAACCCTGCATTCCCTGGGCCGGGACCTCGATCTTCTCCCCCTGCTGAAGCAGATCCAGGCCAACACGGACGTTTTTTCAACCGCCCGGGGCGGACTGCCGGCTGAGACGCAGGCCGTCCTGGCAGAATTGATCCAACTCTTTCAGGCCAGCCCGAGTGTATTGACCGGAACGCATCTGGCCCGGCTCTGGAACAGCCTCGGCCTCGACCTGGAGGCCCTGCTGGCCCGGGGGCAGGGTGCGGAGGCCGGATCAGGTCTCAAATCAGCCCTGCTTTTTCTGGCGGAAGCAGCCAGGCACAAGGACCAGGAGACCGGGAACATCCAAAATATTCTTGAGCAGCTCAAGCTCTTTCAGCTCTGCCGGCACAGGCTGTGGCAGGAAAACGTGCTCTTTCTGCCCTTGCCCTTCCCTTTTCTGGAACAGGGCTATCTCCTGGCAGAACAGGACAGGCCCCGCGATGACGAATCCGAAAAGCAAGAAATGTCCTGGAAGATGACCCTGAACCTGAGACTCTCCTTTCTGGGCAATCTGCAGATCAAGCTCCTCATTGAAGGGCAGACCCTGCGCCTTCGCATCCTTTGCGAATCAAGCGAAAAGGCCGAAATCCTCAGAAGGCGGATCCCCGGGCTGCAGGAGACCCTGTCCACCGTCTCCCTGCACAGCTGTTTTGTGGACACCGGGGCTGAAGACCCGATTACGAGCCTGGTCAAGCGTCTGGCCCCTGACGGCGATCATTTTCTGGAGGCGGAAGCCTGAGGTAAGGGGGCGGAGGTCAGCCCTGCCTCTGGCAGTACTGACATGTAAATATTGAATATTTATGAAAATAACTGCTAAACTTTTAACTCATGTTGTTGATTTCGGTTGCTGCCAGTTTGATCAATGAGAAGAAACTCCAGTTTTGAGCATTGGCACCTCTTTGCGAATCGGGCAACAGGGTTTTCTTGCGCGACCTCGCCGGAAGCGTTTAAGCGCAAGAGAGCCCTGTGACCGGTTCGCATTCTGTGATGAAGTTTCATACGTAAACCTTTTCTTCTCTTTTGCCATCAACCGTGAACCGTGAACCTTCTTAACCCTCTTACCGAACCCATATGTATGCCTGAACACACCAAAATCAAGAAGGCTGTAGCCCTTCTCTACGACCGGAAAGAGTCTCAGGCCCCGGTTGTCGCCGCTTCCGGTCAGGGAGAACTGGCGGGAAAGATCCTGAAAATAGCCGAAGAGGCCGGAATACCGATTCAGGAGGATCCCGACCTGGTTGAAGTCCTGGCCAGGGTTCCCCTGGGAGAAGAGATTCCGGCGGAAGTCTACCAGGCAGTGGCCGAGATCCTCGTCTTCGTATACTCCCTGAACAAAAGCCGTGGATAATCGGATCCTGGCCTCGTTTTTGCATGATCAAGCAGTAAAGGATCGCTTTTATTCGACGGACTGACACTGATTCCGGCTCTTTCCAACAAAGAATATTGATCGGGAAAAAGCGGATCAAAGAGGCAAGTAACCTTATGCCAAGGATTTGTTATGGCAACACATGTCCCCAGAGGGGGCTATCGATTCTCTGAACACGAAGACGACGCCCTGGTGGCTCGGTCTCTGGGCAGCGGCATCGCCCTCATCATCAGGTGTCAAAATTCCGGCAGCATGGCCCTGGCCCATATCCCCTTTCCAGACTCCAAGGTCGATCCCGGACAGGGAGAAAACCAACCAGGTCTTTTTGCGGACACCGGGGTGCGGGAGCTTGTCCGGCAGTTCAAGGCCCGGGGTGTCTCCCTTCTCCGCGAGTCAACCAAGGTTGCCCTGGTCGGTGGAGCCGGGATCAAAAACGTCAATAAAGAATTCGACACCGGCAGCAGGAATATCGAGGCAGTTCAAAAACATATTCTGGATCTGGGACTGTCGATCACGGCAGAGGATCTGGGCCGGAACCTGAACCGCACAGTCTCGGTCGATCCCGGCCAGAACTCCATAACAATCACCGCACCCGGTCAAAGACCGTGGTTTCTCTGAAATGTTGCCCGGTAAAACAATTTCTGCCAGACAAGGCAACAATCTCAGCGTGAAGATACCAGGATTATGAGCAACACCGGCATCCGGAAAGATATCACCAGGGCCATTCAAAACGCCCCCCTGCCTTCAGCCACCGCCACTCGTCTGATTCAATTGATCTCCCAAACCGAGTACGACCTGGATGAGGTCCTGGCCGTTATCAAGATGGACACAGGTATGACCAGCCATATCTTAAGGGTGGTCAACTCCGCGGCCTTTAATCTTCTGAAGCCGGTAAACACCATCGATCGGGCCGTGGTCTATATCGGAGCCTGGGAGATACTTGAAATCGGCTTAATGAACCTCTCCTCGTTTTTCAGGGACAAAAAGCTGACCGGGTACCAGGCTGAAGCCAGGGATCTCTGGCGTCACGACCTGCGGACAGCCATTGCCGCCCGGGAGTTGACCAGGCGCTCCTCACTGGAAATCTATCCCGAACTGGCCTTTACTGCCGGATTGCTCCACGACATCGGCAAAATCGTGCTCTCGGATTTTTTTCCCCTGGCCGCCTCCAACCGGGTCTCTGATTTGAAACAGCAACACAACGCGGATTTCATCATCCAGGAAAAAAACCTGCTGGGCATCGACCATGCCGAGGCCGGAGCCGAACTGGCCGCGATATGGAAACTGCCGGGTTCACTGCAGGCAGCCATTCACCACCATCATCACCCATCCCGGGCCGACCAGATATACAAGCCATTGGTCTTTTTGATCCACCTGGCCGACATCCTGGCCATGATGGACGGGTACGGTTCGGGCGTGGATATCCTGCAGTATTCTTTAGACCCATCGTATTTAGATTACTACAATTTCACATCTGATGAAATCAGCCTGGTCCAGTTCAAGGTGGAGGAAGAATTTCAAAAGATGGAAGCCAAAATCGATGCAGGGTGAAAAAATAAAACACATTCAAGGAGTAGATCATGGGAAAAACAGTCTTGATCATCGATGATTCCAACACCATGCGCAAAATTGTGAACCGTTCCCTGCGGCAGGCCGGGCTGGAGTTCGACTCGGTTCTCGAAGCCGGGGACGGACAGGCGGCTCTCGATATCCTGGCCGCTGAAAAACCGGATATCATCCTCTCGGACATCAACATGCCCAACATGGACGGGTTGGAATTTCTGAAAAACAAGGCCGCCGATCCTTCCATCAAGGACATTCCGGTGGTCATGGTCACCACTGAAGGCGGATCAGAGGACATGGTCGAACAGTCCAGGCAGCTCGGGGCCTCGGGCTGCGTCAAGAAACCCTTCACTCCTGACCAGGTCAATGACGTCCTTGGTCCGTTGCTCTAGCTTTTTGCAATATTTACCGGCTTCTATATTTTGTCTCTGAACGAAAACAGTGATTGGACGTAAACTTGCCCGGATACGAGGAACAAAAAATTTTGAAAGTGCCGTGTATTCCAATACATGAGGATTTCAAAATCTTGCAGTGACGAAATAGACGGGTGGGTTTACGTCCAAACACCAATTACCTTAAAGATCTCCAGGGAGAACATATAAATGGATTTTAAGGAAAAAATTGTCGAGGTCACCACAGAAATCTTCGAAACCATGGTCATGGTGGATCTCACCCCGGGGGAGCCGCTGGCTGAACACGTTTCCAGGTTCGAATGTTCCATGAGTGCCATTGTCGGGTTTGCCGGTTTCAAACAGGGCAATCTGGCCATCCATACTCCTGAACGAGTGGCCAGGGGATTGACCCGGGATTTCCTGGGAATGGAAGTAAATGAGATCAATGAGGATGTCCAGGATGCCATGGGTGAGCTGGCCAACATGCTGGCCGGGTCCCTGAAACCCTTTATCGCCTCCAACGGAGAAAGGGTCGAGCTCTCGCTTCCCTCGGTGGTCCATGGCAAGGAATACACCCTGACCGTGGTCAATGATGCCGACTGGGTCATGATCCCCTTCCAGGTTTCACACGGTGATTTTCTGGTCGGTCTGGAGTTGAAGAAACAATCGTAATCCAGATCAGGAAGACCGGATCTGGATTCTATAAGATTGAACTTGATAATTCCTTCTATACTTACGGTCGTCATAAATTGAGGTTTTGCCTATTCGAAAATCCTGGCAGCTGATGCTTAAAATTTCGGAGCTTTGCAATTTATTCCTCTCCAGTAAGTATTTATAATTGATGCCAACTTCTGGTTTAACAACATTATGAGCCATCCTGATCCCTTTGCGAATCTTTTTCCGGACCTGTTGGAAAACTCGGTCCAGGAGGTGGGAGATCTCATCGGCGAGACCCTGGTACTCCAAGACGAAAACAGCAGCCAGGGTTCACTGAAGGAGATCTTTCAAGCCCCGAAAAAGAAATTCGGGCTGGCCGATTTCGAAGTCAAGGACAAGGATCTGGATCCGGTTCATCTGCTCTTTGATCTGGAACTCGCCGTCGAGCTCGCCGGCCGGTTGATCATGCTTCCGGCCGAAGAGATCACCGCCGCGAAGAAACAGGGAAAACTGGAAGGCGAACTTCTGGACGCCTTTTCAGAGATCGCCAACATCGTCAGCGGCGTGCTCAACACAACCTTCCAGGCTTCATTTCCCGGGAAAAAGCTTCATTTCCGGAAGGGCGGCCTGAATGTTTTCCCGGGCAAGACCGCAGACCTCCCCCTGACCGGGGGAAAGCAAAGCCTTTTTACGGGGATCCCGGTTCTTGAGGACAAGAAGCTGGGCTCTTTCCAATTCTTCTTTCCCCACAGCCTGCTTGGGGATCAGACCGAAGAGGTCATTGAAAAGGCAGAAGCGGACAAAGCCGGGTCCGCCCCAACCATCCAGGCCGGCGGAGCAACAAAGACAGGTCCTGCAAAGCCCGATTCCACCAGCCAGGCCGAGTCCGGCCGTGAATCCCCGGGGGAGGCCTCCGTAAGAAACAGGCCGGGAAAGCCTGAGCCTGATCAGGAGAAAGTCGGCCAGGTCCTCCTGGAATCCCTCGTCCAGGCCCAGGAAGAACTCGGCGGCCTTCTGGGATGCAGTCTGGAATTCCTGGAGCAAAAGACCGGGTACACCACCAAACATGAGCTCTTGTCCAAAACCAAAGGCAAACAGATCCTGACCAGGATCCAGGTTTCCGGGGACAAAACAGGCCAGGCTTACATGCTTCTACCCTTAAAGGATGCGGTCTACTTTGGGGGGCTGCTGCTCATGATGCCGGCTGAAACCATCACCCAGACCGTGAAACTGGGTACCTTCGACGGTGAAGTGGCCGATGCCTTCGGCGAAACCGCAAATATCCTGATCGGGAGTTTTTCCAAACAGTTCAAGGCCGGCTTTCCCTTGAAACTCAACCTCAAAAAAGGGGATCTGGAGACCATGGTCCCGTCCCAGGCGGATCCGGACTCGAATCATCCCCTGCAGGACGATGACTATTACCTGCTCTCCGCCCGGGTCGCGATGGAGGACAAGACTTACGGCCCGCTGGAATTTCTTTTTCCGGTGGATCTCTGGGGATTGTCCCCATCAGACCACGCTGTTGCGGAAACCAGGCACAAAGGAGAAGCCGGGCCTTCATCCGGAGAAGGACGGCGTCAAAAATCGGGCTCGGGACAAAAAAATGACACAGCTCCTGCTGCCGAGCCAAGAGCTGACCCCAGACCTGTTATTTCCATCATCGGCGAGGACCCTTCCCAGATCGAGCTTGTCGAGGAGAGCATCATGCAGGAAGATGTTCAGCTGACAAGGCTTTCCCTGCAGAGCGACTTGAAGCAATCCCTGACCCCGGAAAATCCCAGCTGCGTTTTTCTCCTGATCAACAGGGTCAACGACCAGGGGCTGGCCCAGACCATCAAGGTCCGAGCGGCCTTGAAAAAAGAATGTCCCTTGATCGTGGCCGGACCCAAATGGACCAGGACCAAGGTTTTCAAGGCCGTCAAATACGGAGCCACAGATATCCTGATCACCCCTGCGGACCGGGATTCGATCCGCAAGAAGTTTCAGAAATACTTACCGTGCACACAGGAACAACACGTATGACTCAGATGCAGACGACAAAAAGCAGTCTAAAAGGCTACATTGAAGAAACCGCGGAGCAGTTTGTCATGACCGATGTCTCGGACGCAGCCGATTTAGAGAGCATGTCCGAGTCTTTCAGCAGGGTTTTTCAGTCACTCCAGGAGGATTTTCCCCGCTCTGCCCGAGCCGCCCAGGCAATCAGGGACCTTCTGCACGAAAAGGCCCACAAGGGCCAAGTCCTCAGCGATTCGGACCTTCAGACGGTGGAGAAGACCATTACTGCCTTGCAGACCCTGGTCAACAAAGACAGAGGCGAGGACGACCTCGAACTTCCCGGATCCCTGGGATTCGAGCCCCCTGAAACAAAGGATTCCGCCGAAAAGGGATTCAATCAATTGGCCCCGGGAGTTGATCAGGAAATCATGGACGAATACCTGGCTCAGCAGGAGGCGGTCCTTTCGGAAATGGAAGACTTGACCCTGTCCTATGAAAGACAGCCTGACACACAGATCCTGAAGGAGCTGAAACGGCTGCTGCACACCGCCAAGGGAGAAGCAGGGGTCATCGGTTTGAACCATGTCGAAAAGGTCTGCCACCAGGTGGAAGACTATATCCAGGAAGGAGAAGAACGCCTCGAGGCCGATCTTCTGCTGGAATTCAAAGACTGGTTCGAGTTGACGGTGACCGCCATAAGAAACCGCAGCCAAATCCCTGAAGCGGACAATCTGCTGGAGGCCCTTCGGGAAAATTCCGGACAAGCGGGTAAAACAAGACAGGCCAAATCCCGGGGTAAAGACGAACAGGACAAGCCCGAGCCAGACCCGGCCGGGGAAGAACAAGCCGAACTTCTGGCTCCTGTACCCATAGAAGATCCTGAAATAACAGCTGATTTTATTTCGGAAACCTATGAACACTTCGAGCTGTCCAATGAAAACCTGGTGACCCTTGAGAACGACCCTGAAAATGAAGAGGCCATTGCTTCAATCTTCCGGGCCTTTCACACCATCAAAGGGACCACCTCTTTTCTGGGTCTGACTCCGATATCGGTCCTGGCCCACAAGGCCGAGAACCTTCTGGACGAAGTCCGAAAAAAACGTCTTAATTTTGAAGGTCTTGTGGTAGACTCCACATTCAATGCTTTGGATTTATTAAAAAAAATGACTCAGAACCTGGAAGAGGCCCTGAATTCCGGGGAAGAGTTCGTGCCGGATCCCGAACTCCCGTCTGTCTTTGTCCAATTGAAAAAAGCCATCTCCGGGGAGTCACACAGGCCGGCCCATCAGAAACCGGCTGCTGATCTTCGGCCCGAGTCCTCGGAAGCCGGGACTTTTTCAGAAGATTGCCCGGAACCGGAAACAGGGGATGACGCTTTCGGCGACCCCCCGGGTAAAGCCAACGGAACCCAGTCCCAGTCCGGAAAAACTGTCAAACAGACCATGAAGATCGATGCGGACCGGATCGACCTCCTTCTGGAAACCATCGGGGAATTAGTCATTGTGGAGTCCATCGTCAGCCAGGAGGCCTCACGCCAACAGGGCGAAACCCGGGATCTTGAAAGAAACCTGGGGCAGCTGACCAAAATCACCAGAAGCCTGCAGGACATGGGAATGTCCATGCGTCTGATCCCCATTGACACCACCTTTCGGAAGATGGGCCGGCTTGTCCGGGATCTGGCCAAAAAATCCGGGAAAAAAATCGAGCTCGGCATGGAAGGCAGGGAGACCGAGCTGGATAAAGGCATGGTGGAAAAACTCGGGGATCCCCTGGTGCACATGATCAGAAACGCAGTGGACCACGGCATCGAACATACAACAGAGGAAAGAAGGGCTGCGGGCAAGGATCCCACCGGCCGGATCGTCTTGAAGGCTTACCACCAGGGCGGGAACATCCACATCGACATCATGGATGACGGCAGGGGTCTGGACAGGGAAGCCATCGCCTCCAAGGCCCTTGAGCGGGGGATCATCAGCAGTGCTGAAAACTTAAGCGATGAAGAGATCTTTACCTTGATCTTCGAGCCGGGATTCTCCACCGCCAAGCAGATCACCGATGTCTCCGGCCGCGGGGTGGGCATGGACGTGGTCAAGAGCAATATCGAGAGCATGCGGGGTAATATCCGGATCTCCTCGACCAAGGGCAGAGGAAGCACCTTCACCCTGATTTTGCCCCTGACCATGGCCATCATCGACGGGATGATCGTCAGAGTGGGCTCGGAGCGCTACATCCTGCCCCTTTTGTCCATAATAGAATCCTTTCAGCCCACGAAAGAGATGATCACGACCGTATCCGGGAAAGGAGAGACGATCCCTTTCAGGAACCGGCTGCTGCCCCTGTTTCGGCTGGCCGATCTCTTCAAGATAGCCGACGCCCACACCGACCCGGCCAAGGCCCTGGTGGTCGTAATCGAAGACAGCGGCCGTCAGTTCGCCCTTCTGGTGGACGAGCTCCTCGGCCAGAACCAGACCGTGATCAAGAACCTCGGACAGGGCCTCAAAGATGTGGAAGGCATCGCCGGGGCCAGCATCATGCCCGACGGCACTCCCGGGCTTATCATCGATGTCAACGGGCTGGTCAAGCTGGCCACGGCTTAGGTGGATGAGGAGTAAAGAGTGGGGAAGACAGTGGTCGATGGACAGTGGTCAGAGAGTCAGAAATCAGAGGCCAGCCCTGTCTCTGGCCGCTGGCGCCCGGTTTGATCAAAAAAGAAACTTTGAGTCACCCCTTCCGTCATTCCGGCGAAGGCCGGAATCCAGGCTGAAAGTGTATGAGCTGGACCCCGGCCTACGCCGGGGTGACGGATAAGAAAATGAGGCATCTGAAGAACTGAAAGTATGCAAAACTGGATGAACCATAAAAACCTCATACCTGGTACAGGCGTACGAAGTCTATTCTTTCAAAATAAAGGAGTAATTAGATGCTCAAAAACGCAAAACTTGGAATCAAACTCGGGGTGAGCTTCGGTATCGTCCTTATCCTGACCCTTACCACGGGAGTCGTGGGCTACCTTGGCTTGAACAATGTGACTCATCAGGTAGGCCTGACCGATCAAGCCGAAAGCCTGATCCAGAAAACCCAAAACGCAAGGCAGTTTGAACGGCAGTTCATTTCCAGACGCGATCCGGAAGCAGTCGACCAGCTGCAGAAAGAGATAAGGGGGTTGACGCTGGAAGCCGAGGACTTCAAGGCCGGACTGGCCGATGAACAAGACAAAGCTTCCATGGACAGGGTCAAAGAGCATGCAAAGATCTATCAGCAGACCTTCACCGGATACGTCGGCCTGGTTCAGGACAAGGAAGAGGCCGAGGCCGAAATGGTGGCCAGCGCAGATTCCCTCCAGAAAACGGCCGCCCGAATCAAAGAGGCCAGCGAATACGACCTGGAAAAGTCCCAGCAGTTGAACCAGCAGCGGATGCAGACAGCCCAGGTCTCCTCCAAGGATGCGCAGGATCTGGTGGGCCTGCTCTTTGCCGCTCGGAAAGAGGAGTCTGAATACTTAAAGAACGGCCGGGAAGAACAGGCTAAGAACGTTCAGGAGAAGATTCTGGAAATGGAAAAGCTGGCCGCTAAACTTTCCGAGGGATTTGAAGCAGGAAAAGACAGGGACAAGGCCAAAGAACTGATCCAGGCCATTGCTTCCTACAAAAACGGTTTCCAGACCTATCAAGAGGTTGAACAGGCGCAGAAAACAGCCATGCAGGCCATGGACCAGGCCTCACAGGAGGTGGTCAAAGCCGCGGAGGACATCCGCATGCTCCAGAGAGCGTCCCTGATGCTCCTGCTTATCGACGGCGGGGAAGACGCTCAAATCAAGGACAATGTGAGCAAGATGCAGGCCTGCAATAATATCAGCAAATTCGCAGTCCTGACCAGGCAAAAGGAAAAGGAATTCATTCTGACCCATGACACGAAATTTCTAGACGAGACCAGAAACGCCGCCGACCGGATCGTGACCACCGCCGCCGGCCTGCAGAGCAAACTGGAGAATGAGCTGTCCGCCGCAGGGAACCAGAGCCAACGAGGCTCCATTGAAAAGAGCATTACCTACACCGAAAAGGCCCTCGCCAGCGCCCAGACCTACTCAAAACGGTTTGACGACTATGCAAAGGCCGATCAGAAGCTGGAGTCAAGCAAGGACCTGATGTTCAAAGCAGCTGCGGTCCTGCAGGAAACGGCCCGGCAGATCAGCCTGGAGCAAAAGGAAAACTATGCGAGCCTTCAGAAAGAGATCGGCCGCAGAATGAGTCAGACCATGGACACCAAGGAGGATGTCACCAAACTGATCAATTGGACCCTGAACAGCCGCCTGGCTGAAAAGGAGTATGCCCTTGGAAACAAGGAAACCGTCTCCAGGGTCCACCAGCTGGCCGATGAGATCCAGGCCATGGGCAAAAAGCTCAAGGCCGGTTTCGACGATTCGACAAAAATCGGACTGGCCGAAACTATTGGAAGTCTTGCCGCAAACTACCGCCGGGCCTTCGACCGTTTTGTCCGGGTGACCCGGGAGCAGAACCAGGCCGAGGCAAGCATGCTACAATCCGCCAGGAGGGTGCAGGATACAGCTGCCGGATTCAGCAAGGCCCAGAAGATGAGCATGTTTGAGTCCATTTCCCTGGTCAGCACCATCCTGGTCATTGCTTCCATCCTGGCGGTCATCGTGGGCATAATCCTGGCCGTGCTCAGCACCCTGGGCATCACCAGGCCCCTTCGGAAAATCATCCATGACCTCTTCAGTGCTTCGGATCAGGTCAACTCTGCCTCCGATCTCATTGCCTCCTCGTCTCAGCAGATAGCGGAAGGGGCCAGTGAGCAGGCCTCCAGCCTGGAGCAGAGTTCATCCTCCCTGGAAGAACTGGCCTCAATGAGCAGGCAGAATGCGGACAGTGCCAAACAGGCCCAGAACACCAGGAACCAGGCCTCGCAATCCATGCAGGAGGCCCAGGCGGCCATGCAGGAGACCCGGGCCGGCATGGAGCAGATCAATGTCCAGGGCCAGGAAATCGGCAAAATCATCAAGACCATCGACGACATCGCCTTCCAGACCAACCTCCTGGCCTTGAACGCAGCCGTGGAAGCGGCCCGGGCAGGCGAGGCCGGGAAAGGTTTCGCCGTGGTGGCCGAGGAGGTACGCAACCTGGCCCGGCGCAGCGCCGAAGCGGCCCAGACCACCCATGAGCTGATCGATACCACGGTCACCGAGATCGACAAAGGGGTGAACATGGTCAAAAAGACCCAGAAGTCGTTTTCACAGACCGTGGACCACAACGCCAAGGTCGGCCAGATCGTTGACGAGATTGCAGCCGCTTCCCAGGAACAATCACAGGGCATAGACCAGATCAACACCGCGGTGGCTGAAATGGACAAGGTAGTCCAGCAGAATGCGGCTGATTCGGAAGAAGCCGCGGCCGCCTCTGCCAAGCTCTCTTC
>JAIPDR010000118.1 GCA_021737615.1 Desulfohalobiaceae bacterium | reverse complement strand
TGGAAATTGGAATGTATTTGGAGTTTGGGTTTTGTTATTTGGAATTTCCGCGTCTCTCGGCAACTGGGTCAAAAGTCGAGAGAATTTTGTCCAGAAGAATTGCCAAAAATTAGGACAAAACTTGTGAGACGCGGTACTACTTGGTTCGAGGACTGATAAAGAATACGTCACCGAACTTACGAATCAGAGCACTAAGAGCTCCCGGAGCAACCTGTCAGGTACCAGTAATCGCATATGGCTTATCTGTAAAGCCGGGACCTTTTTGCATATAAATTTCAGACGACAGCTCTTGATAAGGGATCTGAATTTTAATATGATTGAATCTTGATAAAAGATTCTGGCCCATCCTGGATGCACCTGCAGAAGTAAGATTCTGAAAACAAAGGGGGCGCAGCATGAACTATCCGTTTCGCAACCTGATTTTCGAAGGCGGCGGGGTCAAGGGAATCGCCTACGTGGGTGCCTTCCAGGTCCTCGAGGAACAGGGGATCATCAAGGACACCAGGCGCGTGGGCGGCACATCCGCCGGAGCGATCAACGCCGTGCTCCTGGCCCTTGGCTACACCCTGAAGGAGACCCGGGACATTCTCATGGATCTGGATTTTAATAATTTCATGGACGATACCTGGGGCCTTTACCGGGACAGCAAACGGCTGATCAGTGAGTTCGGCTGGTACAAGGGAGACTTTTTCAAAGGCTGGATCGGGGACCGCATCCGGGAAAAGACCAAAAACGAAAACTCCACTTTTCTCGAACTCAAGAACCAAAACTATCTCGACCTCTACCTGGTCGGGACCAATCTCTCCACCGGGTATTCGGAAGTTTTTTCCGCGGAGCACACCCCCAGGATGAGGATCGTGGACGCGGTGCGCATCTCCATGTCCATCCCCCTGTTCTTCGCCGCCGTCCGCAACCTGCGTTCCGATATCTATGTGGACGGAGGCCTATTCAACAACTACCCGATCAAGCTCTTCGACCGGGAAAAGTACATCCCCCGGACCGACCTCCCCAGACACGCCCGCCGGCCGGATTATTACCAAAAGGAGAACGCGACCAAACCCGAGACCAGCAGCGAGTACGTCTACAACAAGGAGACCCTCGGCTTTCGGCTGGATTCCGGGCGGGACATCGCCGTCTTCCGGGATCATGCCGAACCCCGGCACCTTGAACTGAACGACTTTTTCGACTACCTCCTGGCCCTGTTCAGATCGACCCTCAAGGTCCAGGAAAGCATCCACCTGCACAGTGACGACTGGCATCGCACCATCTACATCAACACCCTCGGGGTCGGAACCACGGACTTCGACCTGACTGCGGCCAAGAAGGAGGAGCTGATCCTGGAAGGCCACCAAGCCGCAAAAAAATATCTGGAGTGGTTCAAGGCCAACCCCCCGCAGGACCGGCCCAGAAATCACCCGGACAACCAGGACTGAAGCGGTTCAGCATACCCGCCTGGATGCACCGCCTTGGAAGTACAGCCTGTTTGGCCTGGATTGTCTGATTTTCTCAGACAGTCCGGGTTTTCCAGACTAAATGATTCTGAATAGTTATGTTTCTTGTCTGACTTTTCCGGAAAATCGACTTGAATAATCTCCGTTCTCTGTTTCCCCACGCGCCTCCCCCCACATTTTTTTATTCGCAAGCCACCATTTTGAATGGACAAATAGCGGTGACCTCGATTATTGCCGGACGATTACCTCCTTCGGCACAAAACTTGCTTTAAGTGGAAAGATAGGTTGACGTATCAGCCAGGAATAAGGGATGAACCCCAAGGAATCATCATGTTTGTATTTCCTGGAAGCAAGGGGCTGTGAATATGTTAGATCAAGATCCGAAAGGCATCCCGGCATGCCTTCCCAAAGGCTTCAGGCCTCGAATATCCGAACTCCTGCACAGAGAAAGGCTCTACAGCATCCTGGACCGGATGCAGGACGCGCCTCTAACCTGGGTGACCGGTCCTCCGGGTTCCGGAAAGACCACGCTGCTGTCTGGATATATTGAATCCAGAGACATTTTTCATCTGTGGTATCAACTGGATACCGCAGATTCCGATGTGATGACCTTTTTCCATTACTTGACGCACATCTGCGCGACACACAAAAAAACTCCCGAACTATCTTTACCTCACCTTGATCCTGAATGTTTCCAGGACATGGTCAGGTCCTCCAGGAGATACATAGAAAAACTCTTCACCTGGATGCCTGCAAATTCTGTGCTGATTCTGGATAATTATCAGGAAATATCTGCGGAATCGGATCTTCATATCCTTATCCGGGAATGCCTCCTTGTTCTGCCAATACAGCTCAGGATCATGATCATCAGCAGGCAATACCCGCCTCCGCCTATGGTCAGAGCAAAAGCAAGCCAGGAACTGGAAATTTTGGGCTGGGACCAGTTGCGGCTGACCGCCAAGGAAACCGATGATTTCATAAGCCTGCAGGGTATCGATCTCCCCCCTGATGATTTGTCTGAAAGGCTCTTCCGGAAAACAGACGGCTGGATTGCCGGTTTGACACTCATGCTTAAGAGCCCGGGTATCCGAAAGAAGGATACAAGATACCTGGATCCATTCACCATGGAAATTTTTGAATATTTCGAATACGAGCTTTTTGAAAAAACCCGGCCGGAGGTCCGCTCATTTCTGATGGTAACGGCGATTCTCCCGTGCATGACCGTAGCGTCGGCCAAAGAATTGACAGGGAATGAAGAAGCGGAAGAACTGCTTCTGTTCCTGAACCGGCAGCACTATTTCCTGGATTGCCGCCTGGGAGAACAGCCGAGTTATCAGTACCACCAGTTATTTCGAGAATTTCTCCTTTCCAAGGCTAATACCTTGATTGAAAAGGACAGCTTACACGAATACAAAGCCAAGGCTGCCGAACTTATGAAAGCCCAGGGCTGTATTGAACCCTCTTATCGCCTGTATCAAGAATTAGAGCAAACCACGGACATGGTTAAGATGATCTGTTCCTGGGCTCCGACTTTAATGGCCCAAAACCGGTATCTGACTCTGGAGCAATGGATACAGGGTGTTCCTCCTGAGGTTCGAAATGACCATCCCTGGCTTTTGTACTGGCATGGCCTGTGTTGCCTTGTCTTGTTATATCCTTCTAAGTCTCATGAATTGTTAGAGAAATCACTGCAATGCTTCGAGTCTGAACATAATCATTCAGGGGCGCTGCTGGCCTTGTCCGGTCTGATAAATTACACGATCTACAACTTTCAACCCTTCGACAACCTGGATCCGTTGATTGACAGGGTCGCAGCAAAGAGTTCTCATCTGCCGGATCTGTCATCGGAAAACAAAATCACAATCGTGACCAGTATGCTCCACGCCTTGACCTTCAGAAGACCCAATCATCCAGAATATCCCTTCTGGAAACAGGAAGCGCAAAAGCTTCTGAACCAGGACTTGAGTTTGCCTCAGAAGGTGGACCTGGTTTTGCCCTTGCTCTGGCATGCCTTGAATAGCGGCCAAATGACCGAGTCTTTTCATTACATCGACATTTACAGCTCCAGGACAACCCCGGAAAACATCAGCCCCCTTGCCTTTACCGCTTTTGAAAACCATAGCCTTTACTTTTCATGGCTCAGCGCTGACTTCACCAGGTGCCAAAGGCACTACAAGCGCTTGGTCACAGTGGCCCGGACTACAGGCATGAAACTGCTGGTCCCGTTTGCCATGGCCCATTTGACCGCTGCCGCCCTTGGACAGGGGGATCTGGACAGGGCCCGGGAACTGATCGCACAAATGGAGCCTGTTTTTCACAAAGCGGGGCTCTGGGGGGCCGGCTTATACTATGTCGTCAGGTCCTGGGCTGCGATGCTCATGGAGGAACCCGTCCAGGCCGACTTCTACGCTGAAAAATCACTTGAAAACATACTGCAGGCTGCCTCACCGCATCAATACAGCCAGGTATTTCTGGGCCGGGCCATTACCCTGCACATGCAGGGAAAACGTCCGCAGGCCTGGAGTTATCTGAGCCAAGCCATTGAGTACTGCCAAAAAATCCCGGCTTACCAGACCGAATTCGCCTGCCGCTTGACCCGGGCGGAGTTTGCCCTGGACAAATATAACCTGGATTCCTGCCTCGACTCTTTGCGGCAGGCTCTGAGGTTGGGTCGAGTCCAGGGGTACAGGAACACCATTTTCTGGCGCCCTCGGGTTATGGCCAGGCTCTGCGACCTGGCCCTGGAGCATGGTATTGAAACAGAGTATGTCCAGGGCCTGATGCGGCAAAGAGGACTTATTCCGGCGCCCCGCCGACAGAACCCGGAAAAATGGCCCTGGCCTCTGTGCATCTATACCCTGGGCCGATTCCGGATCTACTGCGGCAACCAGAAATTGAATATCGAGGAGAAAGACGAAAAACAGTCTTTGCGACTGCTACAGGCCCTCATTGCTTTAGGCGAAAAAGATGTAGCCAAGACAAGACTGCAGGATGCGCTCTGGCCCGACTTGTCCGCTTCCGATGCCCAGGATGCCTTTACCCCGGCCCTGCAAAGACTGCGTACATTGCTCCAGATCAAAGATGCCCTGCAACTGTCGAACGGCCGGCTCTGTATAGACTCGAGCAAGATCTGGATAGATGTTGCGGTGCTGCGGGAAATGCTCGACAGTGCCGAACGATCCTGGCAGGATGGTGATCCCGATAAGGGGCTTCGCCTGACCAATGCCGCCCTGAACCTCTATAAGGGTTCTTTTACAGGGAGTGATCTTGAACCCTGGGCTGGGTCCTTTCAAGAACTTCTCCAGCAGACATTGCTTCAAGCTGTTTATAAGACGGGAAACTATCTGCAAGCCTGCGGTTTATGGGCTGATGCCGAAGCCATGTTTCGTCGCGGCCTGAAGATTTACCCCTTGAAGGAAGGTTTGTACCGGGAGCTCATGTACTGTTGCCAACAGCAGGGACGTTCTTCAGAAGCCATTGCCATTTACATGAAATTTAAAAAACAGCTTCAATCTTTTCTCGGCCTCGCTCCCAGCCCCAGGACCAACGCCCTTTACATCTCCATTCTGGAAAAAAATTGACAGCTTTCTCGGGCTTGGATCACCTGCCTCAGACCGGGAGGCAAAAGTCGAATTGCGTCGTTTGCTGCAAGCATCGTCACCACTCCAGAGCCTGTTTTCGATCAGCCCAGAGGTCGGAATTGAGGATCTGCAGGTGATGCTTGTCCAGGACAGCCACTACCTCTCCGTAGTCCTCCGGTGACGACACCGGCGGAAACTCGGTTTTTCTCAGGGACAAATCCTCGGCATACAAAAAGTCTGCGAACACCTTTGGATTTGCAGCCAGAACCGCCTGATACGGAATGACTATGTAGTCCGCGTCCTTGTCCTTGTTGTACACGAAATAGGTCTTCATAACGAACTCCCGAAGAGACGGAAACCGTTCTGCTTCTGATTAAGGAATCCATGGCCACGGCCGGATCATTTGTCCTTTTAGCGGTAGCGATAGGGATAAAAGGGTTCGTTGAAATGGCGGTGCCCCGGCCAGTTCCAGTGATCATAGGGGCCGTAGGGACCATAGGGATCATAAGGACCGTATCGGTACCGCCTGTAGTACCAGTCATCATAGGGATCTTTCCAGACATGGATTTCCCTGACCTGCAGGACCGGAATGGCACCGTCGCTTTCAGCGTCAAGGGTTTGAGTGAAATCGGCGATCTCGCCGGCTACGGTCACCGGAACATCCTCGGAATAGACCTCTGGTTCCAATCTTCGATCGGCCAAGGCTATGAATCTGCCCATGGAAGTCCTCTTTGACTTCGGCGCCTCGTAAAAGGACAACGGGGTTTGAAGTATGGTCAGCCTGCTTCGGTCCTCTCCAGCCCGGTTCTCAAGGATATACCCGCCCCAGATTACAATTTCACCGGCGAATCGCAGCGGATCTGCCGAAACCTGCTCAAAGTTCGGCCCTTGTTCGGCTTTTTGTTGAAGATTCCGGGATATCGGACTGCATCCCGAGGCAACAACCAGCAGTGACAACATGCCCGTTAACAGCAACATCCTTTTCATCTTTTCTCTCCACATGGTCTACAGGTTTTCGAAGCAGACCTTTTCTCCGATTAAAATCGGACAATAAGCTGTTTCTCGGCGATTGCCCAACCTCCGCAAGGAGCAGAACACATACATATCGGCGGCTGACGGAGCTTAAGCTTTTGTAAAATTTCCTTAAAATAGTGACCAGTATAAAACAAAAACGGGAGGAGAAAAAGGTGAGAAAACGGGTATTTTCGGGAATATGGATGGTCCTAAAAGGCCCAGGTCAGGGTCAAGGATCCGATGACCTGGCCCTGCTCCTGGTTTTCGAATTCCTTGGTCCTGAAAAGATGCCGATAGGTCAGTTTGACCGTTTCGAAGCTCACGGCCAGGCCCACGGAAAAGTCCGCCACCAGCGGTTTCTTGTCGACACTGTGGCTGCCCTTCCAGGTATTGCCGTCCAGAAAGATGTTTCTGGCCACCCCCTCCAGCTGAGCCCCCACAAAGGCATGCAGGCCGAAATTGCCCCCGGTCGCCCGGGCTTGATCCGAGGGCAGCGGCGCGCTCACCCCGGCTCCGGGCCGGATGACGTCCGAGCCGAAATCCCTGGGAATTCTGTAGCCGAAACGAAACTCCCCGCCGAAATTGGCTCCGGTCCTGACATTGCCCAGGGCCACACCGCTGTTGGTCAAGAGGTCGGCGCCCAGAAGACTGTCGGCCTCCCAGCTCCAGTTCCGCCATTTGCGCTGCCAGGACAGGCTAAGGGCCGGCTCGTCCCTGAGCTGATGCTCCCAGCCCTGGGCCTCAACAATGGATCTGAGCTGGTGTATGCCGTTCTGGGCCTGTTCGCCCAAGGCTGAGGGGCCGACCACCCCAAAAACGATCTCCATGGTATCCAGACGCGATTCGGTCTTGCTGTGCAGGGCCAGACCGCCGTAAAGAAAACCGGCATAGGGACGGTCATCCTTCAGCAGGCGTTTGCTCTCGATATTCGAGGGCGTGTAGATCTGCTGCCCCAGGATCAGGCCGACATTGTGAATACTGTCCGGGTGATCGGCAAAGGGGATCCGCCGAATGATGGGAAGGGTCCAGCGGGGAAGACGGACATCTTCCTTGTATCCGGCCAGGTCTTTGGACAGCCAGGTGAGCTGGACCGCATTGGTATAGTACTTGTCGGTGTTTCCGAAGAGGTCGTTCTCGAAGAAAATCTTCAGAGTCCGGTATTCACCCGGGGTTTTAGCCTCCAAGAGGCCGGGGCAAAGGAGGAACCCGGCCAGAAGGATGCCGATGACCAGGCTGAACAGTGAAGCGCGTTTAGTACAAATCATCACTTGTGAATTCATCAGGCTATATTTAAAATAGAAATAACTTGAAATCGAAACGATGTCTACCGATTCAAGTTTTGTTTTTTTGCAATAACGCCGTCAAACACTGATTTCAGCCGTTTTTTCAGTAAATAGTCAAGCTGGATGAAAGGCCCGGTATTTCCGGGTGCGGCATCAATCCAAATCGAGGAGGCTGCTGAGGGTATGCTACTTAAAAATTCATGCGATTTTTCACCTTCACCATCCGCTTCTCCAGGCAGGGGAACGGCCCTTCTCCTGGAAGGCGGAGGGATGCGGGCCGGGTTTGTTGCCGGCGGGCTCATGGCCCTCATGGATGCCGGAATAAATTCCTTCGACTACGGTCTGGCTGTTTCGGCCAGCGTCCCGAGCCTGGCCTATTTCAAGGCAGGACAACGCAGGGACATGGAATGGGTCTGGAGGCATGAGCTGGACACGGCCTATCTAGTCCAGTACAAGAACTATCCGGCCGCTTCTCTGGCTTTGTCCGAAGACAGACCGATCCTGAATATCGACTATCTGGTGGACGAGGTCTTTCAGAAGAAATATCCCCTCTCGCGGAAACAGCTGCAGGAAAACCCCATGCAGGCCTTGTTTGCCGCAACCGATCTCAAGCAGCGGGAGTTGACCCTCTTTTCGGCAGATCACCCGGATATCTATTCCGTGTTCAAAGCTGCCATGGCCGTCCCGGGATGCTACTTGGGAACCGTGCGCGTCGATCAGCAGGAATGCGTGGATGGGGGTCTGATCAACTTTCTCCCGCTAGATCGACTCCTCAGATTTCCGGTTGACCGCGTCCTGGTCTTTTTGACCAGACCTCTGGGCACAGGACATATGTTACCCGGGTTTCTGGAAAAGGGACTTTTTTACCGATTTTTTGCCAAGAACGAATGGATGTTCGCCAAGCTCCAGGAGACTGAGCAGAACTATACCCAGACCGTCAGCACTCTCCAAACCCACTGCGAACAGCAGCCCGACCGGGTGATGATCATCGCCCCGGAAAAGCGCCTGCCGGTCAGATTTATCAGTCGAAACAAGAAGAGGATCAACCGGACCATTGATATCGGCTATGAACAGGTCAGGGAACAAGAAGACGCAATCCGGAAATTTCTTCAGGCTCGGAGTGCGCTTCGGCATGACAGCGGGGCGTGAGGTTGGAGCCTGAAGCGGCCCAATGGACGGTTTCGCTACGTATACTAAAACCCATGCCCCTGGGTTATGACATATTTGCTGTCTCCTCCTGTCGACCGCAGATCGAGATCCTGGAGCCAGAGAGCCGCCTCTTTTCGGTTCCTGATTGCCCCCTTGTCATCCGGATTGGAATACTGTATACTAAATAGAAGACTAGTACTTTGGTATGCGATAGAAACCGGTCCTGAAACGCTTTGCCCCTGAACTATTTTCAGCCCAGGGGAACCAGAAGGCAAGGAGGCATGGTCATGAAGACAAGACGGACTCTTATCGTTACGGTCCTGACGACCCTTGGTATCCTTTCGTTAACCGCTTTTTTCACCGCTTCCAGCGCAATCGCCAAAAAACCGATCATTCTGGGCTGTCCCCTGTCCACCTCTTTTCTGTACGGCTGGGACGCTGAACGGGGGATCAAACTGGCCGTGGAAGAGATCAATGCCCAGGGCGGGGTCGAGGTCCAGGGAGAAAAACGCCCCTTTGCAGTGGAAGTCATCGACACCCGGGACCTGGAACCGGGAGTGCCTGTCAGTGAGGCACTTTTGGCAGTGGAAAAACTCATCCTGGAAAAAAAGGCCGACTTCATTCTCGGCGGCCCGGTACGCTCCGAAGCCGCCCTGGCAGCCATGCCTCTGCTCTCGAAACACAAAAAGGTCTCCATCGTGACCACCGGGGTCCTGACTCCCAAGTATCACGCCATGGTCAAGGAAAATTACGACAAATACAAGTACAGCTTCCGGATCCACGGGGAAGCCAAGCAGCTTGTGGGTGAGATCCTGACCAGCTTCGTCAACCTGCGGGAGAGATACGGCCTGAACAAGATCTTTGTCATGGTCCAGGACGTGGCCCACGCCCGGGCGGCCGGGGAGATCATCAGCAAGGTGGCCGCCAAGAAAGACTTCGAGGTCACTGGCCTGGAAATTTTCCCCACCGGTACCAGCGACTTCTCCATGGGCCTGCTCAAGGCCAGGCGCTCCGGGGCCGATATCCTGAACATCTGGATGGATATGCCGGAAAGTGCCATCCTTCTCAAGCAGTGGTACAATATGAAAATCAAGGCCCTGCCTTTCGGCTCCACCCTGGCCGCGGCGGAACAGCCGGGATTCTGGGAGGCGACCGAGGGAAAGGGTGAATACACCCTGTGCAATGTAGTCAACGCCGGCAACGCCCCCTCCGAGGCCACTCCCTGGACCATGAAGTTCTACCGGGCCTACACTGAAAAATGGGGCATCGAACCAGAAGGGCTGGGCAGCTCCAGCAGCTACATGGCGGTCTATGTCCTCAAGGAGGCCATAGAACGGGCCGGAACCCTGGATTCCGACCAGGTGGTCTCGGCCCTGGAAAAAACCGATATGATGGGTGTCTACGGCAGGCTCCGCTTCGATCCCGAAAGCCACCAGGTCATTCCCGCCCTGGATCCTGAAGAGGGAGCCGTGGGCAGCATCCTGCAGTGGCAAGACGGAAAACGGGTGGTGGTCTTCCCCGAGAGTATCGCCACCGGCGAAATCCTCCTGCCTCCGTGGATGGAATAACCATGGATATCCTGATCTACGGCACGGTCAACAGCATGGCCCTGGCCCTCATGGCCCTGGGCTTTGCACTGGTCTACGGCATCTGCCGCGTCCCCAACTTCGCCCATGGCGCGATCTATGTCCTGAGCGGCTTCATCACCTGGAGCCTGTTCCACAGCCTGGGCCTGAATTACTTTGTCAGCATCGTCTGCTCCATGCTCCTAAGCGGCCTGATCGGCGCCGCCATCTACCAGTTCGTGCTCTACAGAGTCCGGGGAATGTCCATTTCCGAGATCATCGCCTCCTACGCCATTGGGCTGGCCATTCTGGAGAGTCTGCGCTGGGGAGGATTCAAAGGGTCCACCTACACCCTGCCCTCCTTTGTCGAAGGCACCGTCTTCATCTCCGGAATACCGGTGGACTGGCACCGGATTCTGGTGGTCGGCATCGGCGGGGCGGTGGTCCTCTTCCTGTGGCTGTTCACCCACTTCACCCGTCTGGGCTTGGCCCTTCGGGGCATGGCCCAGGATGAACGGGCCGCCCTGATGCTGGGCATCGACTCCGATCGCATGGCCGTGGTGGCCATGGCCTTTGGCTCCATGCTGGCCGCTCTGGCGGCGGCCCTGCTTCTGCCTCTGGGAAACATCGTGGTCGAAGCGGGCTACAATGTCCTGATCCTGGCTATTGCCGTATGCATCGTGGGCGGCCTGGGCAGCTGGATGGGGGCCGTCCTGGCCGCCTTTGTCATCGGATTTGCCCAGATTCTGACCGTGGTCTATCTGGGAACACATTTCCAGATGGTCATCGCCCTGCTGGCTATCATCCTCACCCTGATCATCAAGCCCTCCGGCCTGTTCGGCAAACAAAAGGAACTGGAAGAAAGGGTCTGATATCCAGTTTTCCCCCGGACGAAGCGTCCGGGGGAAAACTGGATATTAGAAAAATTGTTCTTGAATTTATACAGCTACAGCTGAGCCTGTGCCCAAGACAAACCTTTTGTGAACCAACAAGTTGTATTTCACAGCAGATAAATCCCTTTTGGAAAGGTACAATCGATGAATCAAGACCAAAAACGCAAGGAACGACTGGACCGGGGGATCAAAATCCGCTCCGACGGTCTCTACGCCCTCATGTCCTGGAGGGAGCTGTCCTACCTCATCCTGCCCAGGCTGCTCCTGATCCTGGGATTGCTCCTGCTGCCCTTTCTCGTTCCCGGCCTGTACTGGCAGCGAGTCGTCTCCATCGTCTGCATCTACGCCCTTCTGGCCCTGAGCTTTGACTTTCTGGCCCACTTCGTGGGTCTCGTCTCGCTGGGAGGGGCCTTTTTCATCGGGGTCGGAGGCTATATTACCGCCCTGCTCAATGTCTCCCTAGGCCTGCCCATCATCCTGACCATACCCGCGGCCACCCTTCTGGGAGCAGCCATCTGCACGTTCCTGCTTCTGCCCTGCCTTCCCCTGCGGGGGGTCTATTTCGCGATCATCACCCTGATGTATCCCCTGATGCTGGGCCGGGTCATCGAGGCCCTGGACATCCTGGGCGGAACCGACGGGATCATGGGTCTGGACAGCTTTGCCAACAACTGGGTCGAACAGTACGTCGTTCTGACCGCGGTCCTCTTCGCGCTTTTTGCCGTCAGAAGACTGGTCAATCAGGACCTCGGGCTCATTTTCCGGGCGGTCAAGGACAACGACCAGGCGGTCCGGGCCTCGGGGATCAGCATCACCTTCTACAAGGCAGTGGGGGTCTTTATCGCTTCGGCCA
>JAIPDR010000117.1 GCA_021737615.1 Desulfohalobiaceae bacterium | reverse complement strand
CTCGCCAGCGATGGCGCTTTTTGCCCAGGAACTTCGCTGGGCAAAAAAGAAAAACTCATCTGCCTTCACCATCCATCCCCATAATCTGCCTTTCCATCAAGTGAGGCTTGGCGAACGGTTGTTACAAACCTTCAGTTTCTTCAATGATCAAACTGTTCGGCCTGGCCGACAAGCGGCAGTGCTGACCTCTGATTTCTGACCACTGGCGGCTGCAAAAAGATTTTTTGCAGCCGCATCAAATATGGGGCTCAAGGGTCAAAAGGTCTGGTTGAGGACAAAAGGACCTTAAAAGACAAAGGAAGTGAGTTATGAACAATCAAGAAGCCAAAAGGCGCTATTGGATTTCAACTACATCTCCTGCGTATATAGCTGTCATTGAAAGGGAGGAAGCGACAGACCTTGATCAAGAACCCGAAGACTTTCTGACCGAACTCGGTTTCACCTGGAGGAAGGACGAGCGCCTCTAGAAGACGTGGGGGAGGGAAAATTGGACTTTGGGCCGGCATTTATCTGACCCATAGGAAAAAAATTATTGTGGGGACAAATTGCAGTCAGCAAAAAAATAAGGGCCTCCTAATAGCAGTCTTAGCTTTTGAAAACCCCAATCAATTGTGGTGCCCGGGGCCGGACTCGAACCGGCACAGTGCTTTGCACCGAGGGATTTTAAGTCCCTTGCGTCTACCAGGTTCCGCCACCCGGGCTGAATACGAAAGGTAGCCAAAGACAGGGGCATAGTCAAATAATTTCTCTTCTGCTAATCGTAAGTAGTCCTCCACCGATACTTTGCAAATTGCTGATACAAAAAATGCTCAAGAAAAAAGAATTTTGTCCACGAATGCTCACGAATTGGCACGAATAAAGAAAGAGATTTTCCAGCCTGCTGATCGCAGGCAGGAATGTTTCATCCCGCTATCGCGGAGTAAAAACTTCACGCAGGGGATTAACCTTTCTTCAGGCCGATCAGGCCTGTAGGAATTAGTGAAAATTCGTGAAGATTAGTGGATAAAAAAACTTCTGCATTCCCTTCAGCTTAGAAACTTGCGGTTTTCAAAGTATAAGCGGATGAGCACCTAATCGTAACAATTCGTTGATTTTCGGTTTTTTGGATGGTCGACGAGATCTCATACCTAAACTCAAAATGGATAGGTGTATTTTGAACTCTGGCCAATCAAGACCGTTCCTGGTATATTCCCGCACATGCAAGCCGCTAGTCGTCCCCGCTGCCTGGTCCTCGGGCTGGACGGGCTGCCGTACTCCCTGGCCTGTGAACTGGGAGCCTCGGGCCGTTTCCCCAACCTCGGGAGCCTGACCCGATCCAGGAACTGCTTTCCGATCAAGGCGGAGCTGCCCGAGCTGTCTCCGGTCAACTGGACTTCCTTCTTTACAGGTGCAGGGCCTGAAGAACACGGCATTTACGGCTTTACCAGGCTGGACCCCCAAACCTACCGCATGGGCCTGGCCGACTCCGGGAATGTCAAAACCGAGACCATCTTTGACCGTCTCGGCCGCCGGGGTCTGGTCAGCCGGGTCATCAACCTGCCGAACACCTATCCGGCCCGGCCCATGAAAGGAATGCTCGTTTCCGGGTTCCCGGCCCTGGATCTGGAGCAGGCGGTCTACCCCCGCTTCCTGCTTCCCAGGCTCGAGGCCGAAGGCTACAGGCTGGAGGCGGATACCAGCAAGGGCAAAGATGACTTTCGCTTCCTTTTGAGCGAACTGCAACTCACCCTCGAATCCCGGGCCAGGGCCGTGGAGCTTTTCTGGCCGGATCTGGCCTGGGACCTCTTCGTCCTGGTCTTGACCGAAACCGACCGTCTGGGCCATTTCCTGTTTCCGGCCCTGAGCGATCCAAAAGATCCCTGGCATGAACCCTGCCTTAAGCTCCTGGAGCACTGGGATCGGCTCATCGGCGCTGTCCTTGACCGCTGGCAGGAGCTGCCGGATCCCAAGCGGCTCCTGGTCCTGGCCGATCACGGCTTCACCGGGCTCAAGACCGAGGTCGACCTCAACGCCTGGCTCAGGCAGCAGGGGCTTTTGTCCCTGGAAAAAGAGGCAAGGCATGAGTTGGACTGCGAATCTCTCTCCCCCGGGACCAAGGCCTTTGCCCTGGACCCGGGGCGGATCTATGTGCACAGCAGGCAGCGTTTCGCCAGGGGCCTCCTGTCCCCGGACCAGGCCCTGAACTTGAAAGAGGACCTCAAGGCCGGGCTCAGGCGGCTTTGTTTCGAGGAAACACCGGTCCTGGATGAGGTCCTGGACGGGGATCGGCTCTATCCCGGGCCCGGCGATCCCCAGCAGCCGGATCTGGTCTGCGTGCCCGGGCCGGGTTTCGACCTCAAGGCCAAGTTCGACAGGAAGGAGATTTTCGGATTTTTCGGCAGGCGAGGCACCCACACCCCCGGAGATGTCTTCTGCTATGACAGCCAGGGGGCGGGGATCGAGTCGGTCAGGCAGGCGGGGCAAGAGGTGGTAAAATATTTTCAGGAGTTCACAGACCAGTGCCTATGATATATACGAAACAAAACGAAATGAGAACATCGTTTCCTGCCGGACATAAATGGCGGCTGCTGCAAAACCAAGTTACCGAGATACTATGCGCTTCGATATCCGCAAAGAATTGAACGAGGCCCAGCTCAAGGCGGCCATGGCCAGCCAGGGCCCGGTCCTGGTCATCGCCGGGGCCGGCAGCGGCAAGACCCGGACCATTGTCTACCGTCTGGCCCATCTGGTCCGCGAAGGCCTGGAACCCAGCTCCATCCTGCTTCTGACCTTTACCCGCAAGGCTTCCCAGGAGATGTTGAACAGGGCCGGCCGGCTTCTGGGCCAGGGGCTGAACGGGGTGGTGGGCGGGACCTTCCATTCCTTTGCCTATGCCATGCTCAGGCGGTACAGCCGGGCCTTGGGGCTGGCTGAAGAACTGACCATCCTGGACAAGGGGGACTCGGAACAGGTGGTGGCCCAGGTCAGGGAGAGCCGGGGCATCGGCAAAGGAGACCGCTCCTTTCCCAAGAAAGGGACCATCTCCTCCCTGATCAGCAAATCCAGGAACAAGGAGCTCGGCCTGCAGACTCTGATCGAAAACGAAGCCAGGCATCTTCTGGTCTATGGAGAAGATCTGCAGGCCATAGCCGACTCCTACTCCCGGTTCAAGAGGGAATACGGCCTCCTGGACTACGACGATCTACTCTTTTACTGTGAGAAGCTGCTCACGGAACATGAAGAGATCAGGGATTTCCTGCGCCTTAAATATCAGCACGTCCTGGTGGACGAATACCAGGATACCAACCTGGTCCAGGGCAGGATCGTCTCCAATCTGGTCGGGCCGGGGGGAAACGTCATGGCCGTCGGGGACGACGCCCAGTCCATCTATTCCTTCCGCGGGGCCACAGTGGCCAACATCCTGCGCTTTTCCGAAGCCTTTCCCGGGGCCAGGATCATCAAACTGGAGCAGAATTACCGTTCGGTGCAGCCCATCCTCAGCTTGAGCAATCAGATCCTGGAGAGGGCCGAGGAGAAATATGAAAAGAACCTCTTCACCGAGAGAAGCGACGGGCAGAAACCACAGCTCCTGCGGCCGATAAGCGATCACAGCCAGTCCAGGCTGGTCCTGAACAAGATCGAGGAACTGGCCCGGGAGTATCCCCTGCATGAAATAGCGGTCCTCTTCAGAGCCGGGTTCCAGTCCTACAACCTGGAAGTGGCTTTGAACAAGCAGGGGATCCCCTTCAAGAAATTCGGGGGACAGAAATTCACGGAAGCGGCCCACATCAAGGATGTCCTGGCCTATCTCCGCCTGGCGGCCAATCCGGCCGACCTGCCGGCCTGGCAGCGGGTCATGAGCCTGATCCCCAAGGTGGGGCCCAAGACCTGCCAGCGCCTCTACGACAGCATCGTCTCCGGGGACGGCGCCTATCTCGCCAGGAGCCGCCGTTCCAATCAGGACCTGGACCGGGCCGTGACCTTCATCAATGGATTGCAGGAGCAGAAAAAGAAGCGGGTCTTTGTCCTTCTGGAACAGGTCCTGGAGTTTTACCAGCCCCTGCTCAAAAGCCGCTTCCCGGACGACTATCCCAGGCGGCAGGCCGGGCTGGACGAGCTTTCCCAGATAGCCGCGGCCTATGAGGAATTGGACCTCTTCCTCTCCGACCTCTGCCTGGAAAATCCGGATCAGCTCGGGCAGCGGGATCCTCTGGAGGACAACCTGGTCCTGTCCACCGTCCATTCGGCCAAGGGCCTGGAGTGGCAGGCTGTCATCATCCTCGACCTGGTGGAGGAGCGGTTCCCCTCGAAACACGCCCTCATGGACAAGTTCGGCATGGAGGAGGAACGCAGGCTGTTTTACGTGGCCTGCACCAGGGCCAAGGAATACCTGGGCCTTTGCATGCCCGACTCCCTGTACAACCGGTACCAGAGATTCCATGAATCCGCGCTGCCCAGCCCCTTTGTCCAGGAGCTGTCGCCTGACCGCTTCGAGGAGTTCCGGGAGGACATGACCGGGACCCTGCTCGCCCATCGGCCGATCAAAAACAAGAAAGGGGCGCAAGGGCCGGAAGAGGGCGGAAAAAGACGGGTTTCACCGGACAAGCTCGGCCACTGCCGGCACAAGATCTTCGGACGGGGCAAGGTGGTCCGGTTCACCCCCCCGAACCAATATCAGGTCAACTTCCCGGGCTTCGGCCTGAAGAAGATCCTGGGCGACTATCTGGAGATGGAGGAGCAAGAAGTGAGGAGTGAGGAGTGAGGACGGAGGACGGAGGACAGTGGACGGATGGACGGAGGGCAGTGGACGGATGGACGGAGGGCAGTGGACGGTGAAGAGAAATGCTGGGATGCTGAAATTGGAAGAAGACAGAGGACGGTGGACGGCAAGAAGGGGCAGGGGGGCGGTGGGGCAGATATCAGGAGTCAGCCCTGCCTCTGGCCATTGCCAGTCTGATCGAGTCAGAAACTTCAATACCTTACGGTGAAGTTTTATAAAGGAGGTCGGCTGTCGAAGCGGCCTTGAATATGCAGCTTTTGTAATTGACGAAGCGATGGTGATTGCTCGTGCCTGAAGAACTTGGAAGGATTCTTATTGACCAAAATGTACCCCAGGCCATTTCAGATTGGTTAAAAGAGAAACTGCCTGGGTGGAAAATTTGGCATCCATGCCCTATGCCCTATGCTCTTTGCTTCTTATCCCAGCATTCCAGCATCCCAGTATTCCAACCTATTCAGCCAATCTCCTTCCAGTCCCGGATCTGGAGGTCGATGCTGGTCAGGCCGTTGTAACGGTTCAGTTTCGGGGTGAAGGCCAGCCGGATGTCCTTGCCCTTGATCGCTGGACCGAGGCTTTTGGCCTGGCGCCAGGCCTTGCCCAGCATGTTCACGCCGGCACGATCGTCCCTGACCTCGATGGATACGTGGTTCTGCCCGAAAAAGCGGTGCTTGGTGACCGAAAGGGCCGGAGACCAGAAGACCGGCTGGGGGTTGCCCTGGCCAAAGGGCTGCAGCAGGTCCAGCTCCTGGACGAGCGTCAGATCGACCCGGCCCAGGCTCAGGCCTGCGTCCATTTCAATGGTCGGCTGCGGCGGAATATCTCCGAAGCTGTCTTGAACGCTGCGATTGAAGATCCGGCGCAGCTCTTCCAGGTTTTCCTCTTTCAGGCTGAGCCCGGCGGCCATGCGGTGGCCTCCGAATTTCAGCAGCACCTGAGCGCATTCCTGCAGACCCTGATGCAGGTCGAAGGCGGCGATGCTCCGACCTGAACCGGTGAGTTTTTCACCGTCCCTGGTCAAGAGCAGGGCGGGCCGGTTGAACTGCTCCACGATTCTGGAGGCGGCAATGCCTACAATCCCCTTGTGCCAGTCAGGACTGTAGAGCACCAGGCCCAGATGATCGGACAGGGTTTCCGCCTGCCCAGAGGCTTCTTCAATGATCTTCTTCTCTACCCGCCTCCGTTCCTGGTTGTGCTTCTCCAGTTTGGCGGCCAGAGGGCGGGCCGTGCTCAGATCAGGGGCCAAAAGCAGCTGCAGGGCGGTTTCCGCCGAACCCATCCTGCCGGCGGCATTGATCCTGGGGGCCAGGCCGAAGCTGACCTGGCCGCTGCCCATAGGGGCCGTGGGCGGCAGTTTGCAGATCTCTTTCAGGGCGAAGATCCCGGGCCGTCTGGCCTCACCCAGGCACAAGAGCCCGTTTTTGACCAGGATCCTGTTGGTCTTGTTCAGCTCGACGATGTCGGCGATGGATCCCAGGGCCGCCAGGTCGAGGTAGTTCCGGATATCAACCGGTTCTCCGGGCAGAATCCGGTTCAAAGCCGCAGCCAGGAGGAAGGCCACCGCGGCCCCGGAGGCCTGGGGATAGGGACAGTCCCCCAGACAGGGGTCGACTATGGCCCTGGCCCCGGGGAGCTCCTTCCCCGGCAGGTGATGATCGGTGACAAAGACCTGCAGGCCCAGCTGCCCGGCCCTTTCTATCTCCTGGATGTTGGCTATGCCGCAATCCACGGTGACGATCAGATCGACGCCTTTTTGTTTCAGGTCTTCAAGCCCCTCCGGGTTCAGGCCGTAGCCGTGCTCCACTCTTTCCGGGATGTAGGCCGGAGCGGAGATGCCGCGTTTCTTGAAAAAATGAATGAGGATGGCCGTGGCCGTGATCCCGTCCGCGTCGTAGTCCCCCCAGACGGCCAGCTTCCGTCCCCGGGCGATTTCCCGGGCCAGGAGTTCGGCGCAATGAATCAGGTCGGGCCACTCTTTGAGGGGGGGAAGATGGCGGAGTCCGGGACTGAGGAAGACATCCATGTCCTGGGGAGAGGAAAAGCCTCTGTGCCAGAGGATTCTGGCCAAAAACCGGGAGATGTTCAATTCCTCGGCCCAGGAGGCGAGTCCATCCGGTTCCCGGCCTCCCAGGGATTGGCGCTGCTTCCAGGTCAGTGGCAAGATGGAAATCCTTTTATGAATAAATCAAAGATTGGCAAAGGCTTGCGGCAAAAACGGCTTCTTCTCGTTCTTTGTGCCTGAATCCGGAATCAGGAAGCCCTCTATTTTTCCCAGGTCCTTAAGACTTTCCGGAGCAGCTCACGGTTCCGGACGCTGCGGCATTTTTCGGCCAGGTAAATGGACTTCAGGTCCTCATAGGCCCGTTCCAGGTCCCGGTTCAGGACCCAGTAGTCGAACTCGTCGGCCCGGATGAGCTCCTGCCTGGCCGCCTCCAGTCTTACCGCCAGTTCTCTCTCGTCGTCGCTGCCCCGTTTGGTCAATCTCTGTTCCAGAATCTGCCTGGACGGGGGCAAAATAAAGATGGAGATACTGTCCTGCAGGTTCTTTCTCAGCTGTTCAGCTCCCTGGACGTCGACATCGAAAATGGTGTCCCTCCCGGATCGAAGCAGGTCCAGTCCGGCCTGCAGGGGGGTGCCGTAATAGTTGGCATGCACTTCGGCCCATTCTGCGAAGAAATGCTTGTCGATCAGGCCTTCAAACTCGGCCCGGTCCACAAAATAGTACTCTCGTCCGTGTTTCTCATCCGGCCTGGGTTTCCTGGTGGTGTAGGACACTGAAAAGGAGAAATTGGAAAAATCCCGGATCAATCTGGAGATGAGGGTGCTTTTGCCTCCCCCTGACGGGGAACAGATGATCAGGGCGACCCCTGTCTTGAGGCTAGTCATTCTCTTTTCTCTTATCGGAAAAACGCTGCCCAACGGTGTCGGCCTGGAGGGCCGAGAGAAATATGTGGTTGGAATCGGTGATGATGATCGACCTGGTCTTTCGGCCCTGGGTGGCGTCCACCAGCCGCCCCCCCTGCTTGGCATCCTCGCGCAGCCGCCGCATCGGAGAAGAACCAGGGGTGACAATGCCGATGACCCTGGAAACCACGACGTAATTCCCGAAACCGATACTCAACAGATTTCTTGAGGACATGCTCACTCCAGATTTTGGACTTGTTCTCTACATCTCTCCAGTTCATTCTTGCACTTGACCACCAGTTGACTGACGGCCACATCCTGGGCCTTGTTGCCGCAGGTGTTGATCTCCCGGAAACACTCCTGCAGCAGAAAATCGAGCTCCCTGCCTCCGGTGTTCCCGCTTTCCAGAGAATCGGCCAGGGCCTGGAGGTGGGCGGACAGCCGGGTCAATTCTTCGGAGACGTCCAGCTTGTCCGCAAGAACGGCCAGCTCCTGGTACAAACGGTTTTCCTCCAGGGAGGAGTCTTCGAGGAGCCTGCCGAGCCTTGTCTTCAAGGACTCGAATTTGCCCCGGGCCAGACCCTCGGCCAGGGACTCCAGCTCGCCGACCCAGCGGCACAGGCGCGAGACCCGGTCTTTGAGATCCCGGCAGAGGGCCTGTCCTTCCTGGCTCCGGGTAAGATCCCAGTTCTCCAAAGCCCTGGCCAGTCCCTGTTTCAGGGGCAGGCTCAATTGGTCGTCTTCAGGCAGGCCGGTTTCCTGCCAGAGACTGGGGATATTGAAAAAGCGGTTGTAATCGGGTTGAAATTCATGGCCTCCTGCCCGGGCGCTTTCCTCCAGCCGGCTGATCATGGACTCGGCCAGATTGCGGTTGAAAGAAAGGGGCATCGCCTCCGGGCTGGTGAACTCCAGATGCAGCTCGATGTCCACCCGCCCCCTGGCGGCCTGTTCCCGGACTTTTTTTTCCCAGTCCAGCTCATAGGCCTTGACAACATTGGGCAGACGCCAGCGAAGCCCCAGCTGTTTGCCGTTGACACTCCTGATTTCCCAGGAATGACGGAATAAATCGGTTTCTCCCTCGTAGAATCCGTATCCGGTCATGCTTTTGATCATAGGGCTTCCAGCTTTTCTTTGTAACGGTTTCGCATAGCGGTCAGGATCCTCTGGAGATCTTCTCCGGCGTAATCCCGGAAAGTCCAGGGCAGGACCTGCCAGGCCTTCTTCTGATAGATCAGGGTCAAATCCCCCCAGATGCCTTGGCCCAGGTACAGGCGGTGGGAAAAGTTCTTCCCGCTGGCCAGAACCAGACGTTCCAGGGTGATCAACCCCGGATCCAGGTTGAAGGTCCTCGACCCGTCCGGCCTGGAGAAGCGGTCTTCCAGATCGTTGGTCAAGAGCTTGATCCGAACCAGCTCATCCTGGGAAAAGAGCGGGGCAAAGCCGAGGATCCGCCTGGTTATGGGCGGACCGAGTTCCTGATCATAATAATCGGTTTCGGTGAAGGCAAGGGCTTCAGAGACAAAATCCACCAGCCCCAGTTTCCGGGTCAGAGGCTCGAAGAGTTCCCGGTAAAAATCCTGCCCCCGGCCGCAGAGGACAGAGAGCATGAGTTGAGCCGGGAAAGGGATCCTGGGATTGCTCATAATTATTGTTAAAGCGGGCTTCGCCCGCAACCCAGAAGGTTCCAGGTTCACAGTTCACCGTTCACGGTTAAGAAAAAGAAAATAGTCTTCTGATTTAGGGCTTCAACTCATTCGGGGCAACACGCTTTCTTGTTTTTTTATTGCAGAGATTCAGGGATAAGTCACTACGCTTTTTCCGCGACCCTGCGCGGAAAAAGAGGCCCCTTCGGGGCAGTTTGCTTTGTAAAGACCAACATGTTGTTTTGAAATTTCTGCTAAGCGCCTAAAACAATATTTCAGAGCCGCTTGACCACAAGGCCCTGTTTCGTGCTTCGGGCCGGCCTGACGCGAATCCTTTTGCCCTGAAGATCGGTCGAAGGCTCGGTCTCGAAGAAACAGGCCGTGAAATACTCATTGACCCCGCGCGGCGGGTTAGACTGCTCCAGGACGACCTCCAGGCCCGGCAGAGCCAACAGGGATTCTATGAAAAATCGGCGCTTCGAAGCCAGAACAGAGCGCAGGGCCGCCGAGCGTTCTTTCTTGACCGCTTCGTCTAGGCCGCCTGGAAATTTCATGGCCCTGGTCCCCGGCCTGGGAGAGTAGGGGAAGACATGGCCGTAGGAAAAAGGGAGCCTCCGGCACAAGGAAATGGTCTCTCTGAAATCCGATTCCGTCTCTCCGGGAAAGCCAATGAGAAAATCCGCGCCCAGGCCGAATCTCGGCCAGACCGCGCCCAGCTCTGTGACAAAGGCCTGGATTGCATCCGGTGTATAATGGCTCCGGCCCATGGACTCGAGGACGGCTGTGCTCCCGCTTTGAACAGAGACGTGCAGATGGGGGCAGACCAGTTTTACCTTGGCCAGGACCTCAAGCCCGGCCCCGGTCAACAGGCCCGGATCCAGCGAACTCAACCGCAGCCGCAGCCTGTCTTTATACCTGGCTCTGAGTCTGTTGTCCAGCCAGAGGAGCATCTCCCAGAAATCCAGGCCCGGGTCCGGTCCGGCCCGGTACTGGCCCAGGTTGATGCCGCTTATGACCACTTCCTGGAATCCGGAATCGGCTATTCTGCAAACTTCCCGGAGGATCTCTTCCGGGTTCCGGCTCCTGGCCGGCCCCCTGGTCGAAGGGACGATACAGAAGGCACAGGCCTGGGAACAGCCGTCCTGTACCTTGAGGACCGGCCTGGCTCTTTGATAGGTGCTGATCCTGTAATCGGGAAATTTTTTCCGGCTGCCCCGGGAATGTCTTTCAGGCGGCCTTTCCCGGCCCTTAAAACCCATCCTGCCTATCTTTGATTTGGCTTCCTGGGGAATGATCGAACGGACACCGGGAAGCTCCTGGAGCTGTTCGGCAAAATGTCCGGCTGCGCAGCCGGTGATGACGATTTCGGCCTCGGGCCGGCTGCGGTTCATTTTCCGGACCGTCTTGCGCAGGTCCTGGACGGCCCTGTCGGTGACGGCGCAGCTGTTGACCAGGAAGATATCGGCTTGCTCCCAGCTGCTTGTTTCAGCCAGCCCCTGCCCCAGCCAGGATTCTCTTATGGATTGGCTCTCGTACTGATTGATGCGGCAGCCCTGGGTGAAGATGTGGAATCGTTTCATCTAGTGGATGATCCCCCCGCCCAGGATTTGTCCGGACCGGGTGTAAAAGGCCGCGACCTGTCCCGGAGTCGCGGGTTTGCGCGGAGACAGGAAGCGGACCTCCAGACTGTCCTGGTCAAGGGGCTTGAGGCCGGCCCAGTCGGCCTGCTGCCTGTACCGGGTCTGAACCAGGACCTGCTCGGGCCAGTGCTCCCGGTCCGTGAGGCAATTGATCTCCCGGACAATGCAGCCCGGGGCCAGGAGTTCATCTCTTGTCCCGACCAGAAGCGTGTTTTCCCGGAGGTCCTTGGCCAGGACGTACAATGGTTGGCTGTAGGGGATCCGCAAACCCCGTCTCTGGCCGATGGTGTAGCGGTGCAGCCCCCGGTGTTCTCCCAGGACATGTCCCTTGCTGTCAAGGATCGCTCCCGGTCCGGACAGGGCTCTCCCTGAGGCCTCCAGGAAAGAGCAGTAGTCGTCGTCCGGAATAAAGCAAACTTCCTGGCTTTCCTTTTTCAGGGGGACCTCATGCCCCATGTCCTGCAGGGTTTTCAGGACCTGCTCCTTGCGCCAGGACCAGAGGGGAAAGACGGCCCGTGAGACCTGTTTCCTGGTCAGCAGGGCCAGAAAGTAGCTCTGCTCCTTGGCCGGATCCTGGCCCCGAAAGAGAGCCGGGTTCTGATCCGGACCAAGGGCAGCCCGGGCATAATGGCCTGTGGCCAGTTTTTCCGCTCCCAGTTCTTCGGCCTGCCTGAAAAGGAGGCCGAACTTGATCTCCCGGTTGCACAGGGCGCAGGGGTTGGGCGTCAGACCATTGGTGTGGCTGCGCAGATAGGGCTCGATGACCAGCTCCTTGAATTGCCGGCTCAGATCAAAAGAAAAGAAGGGGATGTCCATTTTCCGGCAGAGAACCCGGAGTCTGTCCCGGGTCTTCAGGGCT
>JAIPDR010000116.1 GCA_021737615.1 Desulfohalobiaceae bacterium | reverse complement strand
AATACTTTTTGTCCAGACCCAAACGCACTGGTTCAACAAGGAGGATGCCCATGGCTCTGTATCTCGTTCAGCACGGCCTGAGCCGGCCCAAGGAGGAAGATCCCAATCAGCGGCTCTCCGACAAGGGCCGGATGGAGACACAACGCATCGCCGAGGAATCCTGATGGCTTTTTCCGGACGGGTCGACCCTGTATTCAGAGAGTAAAGGACGCTGCCGGTGGTGCCCGACTCTGTAAAAACCCTGCTCATGAAAAGCGCAGACAGCTATCAGGCCCTGCGTCCCCAGCCCAGGCCCTGCCTGGAAAGGCTCAAGTCATGCCGGCTCGTCTCCCATCGGGGAGAACACGACGGGACCCTGATTCTTGAAAACACGCTCCCGGCCTTTGAACAGGCCGCGGCCGACCGGGTCTGGGGCATCGAGTTCGATGTGACCTGGACCAGGGATCTCCAGCCGGTGGTCCACCACGACCCGAGCCTGGCCAGGGTCTTCGGGCGAAACCAAAGAATAGACCGCTTGACCCTGGCCGAACTAAAGGCCATCTGCCCTTTGATCCCCACTCTGCGGGAGGTGCTCGAGCGCTTCGGCCGGCGGATCCACCTGATGATCGAGCTCAAGGCCGGGAGCTACACCGACCCGGAGCGGCAGAACGCGGTTCTGCAGCAATCCCTGTCCGGATTGCGCCCGGGGTTGGACTATCATCTCCTGTCCCTGAATCCGGCTCTGTTCGAGCTGCTCCCCTGTGTATCGCCCAGAACCTGGGTCTTTGTCGCCGAGTTCAATATCAAAGAGGTCAGCCGCCTGGCCCTGGAAAAGAACTCCAAGGGAATCGCCGCTCATTACGCCCTCGTCTCCAATAAGTACAGAGACAGGCATCACGGCCAAGGGCAGCTGGTGGGCACCGCCTATCCCGATTCGAAGAACTGTCTGTTTCGCGAAATCAACCGGGGCATGGACTGGATCTTCTCCAACCGGGCCGGCAAACTGCAGTCAGTGGTGACGGCCGCCATTCAGGAGGCCCCTTTCCCGGCCGACAGATAAGAGACCTGCTCTCTGCCCTTTTCTTCATCCACAAAGAAGAAAAGGGCCCCGCCGATCAGAAACAAAAGGACCACGGAGCCCAGGCTCCAGCGGGCGGCCAGTTGCCCGACCTGGACCAGCTCCTGTTCGCTTGGAGAAGAGGGCATGAGCAGCTGCCTGACCATGAGCCCCACGCCGCCCATCAAGGCCGGCCCGAGGATGGCGGCAAATTTGCCGAGCATGTTGAAAAAACCGTAATACTCACCGCTTGAGTCCCAGGGAATCAGCCTGGAGTAATAGGAACGGCTCAGGGCCTGGATGCCGCCCTGGACCAGCCCGATCATCGCGGCCAGGAGATAGAAGTCCCGCACCGACTGCATCATGGTCCCCCCCAGGGTGATTCCGATGTAGACCAGTATGGCCAGGTAGATCGATCGCCTCGCCCCGACAATACGGCTGAATCGGCCGAAGGCCAGGGCCGCGGGGAAACCCACGAACTGGACGATAAGCAGGGCCAGAATCAGCTCGTTTTTCCCGAAGCCCAGAGAAAGTCCGTAGTCCACGGCCATGCGGATAATCGTACTCACCCCGTCCATATAAAAGAAATAGGCCAGGAGAAACAGGAAGACCCATCTCAGATGTTTGACCTTCCTGAAGGTGGACAACAGCTGCCTGAATCCGGCGGGAATCGCGGCTGTCTTCTGCCCGGGCTTTGAGTGCCTTGCTTCCGGGACCCAGAACAGGGTGAAGAGGCTGAAAGCGGCCCACCACATGGCCACGCTCAGAAAAGAGACCCGGACGGCAACCTGGGCATCCGGCAGGCCGAACACCCCCGGATTCCGGGTCATGAGCACATTGATCAGGAAGAGCAACCCCCCGCCCAGATATCCCAGGGAAAACCCCAGGCTGGAAACGGCGTCTATCCTGTCTTCACCGGCCACGTCCGGCAGCAGGGAGTCATAGAAGACATTCGCCCCGGAAAATCCGACAACCCCCAGGGCATAGACGCAAACAGCCGCAAACCACTCCCCTTTCTCGACCCAGAACAGGCTGGCGGTCATGACGATGCCCAAGAGGGCAAAGGATAGCAGAAACCTCTTCTTGGCAAAGCCTTTGTCCGCCACCGCCCCCAGGACCGGGGCCATGCAGGCCACAAAGAGACTGGCGGCGGAGTTTGAAAAGCCCAGCTGGGCCGTGCTCAGGTTGACGTCGGTCCCGGCGCTCCAGTACTGCTTGAAGAAAATCGGAAAGAACCCGGCCATGACCGTGGTCGCAAAGGCTGAGTTGGCCCAGTCGTAAATGGCCCAGCCCCAGACGCTTTTACTGTGACCCGCCCCGTTTTTTCGCCGGGTTTTCTTCAAAGGCAGCCCTCTTTGACGCTTATCATTGAATCACTGTTATACAAAACAAGAAAATGTATCTTCAAAAATTCAGGGTCTTCTGCCAGGACTGTCTGAGCTCGCCGACCGTATCCACGAACAGGACCCGGCCGGACTCAAGGATCCTGAGCTCCCTGTCCTTCCCGACCCGGCCCAGGCAGGCCAGGGCCTGGCCGGCAAAGAGCCTTTCCAGCTCCTGCCGGCTGTCCGGAGAAACAGTGACCAAGAGTCTGCCCGCCGATTCGCTGTAGAGCACTTCTTCCGGGCCCAACCCCGGTCCGTCCACCGGGACCTTGTTGATATCGATCTCCGCCCCCAGATCCCCGCCGATGCACATCTCGGCCAGGGCCACCCCCAGGCCGCCGTCCGAAAGATCGTGACAGGCGGTGATCAGCCCCCTGGTGATGCCCTGGTGCAGGCTCAGATAGCGCTGCCTGGAGCTCAAGAGATCCACCTGGGGGATCCGGCCGCCTTCTAGGCCCAGCTCCGAGGCAAACTCGCTGTTGCCAAGCTCTTCCCTGGTCAGGCCCAGGAGATAAATAAGGTCCCCGCTTTTTTTCAGATCGGAGGTCACGGTCCTGGTCACATCCTGGACCACGCTGATCACGGAGAAGAGGACCGTGGGCGGGATGGAGATCTTGATATCCCCCATGGCGTAGTCGTTCTTCATGGAATCCTTTCCGGAGATGCAGGGCACGCCGAAACCCAGGCAGAAATCGGCCAGCCCCCTGTTGGCTCTGACCAGCTGTGCCAGTTTATAGCGGCCGTCCGGAGTCTTCTCGGATACGACCGGGTCGCACCAGCAGAAGTTATCCACCCCGGCCATATGCCTGATATTCCCGCCCACGGCCACGTTGTTGCGAATGGCCTCATCCACGGCATTGGCCATCATCCAGTAGGTGTCCATTTCGCTGTATTTGGGGCAGATCCCGTTGGAGACCACCAGACCCCGGCCCCGCTCCAGAACCGGCCTCAGAACGGCCGCGTCCCCGGGGCCGTCGTACAGGGCGCCCACCAGGGGCTTGATCACGCTCCCGCCCTGGACCTCATGGTCGTACTGCCGGATGATGGACTCCCGGCTGCAGACATTCAACCTGCCGAGCATCCTCCGCAGCATCCCCTGCCGCTGACCCCGCTGGTCTTTTGTAAGCCGGAGGGGGGCGGAGGCCGGCCTCTCCCAGACCGCCTCCAATTCCATCTGGGGCAGGCCGTGATGCATGAAATCCATGTCCAGCTCGGCCACCAGACGCTGGTTGTACCTGACCCGGAAGAAACCGCTGGCAGTAAAACTGCCGAGATCGCTGGCCTCCACATCCATCTCCCGGGCCAGCTCCAGAAAAGCGGCCAGGTGTTTTTCCGGCACGGCCACGGTCATCCGTTCCTGGGCCTCGGAAAGGAGGATCTCCCAGGGGACCAGCCCGTCGTATTTCAAGGGGACCCTGGCCAGATCCAGCTCGCAGCCCCCGGTATCTTCGGCCATCTCCCCCACTGAAGAGGACAGCCCCCCGGCCCCGTTGTCGGTGATCGCACTATACAGGCCCTGGTCCCTGGCCCGCATCAAAAAGTCATACATCTTGCGCTGGGTAATGGGGTCCCCGATCTGGACCGCAGTGGCCGGTGAACCGGCGTGCAGGGCCTCGGAAGAAAAGGTCGCGCCGTGGATGCCGTCCTTGCCCACCCGGCCCCCGACCATGACCACCCGGTCTCCGGGCAGGGCCTTTTTTTCATGACTGGCCCTTCCCTGAATCCTGGCCGGCATCAGACCGACGGTCCCGCAAAAAACCAGGGGCTTGCCCAGGTAGCGTTCGTCAAAAACCAGCCCGCCGTTGACCGTGGGAATCCCGGACTGGTTCCCCCCGTGCTCCACCCCCCTTCTCACCCCCTCCAGGACCCGGTGGGGGTGGAGCAGCCTGGGAGGCAGGGGGTCCCGGTAAAAGGGCGAAGCAAAACAGAAGACATCCGTGTTGCAGATCAGGTTGGCCCCCAGTCCGGTGCCCATGGGATCCCGGTTGACTCCTACGATCCCGGTCAGGGCCCCGCCGTAAGGATCGAGGGCCGAGGGGCTGTTGTGGGTCTCGACCTTGATGCAGACCGAGTAGTCGCGGTCGAAACGAATGACTCCGGCGTTGTCCTTGAAGACCGAGAGGCAGAAGTCGTCCTCCCCCAGCCTGGCCCGCAGGGTGCTGGTCGGGTTCTGGATGCAGGTCCGAAAGAGGCTGTCCACCTCCTCCACCCGCCCCTGCTCCCGATCCTCATATCTGATGCGGGCATTGAAAATCTTATGCTTGCAGTGCTCGGACCAGGTCTGGGCCAGGACCTCCAGTTCCGCGTCAGTGGGCTCTTCAGGCAGCCCTTTGTCCAGGCGTTCCCGCTTGATCTTCGGCCCGGCGTAGTAGTCCCGGATGCATCTTAGTTCGGACAAGCCAAGGGCCAGGACCCGGTCCCGGCTCAGTTCTTCAAGCTCCCGCTCGGTAAGCCCGGAGAGGCAAACGGTTTCCACCCGGTCTGAAGAAATCCCGGTCACCCTGGGGATCTCGGCTGAAAACCCCGGTTCCCTGTACCATTCCTGGCTGCTCTTGAAATGATAGCGCTGGATCAGCTCATTGGCCAGAAGATCGGCGGCGATGCTGCGCACATCCTCTGCGACCAGGTTTCCGGAAAGACAGTACTGGGTGCTGGTGTAGACCGCATACCCGGTTTCGGCATCCAGTCGCAGCCCGTTTTTCAGGGTCTCCCTGGCCACCCTGCCCTCGTTGTCGGTCACCCCGGGTTTGAATCCGACCTCGAGGATCCAGTCGAAATCCCGGGCCAGGGGCGAGAGGGAGGCCTCCTGCAGGACCGGATCATGGAGCAGACCCTTGTCCAGGGTCTCCTGAACCGAGTCTTCGGGCAGCCCCTCCAGGAGATAAATCCTGATGATCCGGACCCGGTCCAGGTTCAGGCCGAGCTCGGTATAGATCTGCCTGGCCGTGCCTTTGCCCTGGACATCTTCTATTCCGGGTCTCAACCCGACCGCTAGGCGATGGAGCATATGAATCCACCTTTCTCAGAGTTTGGATTGTTGTCTTTCAAGGTAATAAGCAATTTCAATACCTTGAAAAATAGGATAAATACGATCCTAAAAACATCGAAATGCTGAAATGAAATCAGGCCTTACCTATTCGCTCGAATGACCTTATTACAATATTTGCTTTCTCCAATTGAACAATGTACTTACTGATCCTATGCAGGTATTTCCGGCAAGGACTCCCTGGCTCTGGGCCACAGCCGCCCTTTCAAGAAAGTGGGCGCCGGATCAGTATGGATCGGCATCCCAGTCGATTCCGGATCGAAGGAGGTAAAGGGTCCGTTGGCTGACCTCGAAACGCTGAAGATCTCTTTTGGTAAACCAGCCGGCATCCGCGGCATCTCCCCCGGGTCTCGGAACGCCGGAGACATATCCGGCCCAAAGGTCGAGAATCAGGTAATGGAATCTGATCCCCCCGGACTCGTCTCGTTCTATGCTTTCAAAATGGTAGACCAATTGACCCGCCTTGACCGCCAGGGAGGTCTCTTCCCTGATTTCCCGCTCCACCGCCTCTTGGATGGTCTCTCCCAGCTCCACCCGCCCTCCCGGAATGGACCAGCGTCCCAGAGACGGCTCTTGGCCGCGCTTGACCAGCAAGACCCGTCCCTTGTGGATGACCACCCCGCCGACCGCCAGAACCGGAGCCCGGGGATAGGCCCCTTCACTCACAACGACTGCCCTTTCTGGATCGGGTGGAGCATCTGCCCGGACAGGCCGAGATCATAGCCGCCGAGGCCGCGGGCCAGCTCCCGGAACCGCTCGTCATGAAGCAGGCCGAGGAAGGCCTGGATATTTTCATCGAAAAAACGCTCCCTGGAAATGAGCAGATCAAACCGCTCCCAGTGCATGGGCAGGAAATCGAGATCAAGCAGCCCGGCCACGGTCCTGATCCCCGGCCCGAGATCTGCCCGGCCGGACAATATCTCCAGACCGACATCCAGATGACGCTGCAGTTCTTTTTCGTAGCCGGGAAGTGCCGCCGGATCGATCCGGTTTTCCTTGAGGGCCCTGTCAAACCAGAGCCGGGTCCCGGTCCCCGGAGACCTGTTCACGATCCGCAGGTCCTTATGCGCCGACAGGTCCGCGATAGAGGAAATATGCTTCGGATTGCCCCTGGCCAGGAGCAGCCCCTGCTCCCGTCTGCAGAAATTGACCACAGCCGGCGCCCTGTCCAGGTGTTCGGCCGCATAGGAGAAATTGAAGTCCTGCAGGTCCTCCCTGGCCAGATGCGATGAGGCCAGATGACACAACCCCTGCCGCAGGAGCCTGAGCCCCCCCATGCTGCCCAGATTTCCGAAAACAGCGGTGTATTCGGGGTAGGCGGCCATGAACAGGTTCAAGGTGCGGTCCAGAAGGGGATCATTGCTTCCGGCGACCACGAACAGAGCCGGGGTCCTGCTCAGGTATTCCTGTTGACCGGGATAGTTGATGGTGTTGTTTTCCAGCCACTGCTCCACCAGATGCCTGGGGAAAAGCCATTTGCCGGTGATCTTGGTCCCGGGGAGACCCTGCTCATGGATCAGCTTGTAGACCTTCTTCTCGTGTATGCCTAACAGTTCGGCCACTTCCCTGGTTGAAAGCAGACTGATCATCCCCTGTCCCCTTTGCCTCGTATGAAACTTCAGCTGATGCCACGAACCAATCACAGAGCTCTCTTTCGCTTCAACACTTCCGGCTCTTGGTTTTCTAAGAAAACCTTGGAGCCTTTAAGCGAGGTCGCTCAAGAGAACCCTGTGACCGGTTCTCTACCCTGTGACCTATTGTTTGCACGGTAAGTTTCTTCATTGATCAGACTGGCAGTTATGGACTTCAACATTAGCATAACAGCATGCCTGTGTATTATAATAAATATTAAATAGTTATATGTCAGAACTGCCAGAGGCAGGGCTGACTCTGTTTCCATCTCAAGCACCTGATTTTTCACCGGCCTTGCCCAGGATCTCGATAAACTCCTTAAAGACGTTAAGATCAAAAGCTCCCTGCATTTCATTATTCATGATCTTCAGCGCTGAAAACGGAGTCTGGGCAGGGGCATAGGCCCGTTTTGAGGTAATGGCGTCGTAGACGTCGCAGCAGGTAATGATCCGCACGGGAAGCGGAATCTCCTCCTCTTTCATGCCGCTCGGGTACCCGCTGCCGTCAAATTTTTCATGATGAAACAAAATGCAGTTCAGGCTGGTCTGGGACAGAGCGACATTGGTGCACATGCGCATGCCATGCACCGGATGCAGCTTGACGGCTTCCCATTCCTCCCTGTCCAGTTTCCCGGGCTTGTTCAAGATGGAATTGGGGGTGTGGATCTTGCCTATATCATGAAGCAGGGCCCCGACCCCGACGTTGATGAGGGCACCCTCTTCCCAGTCCTTGGCCAGGGATTGCATGAGGCTCATGGTATAGGTGAAGACATGGACGCTGTGGGTGAAGGTCTCGTAATCATGGGATATGAATTGCCCGATATTATCCAGGGCCCCCGGCGTCGACAGAAAAGAGAGGCTGGAGGACACAATATGATGGATCCCCTGCAGGGTGTTTTCGTCCAGTGCAGGCAGCTTGCTTTGAAAGATGGAACAGACCTGTTTGCTGGTGGTATCCAGGAAAACCTTTGACCTGACATCCAAGGCGATCTGGCTGTCGTTGAGTATCCATTCGAAGTTCTCGAAGACATAGGACTCGTAAGAAGCCTGCTGGTCAAAGGGGATGTAGACGGTTTCTATCCCGTTTTCGTGCAGCTTCTTTTTCAAGTGCTCGGAAAACTCTTCCCGCTCTTTGGTGTAGAGCACGTAACGATTGCCGTGCCGCAGATAGACCTTAAAATCGGTCAGGGCATGCGGATTGAGCGTCTCGGGTGAAATCGGAAAGTAATTACTCTCCTCGGAAGGTTTCATTTCAGCACCGGAATCTTTTGATTCTGCCGGAGAAAGATACATCCTCTCCTCCTTTGTTGGGTCCGCAGTGATACCGGCGGTCGGCATGAACCCGGTTTTTGAATCACTGCCTATGAACAGATCACAGGGGTAAAGGCTTCAAAAAAAAAGGCTCACAAAGGCTGAGAAAATATAGCCAGAGAAAAGATCGGAGTCAACGTCTGCCTTTTTTGTGTCCGGATATTGCAGCCAAAACCGGCTTCTGCCCAACTCCTATCGCTGCAGGGGTGGGCAGCTCTTCGATAAAGATTGCAGAAACTTATTGCGCTCGCTTTTGTCTTGGCTAAAAAGTTTGGCCCAAACAAGCCGCGTAAGTATCGGAGTAAAAATTAGTCCTTGCTACTGCCTCGATCTTTTTTTAAAATATTCGATAAGGCAGTGCCTTGACGAAAACCAGCCCATCTCCTTCGTCACTGCAGGATCTTGAAATCCTCATGTGTTGGAGTAGACCGCGGTTTTAAATTTCTTGTTCCTTGCATCTAGGCAAGCTTACGACCAATCACTTTTTTTCGTTCAGACAACGGGTCAGGTCCTTGAGATGGCCATCCCATACAGACATCAGCCGTGATCATTAAAACCGACAGCAAAAAAGATACCCGATATGAATATCCTCTTGATTTACCCTAAGTATCCGGAAACGTTCTGGAGCTTTAAAAAAGCCTTGAAATTTGTCTCCAAGAAGGCGGCCTTCCCTCCCCTGGGGCTGTTGACCGTTGCCGCCATACTCCCAGGGGACTGGGGCAAGAGGCTTGTGGACCTGAACATCACCACCCTTAAACAAAAGGACCTTGAATGGGCCGATCTGGTCTTTGTGAGCGGCATGCTGATCCAAAAGGAAAGCGCCAGAGAGATTATCCGTCTCTGCCGGGAAGGCGGCAAAACCGTGGTCGCCGGAGGGCCGGCCTTCAGCGCCGAACCCGGGTCCTTTCCCGGAGTGGACCACTTTGTCCTCAATGAGGCGGAAATCACATTACCCCTCTTTCTCAAGGACCTGGCCGAGGGACGGCCGCAAAAAATGTATACCTCGGACCTGCGGCCCGATATCAGGCAGACCCCCGTCCCTTTGTGGTCTCTGATCGATCTGAAAAAATATGCCACCATGCCGGTTCAGTTCTCCAGGGGATGTCCTTTTGACTGTGAATTCTGCGATATCGTCATCTTAAACGGCAGAAAGCCCAGGACCAAAACCCCGAAACAGATGATCACCGAACTGCAGTCCCTGTACGACCTCGGCTGGAAAGCCGGGGTCTTCATCGTCGACGACAACTTCATCGGCAACAAAAAAAAGGTCAAGGAGCTGCTGCGACAGGTCATCGCCTGGCAGAAGGAACACCGCTATCCATTTACCCTGCTCACCGAGGCCAGCGTCGATCTGGCTGAAGATCCGGAACTCATGGACCTGATGAGTGCGGCCAATTTCAGGAAGGTCTTTTTAGGGCTGGAAACCCCCTGCCTGGAGAGTCTTCTTGAATGCGGCAAGAAGCAGAACACCAAACAGGACCTCGCTGAATGCGTCCGCATTATCCACCAGCACGGGATGCAGGTCATGGGCGGCTTCATCGTCGGTTTCGATTCCGACACCGAGAAGATCTTCGAGACCCAGATCGATTTTATCCAGAGAATAGGCGTGGCCACGGCCATGGTCGGCCTGCTGGGGGCCGCCCCCCAGACCAGGCTCTGGCACAGGCTCAAGGCCGAAGGCAGGCTGCTCCAGGAGACAAGCGGGGACAACACCGACGGCAGCCTGAATTTCATCCCGAACATGGGCCGGGAAACCCTTCTGCAAGGGTACAGGAAAGTGGTCCAGACCATCTATTCCCCCAGGGAGTACTACGCCAGGATCAACACCTTTGTCCGTAACTACAACCCGAAGGCCAAAGCCAGGCTCTCTGCTTCAGATATCAAGGCCATGATCAGGAGCCTCTGGAGGATCGGCATCTTTTCCAGATCCAGTCTCCTCTACTGGAAAACGATCATCAAGACTTTTTTCATCAAAATCAGGGCCCTGCCTGACGTCATCGAACTGGCGATCTACGGTCACCATTTCCAGTATATCGCCAAAAAATTATCCAAAAAAAAGGGCCTGAAGCAATGATCTTTCACCAGCCGGTCAAGCTCTTTTTCGGCCCGGGCGAGATCAAGGGTATCCAGGGCATCGTCCACAACGAGCTGCAGTCCGGCCAGCCCCTGCTGATCACTGACAAGGGGCTTACCCAAACCGGTCTTGCGGAGTCTATCCGGCAATCAGTTAAAATAATAGAAATTTTTGATTCGATTGAACAGAACCCCACCTCCTTGACCGTGAACAGGATCGGGGCCCTGGCCAGAAGGCTCAAACCGGACCTGATCATCGGCCTTGGCGGAGGCAGCGTGCTGGACGCCGCCAAGGCGGCTTCGGTCCTGGCTGCCAATCCCGGGCTGATAGAGGATTATGAGGGGGCTGTCCAACTGGCCTCAGCCCCTCTGCCGGTGCTGGCCGTGCCCACGACCTGCGGCACGGGCAGCGAGGTGACCCGGGGGGCGGTGATCACGGATACCAAGCGGCGGTTCAAGATGTCCGTCAAATCCCCTCAGATGTATCCCCGGGCGGCCATAGTCGATCCGGATCTCCTGGCGACCCTGCCGCAGCCGGTGGTGGCTGCCACCGGACTGGACGCCCTGACCCACGCCATAGAGGCCTATACCTCCAGGCCGGCCAATCTGATCACCGATCACTTCGCCCTGCAGGCAACGAAACTCATCCTCGGCTCCATCGAGGCCGCCCACCAGAATATCGCCCGGAACAAAGAGGCCAGGGAAGACCTGATGTACGGCAGCACCCTGGCCGGGTTCGCCTTCGGTAATTCCGATGTCGGAGCGGTTCACTGCCTGGCGGAATCTTTAGGCGGACTTTTTGACACCCCCCATGGGGTGGCCAACGCTATCTTCCTCCCCTTTGTCATGAAATTCAACCTCCGGGTCTGTGCCGAGCGCTATAAGGACCTGGCCGTTGCCGCGGGCATTCGGGAAGAGAACAGCCTGAAGGCGGCCTCGGAACTCATCGAGCGGATCGTCTCGATTTCCAGGAATCTGAACCTTCCCGGATTTTCGGATCTCGGCATCGACCGCAGTCAGTTTAATCGTATTGCCGAGTCATCGGTTCAAAACGGATCCAACCCCTCCAATCCAAGGCAGGCCGGGATACAGGATTACCTGGATATCCTGGAAGATGCCCTGGCTGGATAGTTGTGGAAGATGCTGGGATGCTGGGATAAAGAGGCATAGCGCAGAGAGCATAGGGTGAAGAGGGAAGAGGCAGAAGGACGTCGAAGGTCGGTGCTCGGTGGATTCAGTATGTCAGCACTGCCAGAGGCCTGAGGCTGACAATGAAGTGAATATCTCGAACCAAGTCTACAATCCCCGAATATGATAGCAAAACCATCACCCAGGTCGTCTATATTTTTCTTGCA
>JAIPDR010000115.1 GCA_021737615.1 Desulfohalobiaceae bacterium | reverse complement strand
TGAGCAGGTCGCTGAGGCTGCCGCCTTTTTGACCGCCGCCCCCGGCCATCTTCTGCAGGTTCTGGAGATCGCTGGCCGAAGAGATCGTCAGGTTGCTGGCGGCCTCAAGGTATTTGTTCTTCAGGTCATCCGGGACATTTTTGTAGTGGTACATGATATGCTCCGTGGAGATTTCGCCTTCGATTTCATTGTCAAAAGGGTACCCGAAGGGCAGGATGGCCATCTGAACACCTCCCTGCTGGGTGGGCATCATCTGCACGGTGGCCGGATCGATGATTTTCCCCTGATTTTCGTCTATCTTGCCTAAAACCATATCCCCGTTGATGAGCTTCACCAGTCGAATATCTTGACTCATAATCTCTCTCCTTTTCAAGGTTATGTAAAGCAAAAAAAGTAGGCACTGGAGCAGGGACTGTCAAGAGATGAATTTCCGACAACCCGGAGACAAAATCCCGGGCCGGGATGCCCTGCTTGATTTTCCGGCTGAGCGCAGGTAGTATCCCCAAAAGGCGGGGAAAACATATGAACAGCCTGGATATCATTTTTATCTCGATTCTGGCCTACACCCTGATCAGGGGGCTGATGCGGGGGCTGGTCAAGGAATTCGCCTCCGTCTTCGGGCTTGTCTTCGGTTTTATCATTGCCAACAACTACTTCGAACAACTCTCTCTGATTTTTCAGCGGCTGATCAGCAACCCCCGATACGCGGCAATCGTGAGCTACGTCGTCCTGTTTGTGGCAGCCCTGCTGGCGGTTATTTTCATCGCTCATATCCTGCGGAAATTTCTGGACATAGTCATGCTCAGCTGGGTGGACAGGATCGGCGGTGGGATGCTGGGCCTTGGCAAGGGAGGTCTGCTCTGCTCCCTGATCCTCTTTATGACGACCCTGTTTGTGGCCCCCCAGACCTCTTTTTTGACCGACTCCCTGACTTCCCCCTATATCAGCCTCTTTGCCAGGAACCTGACCGGGCTCGTGCCCCGGGAGCTGAAGGAGAATTTTGAGGAAAAAAGCGCAGAGTTGCAGAAGAAATGGGAAGGGAGTCTGCTCGAAGACTTGCAAAATCCTGGCTGACAGGAACTCTATTCTCGAATTTTCCTTTTTAAGCAGGCAAGTAAACTCGATGCAGCAAGCAGATCAACATGAAATTCTGGAACTGATAGGCGAGCTCCTGGGGGAAAACGGCTGTGGCTGGGACAAAGAACAGACCCCGGGCAGTCTGTGCGACTACCTCCTGGAAGAGACCTATGAACTGGTGGAGGCCGTCAGGTCCAAAGATCGGGCCGGAGTCAGGGAGGAACTGGGCGACGTCTTTTTCCTGCTCTTTTTCCTGGCCGTGCTCCTTCATCAGGAGCAGGGGCTGGAGCTCAGCCGGGTCTGGCAGGAGAACGTCAGGAAAATGAAAAGACGGCACCCCCATGTCTTTGCAGAGGCGTCCATCGACACCCGGCAGGAACTGCAGCAGCAGTGGGAAGCGATCAAGAAACAGGAAAAGAGGGCCAACAACCAGGAGCCTAAGCCGGAAGACCTTTTCGATGCCGTTCCCGGGGCCTTGCCTCCGCTTCAAAAGGCCTACCGGCTCAATTCCAAGGCAGCCGGAGACGGCTTTACCTGGAAGACCGATGCGGATCACCACCAGGCCTTGATCCGGGAGTGGCAGGAATGGCAGAGGGCGGTCGCGGACGGTGATCCAAAAGCCAAGGAGGAAGAGTTCGGGGACCTCCTCTTCAACCTTGTGGAACAGGGCCGCAGGCAAGGGATCAAGGCCAGCGGGGCCCTTGCGCGGGCCAATTTGAAGTTTGTCCGCCGTTTTCGGGCCATGTGCGCCCTGGCCGCCCAAAAGGGGCTCGACTGGGACGGGCTCGATCTGGAGGACAAGGACCGACTCTGGGAGGAAGTCAAAAAAGCCGATGGCTGAGAAACAAGCCTATGATCGATAAACGTTTTTACAAGAAATACGGTTTCAGCCGGATATACGAGAAAATCCTGTCCGGGGAGCGGCTGAGCCTCGAAGAAGGCGATCAGCTCTATGCCTGCCCCGATCCCGGGGTCCCGGGCAGCCTGGCCCACCTCAGGAGGAGGAGTCTCCACGGATCGGACACCACCTATGTCCTGAACCAGCAGCTGAACTACACCAATATCTGCGTCAACCACTGCAGCTTCTGCTCCTATCACCGTACAAAAAAAGCGGAGGGAGCCTTCGAGTTCAGTCTCGAAGACGTCCGGGCCAGAATCCTGTCCCAGGCCCGGGAGCCGATAACTGAAATCCACTGCGTCGGCGGATGCCATCCGGAACTGCCCCTTTCTTTTTATGAAGACATGCTGCAACTCTTTAAAGAACTCCGCCCGGGGGCTGTTCTCAAGTGTTTCACCGCAGTCGAGATCGAGCATTTTGCGAAGCGGGAAAAAATATCCACGGCCCAGGTCCTCTCCAGACTCAAAGCCGCCGGCCTGGACATGATGCCGGGCGGGGGAGCCGAAATATTCGCCCCGGAGATCAGAGAACGGATTTGTCCTCAGAAGATTTCAGGCCGGCGCTGGCTGGACATCTGCCAGGAGGCCCACGAAATGGGAATCAAGACCAATTGCACGATGCTCTTCGGCCATTTGGAGGAGAGACGTCACAGGCTGGAGCATCTGGACCTCCTGCGCCGGCTTCAGGACAGAACCGGCGGCTTCCTCTGCTTCATCCCCCTGCCTTTCCAGACCAGCAACAACAGCCTCAAAGGAATCGCCCCCCTGTCCGGGATCGAAGAGTTGAAGACCATCGCCGTCTCCCGCCTCATGCTGGACAACATCCCCAACATCAAGAGCTACTGGGTGATGCTCGGCCTGAAACAGGCCCAGGCCGCCCTTTTCTACGGGGCGAACGACCTGGATGGCACCGTGGTCGAGGAGAAGATCGGACACATGGCCGGGGCGGACTCGCCCCAGGTCCTGTCCCGCTCTGAGCTGGAAGGGATGATCCGGGGATGCGGGCTCAACCCGGTGCAGCGAAACGGTTTTTTCGAGGCGGTGGGTTGTTGACCATGATCAAACCGGAAATAAACAGGATCTTGACGATGGCGGAACAGGGAAGCCGGCTGGAGAAAGGGCAGGCCCTGTCCCTTTACCTGGAGGCCGATTTCTTCGACCTGGCTGCTGCGGCCCATGAGCGCAGGATGGAGATCCATCCCGGAAACGTAGTCACCTATGTCGTGGACAGGAACATCAACTACTCCAATGTCTGCGTCTGCGGCTGCAAGTTCTGCGCTTTTTACCGCAGGCCGGGCCAGGAAGGGGGGTTTGTCCTCTCCAGGGAGGAACTTGGCCGAAAGATCGAGGAGACCCTGGCCCTGGGCGGGACCCAGATCCTGCTCCAGGGCAGCCACCATCCCGACCTTGACCTCTCTTTTTATGAGGACCTGCTCGCTTTTATCAAGAAACAGTACCCCGGAATCCATATCCACGGGTTTTCACCCCCGGAGATCATCCACTTTGCCGAAGTCTCCTCCCAGGATCCTGAAGAAGTCCTGAAGCGGCTCATGCACTCGGGTCTGGACTCCATCCCCGGGGGCGGCGCCGAAATCCTGGTGGACCGGGTCAGGAAACTGGTCTCCCCGAACAAATGCAGCGCAGGCAGGTGGCTGCAGGTCATGCGCTCGGCCCACAGGCTCGGGCTGAGGACCACGGCCACCATGATGTTCGGTCACAGGGAAACCCCCGGGGAACGGGTGGAACACCTCTTTGCCCTGCGCGAACTGCAGGACGAGACCGGGGGGTTCACCGCCTTCATCCCCTGGACCTTCCAGCCGGACAACACCAGGCTTTCTGCAGAGAGGACCACCAGCGTCGAATACTTAAGGACCCTGGCCCTCTCCAGGATCGTTTTGGACAATTTCCCCAATCTTCAGGTCTCCTGGGTGACCATGGGGGCCAAGATCGGACAGCTCGGGCTTTTTTTCGGGGCCAATGACTTCGGCTCGACCATGATCGAAGAAAACGTCGTGGCCGCTTCCGGGGTGGACTTCAAAATGAGCAGGCAGGAGATCGAAGACACGATCCAGGAGGCGGGCTTTATCCCCTGTCAGCGGAGAATGGACTACAGCCCGGTCTAGAAGAGAGAGGTCAGATATCATCCAAGAAAGGCCTGCAGCCGACAACTTGATCAGAACCGTGGACCAGGGCCGGTCCGGGCTGCGGCTGGATAAGTACTGGGCCCTGGAGCTTGAGGAAACCGGGGTTTCCAGGGCCAGGATCAGCGAGTGGATCAAAGCGGGCAGAGCGGATGTAAACGACAGACCCTGCAGGCGGCCGAGTCTGCTCGTTCGGACCGGGGATCGGCTCAGGTTGAGCTGGGTCCCCCCCGAAGAAAGAATCCACCCTGTACCGGGTGCCCTTGATATCGTCTGGCAGGACGAGCACTTGCTGGTTTTGGACAAACCGGCCGGTTTGAGCGTCCATCCCGCTGCCTCCTGCAATGAGGTCACCCTGGCCAATCAATTGCTGGCCGCCTTTCCAAAGATCGAGGGTCAGGACCCTCTTCGCCCCGGCATCGTCCACCGCCTGGACAAGTCGACCTCCGGACTGATGCTGGCGGCCCTCAGCGTAGAGTGCCGGGAACAGCTCATGCAGGACCTGGCCGAAAGGCGGGTCAGCAAGGAGTATCTGGCCCTGGTTCACGGTCGTCCGGAAAGGGACCGGGGTCAGATCAACCTCCCCCTGGGGAGGGATCCGGACTCCAAGACCAGGATCAGGGTACTGCCGAAGACCGGACGAGAGGCCCTGACGATGTTTGAAGTCCTCTTTGTCTTTCCCGGGGAGGCCTTCAGCCTGCTCAAGGTCAGGATAATCACCGGCAGGACCCATCAGATCCGGGTCCATCTGGCTCATCTTGGCCATCCGATCCTGGGGGACAGGACTTACGGCCCGGCCCGGTGGGCCGAACTGCACAGGAAGGACCCGGGGCTGGCCAGGCTGGTCAGCAGGCAGATGCTGCACTCGTTTCGACTCGGCTTCAGGCACCCGCTCAGCAGGGAGGAACTGAGCTTCTCCAGGCAGGTGCCCCTGGATTTCCAGCGGGTCCTGGTCCGCTTGCAGCGCAGACCGCAGACGGTGGCGGTCAGCGGAGGGCCGGACAGCGGGAAGTCTTTTTTCTGCCGTTTGCTGGCCGGGACGAGGCATCCGGTCTGGAACTGGAAAACGGTGCTGGCCGGGCTTCTCGAGCCCGGAGGAGACGGACTGGAGCTGCTTGCGAGAACCCTGGGCTCTGGTTTCGACCCCGGACGGCCGGAAAGCGACCCCATGCGGGTAATCGCGGGCGGTGGGACCGGGGGGGGGAAGACAGAAATCATCTTCGAGACCCTGGCCCCCCTCCTGGAACACAGGATGCGCGAATTTATTTCCGAAAACCATGGTTCCAGGCTTCTTCTCCTGGAAATCCCGGCTGGACTGCTGCAGAGAGTGGGCAGGGACTCATTCGATCGGGTCCTGCGGCTGGAGACAGAAGCGGTCTCCAAGAAGGACGGGAGAGAAGATGGTCATGATCTGGTCATCATCAACACCGGGAGCAAAGAGGATCTGGAGAAGCAGGCCGAATACGCGGCCAGGCTCCTGACCCGGTCCAGGAGGGAAAAGACCCGCGAATTTGTCCAGCAGATGCAAAAAACCGGCATTGTCCGCTGCCCTGTCTGAGAGTACAGAAACCATGTTTCCGATACGAGACTACATCCCCCGCAGGCATGTTCCATACGGGACCAGGAGCTTGGTCGCGATCAATGTCTTGTTCTTTATCTATGAGACGGGGCTGGGCAAAGAAGAGATGACCCGGCTTTTCTACCTCCTGGGCGTGGTGCCGGCCAGGTATTTTCACCCGGAATGGGCCGAGTGGGTCGGGTACACCAGCTCAGGACTCTACCCGTTTTTGACCCACATGTTTCTGCACAGCGGGGTATTCCATTTTGCGGCCAACATGTGGATCCTCTGGATCTTTGCGGATAATGTCGAGGATGTAATGGGGCCGCTGCGCTTTGTGGCTTTTTATCTTTGCTGCGGCCTGATCGCCCTGGCCGGCCACATGTTTTTCAACAGCGACTCCACGGTACCAGTTATCGGGGCTTCAGGGGCCATTGCCGGTGTGATGGGGGCCTATCTGATCCTCTACCCCCGGGCCACTGTCCTGACTCTGGTTCCCATCCTGTTTTTCCCTCTGTTCATCGACCTTCCGGCGGTGGTCTTTCTCGGCATCTGGTTCTTAATCCAGCTCTTATCAGGGCTTGCGGCCTCGGTCGGGCAGAGCGCCGCAGGAGTGGCCTGGTGGGCCCATGCAGCCGGATTTATAGCCGGGGTCCTGCTCTTGCCCCTTTTCAAAAACAGCAACCGGTTCACCCCGGACAGGTTCTTCTTCAGCTGATCCTTATGAGAAATGTTTATGGCCAGCGGATATCAAAGAGAATTCAGGTCAACTTCTGATACAGATCAGCGACCACCAGGGCGGCCGGGGTCCTGGCTCCGGGTTGTTGCTGCAAACCCTGTTTCTGCAGAAAACAGAGTCCCTGGCAGACGAATTCCCGGTGGCCGACCCCGGGGTTGATTCCTGGACAGGAGTCCTGGGCCATGAGCCAGCTCAGTTCATCAAGGAGATTTCCCCGGAAAAACGGCCAGCTCCTGCAGATGTCCGGTTTATTGGGATGAACAGTGCAGCCGCTCTTGGCTTCAAAAAAAATGCATACATTTCCGGTCTTAGTGGCGAGTACCCGCTTTTTCCCGTATTTTTCCGTGTACCGGGTTCGAAACACAGACACACAAAGACCGAGAAAAGCAGACAGCCGGTCCTCATCCCGCCCGGTCAGTACGATCCCGCCCTGACCCTGACAGCAGTTTCCGCACCGTTTGCAGGTAAAGGCCGCTTCATGTTCCGGCATAGACTTGTTCCCCGATCCGTTTGTGGAGTTTCACCAGGCGGCGGGCGATTTTGCCCGCCGGAAGCCCAAATTTGTTCTTGCCGCCTGCAGGATCCATTTTTCCCGTCTCCCGGGCGAAAATTTCCAGCCTTTTCAGATCAGGCATGGTTTCCCCTTGTCGTTTTATAGGTGATTCGCTGCCTGTTATCCTATCCAAGGATGCTCCTGGAGGCAATGGCTGTTGGCTGGAGAGCAACATGGCCATTCCATGTTATAAAACACAGTTCAGATCTTCTGTTTCCGGAAACCTGATAAAATTAACCCTTGACAGCACCTCGGGATTCCACGTAAAAGAGGTTGTGGCTGGGCCACTAGCTCAACTGGCAGAGCAGCGGACTCTTAATCCGAAGGTTCAAGGTTCGATTCCTTGGTGGCCCACCAGAAACAAAGACTGCACGGCAGTACAGCACCCCGCCCTCTTTGTATCACTATCCTGTGTGATCTTTCAGTTTTTAAGGCAGAACATCGAGGGCCTATCCCTGGAGATCGTCTCGATCATGCAAAAAAGAATAAAATTTTTCCAATTTTATTCTTTCGATATCCGTCCTTTTTTTTCAAAATTTATATTTCATCATTACCTGTCAAGCAGTTGCCTCCCACTGTGGGCCGCCGCTATGGACCGGCCACAAGAAACCATGGTATGAGGAAGAGATGATCGCCGCCCACAATAATGACCGGCAGGACAGATACGACCAACTGCGTCAACTGGTGGAAGAGCTCCTGAATTCTTTGCCCCAGGGCCGGGCAAAGACTCCGGATGGGCTCATCGAGTTGGTCGAAGAACTCAAAATCGATCGGGCCGGGCTTGAGTTGCAAAATGCAGAGCTGAAAAAGTCTCACCAGGAGTTGAATCAGGTTTGCAATGCCTATCTGGACTTGTATGATTTGGCCCCCTGCGCCTATCTGACCCTTAACCCCGGGGGCATTGTCACCCGGATCAATACGGCAGGGGTCGAACTGTTCGCTGTTGACCGGGCGTTTCTGGAGTTCACGCCTTTCAGCCGGCTTATCCATCAGGGAAGCATGGATGCGTATTGGGAGGCCCTGTTGCAGGCAGGAAGGACAGGAGACAGCCAGAGTCTCGAACTGGAGTGCATCAGGGAGGACCGGACTCTTTTCTGGGTCCAGGCCGAGATAGGAGCAGATCGGAACCAGGCCGAAGAGGTGATCCAATGGCGGCTGACCCTGGTGGATATTACAGAGAAGGTCAAAGCCAGAGAGGATCTGACCCGGAGTGAACGGCATTTCCGTCTCCTTTTTGAAAATATACCCCTGCCCTGTCAATCGCTTGATGAAAACGGGCGTATTCTGGATGTGAATCTCAAGTGGCTCGAGACCATGGGCTACCCGAAGAAAGAGATCATCGGCCGCTGGTTCGGCAATTATTTGGATCCCGGACTGTTGGAACAGTTTCAGCAACATTACGCATTGTTGCAAAAAAACAGGATCCTGGACAGAATTGAACTGACCCTGATTAAAAACAGCGGTGAAAGAATCGTTGTCTTCTTCAACGCCAGTGCCCAGTTGGATGAAGACGGTGGATTTCGCTTTGCTCACTGCATTTTTACGGACATTACGGAGCACAGGAACCTCGAAGCCCAGCTTTTGCAAGCTCAAAAGATGCAGGCCGTGGGGACCCTGGCGGGCGGCGTGGCCCATAATTTCAATAATGTCCTCATGGGCATCATGGGGCGGGCCACCCTTTTGATGATGGGCAAAGACAGTTCTCATGCAGACTTGAAACACCTCAAGGGCATAGAGGAGGATGTCAGACGGGCAACCGAGCTGACCAAGGATCTCCTTGGTTTCGCAAGGGGGGGCAAGCATCGGGCGGAACTCGTTGATCTGAACGAACTCATACCCCGTGAAAACGAAATGTTTAGCAGCACCAACAGGAAAATCGTATTCCATGAGAAATACAAAAAAGGGCTCTGGCCGGTCAGAGTCGACCGGGGGCAGATCAGTCAGGTCCTCATGAATCTCTACCTGAACGCCGGACAGGCCATGCCGGATGGAGGGGACCTCTTTGTTCGAACCGACAACTGCAGACTGGACAATGATCACCAAATGCCTTTTAAAGTTGTCCCGGGGAGATACGTCAGGGTTTCCGTGATTGATTCCGGGGTCGGCATGGATGAATTAACCAGGCAAAAAATCTTCGAACCTTTTTTCACCACCCAGGAAGTAGGGAAAGGGACCGGGCTGGGGTTGGCTTCGGCTTACGGAATCATCAAAAACCATGGGGGGTTTATCACCGTTTCCAGTGAGCTGGAGCAGGGAACCCGCTTCGATATCTACCTCCCCGCCTCCGGGACCGAACCACCTCCCATGAGAGAAGACAAGATCGAGCAGCAAGCTGTTGAATACGGTCGGGGGACGTTGCTCCTGGTGGATGATGAGGATCATGTCCTGGAGGTGACCAGAAAGCTTCTCGAACGTCTCGGCTACGATGTTTATGTGGCCGGGAGCGGGCCAGAAGCCCTGGATATATTTAGACGGCACCACAGCGAAATAGACCTGGTTATCCTGGATCTGATCATGCCCGGAATGGGCGGCAGGAAGACTTATGACTGTTTGAAGGAGATCGATCCGGAGGTCAAGGTCGTCCTGTCCAGCGGGTATTATGTCAACGAACAGATGCAGGGCGATTTGGATCTGGGCATTGGGTTTATCCAGAAGCCGTTCGATTGGGAGGAACTCTCACAGAAGGTAAAAGAGGCGATTGAAAGCAAAAAGAGATGAGAGGGTCTGTTAAACTAGCCGCCGGATCACACTTCGAACAGAGGCACCTATGACGTGTTTATTTTATAACGAACCCTAAGGGCCTGACCGGAAAACCCGGCCAGGCCCTTTTTTTAAACTATTCCCCTGATTATTTACCCGACAGCGACCGAAGCCGGGCTGGAAATATCAGGCTAAAAGCGCCCTCAACCTCAGCAGATTTTGTTCAGGCACTCTTCCGGATTGAACACGACCCGCTTTGTATTTCCCTGCTGCTGGGTCTTGAACTCGCCGAACCCTTCCAGATGGACAGCGTTGCCGTTGGCCAGTCGCATGGCGATAATGGCCTTCATGGCGTCGAAGACCATGTAGGCGTCTTCATCGTCTTTGAATTTATCGGGAAAGGCCATTCTCAAGCTCTTGATCATGGTTTTGGTGAACCCTTCGGGCAACTTGTGCACCCGTTCTCTGGCCAGGGACAAGTCCGGAGGGGTGAGAGTGCATTCTTCATCGGTCTGAGACAGGCAAACATCTGGAAAATCATAATTTGTCATGGCAGTTCCTCCTGGTTTCGGTTAATCGGGTCCTCTTTTGCTAACCTCATTGTAGACCCATTATATAGAAGGCCCGGATAAAAAGTCAACACAGTCATCCGATTTGCGCCCCCCGGACCGGCCCTTTAGATTCAAAACCGGATATCGGAAATCATTCCCGTGAGACCCTATTCTGACCCAGGGGATAGATCCGGGTCAGGGCCCGGGCCCTGATCAATATTGCAGAGGCTGCACTTGAAACTGTCAAGAGGACATGGGTTGAAATCAAGGCTGAGTCTACCCGTTTTCTCCCCCTGTTCAGAGGCGGCAGCTTTAATCTAATATATAAGGAGTAATCACTATGGAGTGAGCCGGTTACGTCTTGATGCCGGTTCGTGGCGGGCTGTTTGCCGGGCAGCCCGAAGCGGATAAAGGAGGGCGAAATGAACGAGGAAAGCTTTGATGTGATTGTCCTGGGTGCCGGTCCCGCCGGACTCCAGGCAGCCATCCACGCGGCCCGGCGGAAGGTCTCGGTTTTGGTGCTCGGCAAGCTGCCCAAAAGCAGTGTCCATAATGTGCATCTTGAGAACTTCTGCTGCATCGACGGGGATTCGGGAGCGGACCTCCTGCTCCAGGCCCGGGCAAAGGCCGAAGAATCGGGGGCAGACTTTTTGGAGGAGGATGTGACCGGCATCCAGGCGGACAATGACCGCTTCATCGTGAAGGCGGAAAGCCAAAAGAGCTTCAGGGCCAAGGCCCTTGTCCTGGCCATGGGCATATCTCGAAAAAGGCTGGGCCTGAAAGGAGAAAAGAGACTCCTCGGCCGCGGGATCAGCTACTGCGTCGACTGCGATGCCGGATTCTACAGGGGAGAATCCGTGGCCGTCATCGGCTGCGAAAGCGCGGCCATAAGCGGGACCCTGACCATGCTCTTCTATGCCGCTGAAGTCCACCTGATCTGCGAGAAGCTGGATACGGTCGATTATCTGATGGAGAAATTAAAGGAGAGTTCCATTTCGGTTCACGAGGGCAGAAAGGTGGTGGAGATTATTGGTGATAATGCCGTCCAGGGCCTGAAACTGGACGACGGCATGCAAATCGATGTCAAGGGCGTTTTCATAGAGCTGGGAGCGAAGGGGGCCACCACCCTGGCCGCGAATCTGGGAGTTGCCCTGGATACGGAGACCATGAACTATATCCAGACGAACAAGAAACAGGAGACCAATGTCCCGGGGGTCTATGCCGCCGGCGACATCTGCGGCCCGCCCTGGCAGGTGCCCAAAGCCATCGGCGAGGGCTGTGTAGCTGGCCTGGAGGCGGCTGCCTATGCCAAGAAGCTGTAAACCACGGCTTATGCCCGGCCGATCCGATCTGCAACAGGCAAGCCGGCGTAAAAGGCGGTGGATCCCCACCAGACTGTAAGGCCAGTGTAAGGTCCTAACCCTAATTTGAAGAGGTTTTTTTATGAAACGTACATTTTTCGCATTGACGATTTGCTTGTTGCTGCTTGCCGGCAGCGGCCCGGTCCAGGCTCAGCAGCAGAATCAAGACTATGGCCCGGGCTACGGGCAGGACTACGGTCCTGAGGGCCAGGGCTGGTTCTGCCCCTGGTGCGGTCAGGGCCGGGGCTATGGCCAGGGTCCAGGC
>JAIPDR010000114.1 GCA_021737615.1 Desulfohalobiaceae bacterium | reverse complement strand
GAACTTCCCGCCGAAAAAAAGCCTGAAAGCGAGGAGCCCGCGGCCGAGCGCAAAATGGCCACGGTGCTTTTCTCGGACATGTCTGGATACACATCATTGAACGAAAGGCTGGATCCGGAAGAAGTCAAGGAGATCATGGTCAGGATGTTCGACTGCGGCTGCTGTGTCCGTGCGGTTCATGAGCAAAGGGGTCGCCTGACCATTTTCATTCCTTGGTCTTGAGACGCAGTGTACCCAATATCCTGCGGATGCTGGATCGGTCGAATTCCTTTCGGCCCATGATGCCTGCCGGTCTGAGGATGAGTATGGTGATGAGGGCCGCGGAAAGCATGAGTGTGGTCAGTCCTAACAGACGCGGCACCTCGAACAGTCCGAAAAAAGAGAAACCTTCCTCTATCGGAGACAGGATTTCAACAAAACCGGTGATAATCGCCGCTCCGATGATAGCCCCGCTGATGCTGCCCAGGCCTCCGATGACTATCATGGTCACAACATTAAAGACTAGATGGATGCCAAAGACTTTGGGATACAGATTCAGGATCAAATGGATCCATAGGATGCCTCCCATGGCGGTGAAAAAACAACTCAGCCCAAAGGCGTAAACCTTGTATTTCAAGAGATTGATTCCTAGATGCTCGGCCAGGTCCTGGTCTTGCCCCATGACAATGAGGGCGCGGCCGAAAAAGCTTTTTCGCAAGCGAAAACAGAGGTAAATCAAAAGAATGGCGATGGACCAGACCCACCAGATATTGGTGTGAGCCGGAAACTGGCGTAAGCCCATGGGCCCGTTGGTGATTTGCGGCAGGTTCTCGACAATGGTGATGGTGATAAAATTAAATCCCAAGGTGGCCAGTAGAAAATACAACCCTTTGAGCCGCATGGCCGGCAACGCCAAGACCGTGCCAAAGGCCGCTCCAAGCAGGCCTCCTGCGAGTAAAGCCGGAAGAAACGGGGCTTGCATGTTAACCATAAAAGAGGGCAGGGCCAAATCCAGAAGATCCCGCTTGAAAGAGACCGGCAGGGTGAGGAATGCGGCCGCATACCCGCCTACGAGCATGATGCCCCCATGACCCAGTGAAAAAAGGTTGGCCCAGCCGTTGGTTAAGTTCAAGGAAACGGCCAGGATCGTATTGATCCCAAACAGTAAAAGCAGTGTCATCCAGAAATTGGGAAGGAACTGATCCAGTAAGTAAAAGATGAAGGCCAGCCCTGGAATGACGATGAAAAACTTTGAATAGCCCATGGTGTTCTTTATTTGATGTTGGGCCGGAAGAGCCCGCTTGGTTTAAAAATGAGCAGGACAAACAAGACGATCCAAACGAAAAGCGGCCGAAGCCCGACTAGATGATCAGGAAGATAGGCCACGAACAGGGTCTCGCCGATACCGATGATGTAGCCGGCCACGATGGCTCCGGACACATTGCCGATCCCCCCTAAAACCGAAGCGATGAAAGCGTTGACCACCATGATGACTCCCATGCTGCAGCGGACCGAGCCGAACTTGATGCCCCAGAAAATTGCTGCCAGGCCTGCTAAAAATGAGGCCATGGCAAAAACAACGATGATGATCCTCTCAGTGGGCACGCCCATTGTGCCCGCAATTTCAGGATCGTAGGACATGGCACGCATGGCTGCCCCTGTTCTTGTGTATTTTACAAAATAGATGACCAGACCACAGAAAAATAGGGTGAGCAGCACGATGAGGATTGTTTTTTTGAAAAGGATCAAGTTTCCCAGCAAAAGAACACCCTTGAGAAAGTCAGGCACTGGAAAGGGCTTAACCCTGTCGGTGAATAACATGATGAAAAGCGTACGGATTCCGAAAGATGCGGCCAGGGAGGTGATGAAAAGCGAGATCATGCCGGCTCCCCGCAACGGTTTGAAAGCGATCCGTTCGATAAGCAGGCCCACTACGATGCTGCCCAGCAATGCCGCCAGACAACCCAGCCAAAACGGCAGCTGCAGAAAGACCATGACCCAGAAGGCGGTTAAGGCTCCGACCATCATCACTTCACCATGGGCAAAGTTGACCAGGCCGATGATGCCGAAGGTCATGGTATACCCTGCAGCCATGAGGGCGTTGAGGCTTCCCCAGCCAAGTGAGTTGATCAACTGTTGGAGAAAGTAATCCACTGGTTTTCCTCGATGTGGCTTGTTGTTACCTGATCCCTAGGTAGATGTCGGCGATGCTTTTGTCCTGCAGGAGCTCTTCACAGCTTCCGTGCTGGATGACCTGACCATTGTCCATGACATAAGCATAGTGTGAAATCTGCAGGGCCATTTTGGCGTTTTGTTCGACAAGCAGAATTGAAACCCCGGCCTGATTGATCTCGACCAGGGTTTCGGCAATCTGCTTCACAACCATCGGAGCCAGGCCCAGTGAGGGTTCATCCAAAAGGAGCAGCATGGGTTTGGAGACCAAAGCCCTTCCGATGGCCAGCATCTGCTGTTCGCCCCCGCTCATGGTGTCCGAAAGTTGATGACTCCTTTCTCCGAGCCGGGGAAAAAGGGTGTAAACCCATTGCAGGTTTTCGCGGAAGTTTTTTTTGGACTTGATCCTGTTGGCGACGACGAGAAGGTTTTCATAGGCAGTCAAGTTACCGAATATTCTGCGTCCTTCAGGACTGTAGCCCACCCCCAGCCCAGCGATGCTGTGCGGTTTGAGCCCGGAGATATCGCGGCCCTGGAACAGCAGTCTGCCTGCAAAAGGCGTAATCTGTCCTGTTATCGTTCTCAGGGTCGTGGTTTTGCCCACCCCGTTGGCGCCGAGCAGGGTGACGATCTTTCCGGCAGGCACATCAAGGCTCACTTCTCTGATGATCGTTTTTTTTCCATACCCGGATGAAACTGTATCGAGTTGCAGAAGACTCTCGTTGCTCATACGTCACTTGTTCCAAGATAGGCTTCGACCACTTGGGCGTTGTTTCTGATTTCGCTGCCGCTCCCTTCTGCAATGAGTCTGCCTTGATTCATGACGGCAATAGTTTCGCAGAGGTTCATGATGACCTTCATATCGTGCTCCACCAGGATGATGCTCAATTCGAACCGTTCTTTCAGTCGCAATATGGTTTCAGTCAATTCGTTTTTTTCAGTATGGGTCAATCCGGCCATGGGTTCGTCAAGAAGGAGAATTTTCGGGTTCAGGCAAAGGGTCATGGCGATGCTCACTTTGCGTTGCAATCCATAGGCCAGTTCATTGCCGTTCATTCCCATCAAGTCCTGGACACCCAGAAGGGATAGATATTCATGGGCCTTTTCCTTAAAAGCCTCTTCCTGCCTGCGGTAACGCTTTGTGTGGAAAAACAGGTCCCAGGGCTTGTAGCCATAGGACATGAAGAAGGCTGTGCGCATGGTTTCCAGAACGCTGCTGTTTTCCAGCAGCTTTACAGTCTGAAATGTTCTGGCGATGCCTCTTGCGACGATTTTGTCGGGAGTCTGTCCGGTCAATTCGTTTTTTTCCAGAAAAAAGTTGCCCTTGGTCGGTTTATACAGGCCTGAAATGAGATGAAACAAGGTGCTTTTTCCTGCGCCATTGGGGCCGATGAGGCCCTTGAGCTCTCCGCGCTCAAGGGTCATGGTGAAGTCGGACACCGCTTCCAGTCCGCCGAATCTTTTCGACAATCCCTGGAGTCGAAGAATGGGGTCTTTGGCTTTGTTTCTTGGGACGCTGGCATCCACGGTAGAAGTCCTTTGTTCAGACGAAAAAAAGAGAAAACTCCCCCTGGCAAAGATGATCACAGCCCGGGAGCTCGACAGAGCATCCCGGGCTGGAGCGTCATGCTACTTAAAGGGCAACGTATCCATGCCGGCTGGAGTAAAGCTTTCATGAGGCTGAAAATGATGGAAAACTCGCTCCCCATTTTCAACAGCCTTCCAGATCTGTCCTTTTTTCGGCCAGCCCTCCTGGGTGTAGGAGAAGGACTGGGTCGTCCATTGAAACTTCAGATCCAAAAGGGCATCACGGACTGCCAGCCGTTTTTCGTCCAGACCCATTTTATCCCATCCGTCGCTTCCATTGCTTTGGATGACATGGGCAACCGATTCTGCCATGACCATGAGGGCTTCATAGCCCATGGTCCCGAAAGCACCAGGGACATCATCATGTTTTTCCTTGTAGGTCTCGACAAATTTTTGGGCCATATCCGAAAGGTTGGGCTGATCAGGATGAAAATGGGTGGAGAAGATCATGCCTTCGACAGCCTCGCCGCCAACGTCGATCAAGGCCGAGGTGTCCACTCCGTCTGTTCCGATCAGTGGAAGATCGATCCCCAGATTTCGGGCCTGTCTGGCGATGTTAGGGGCATCCTGCGGCCAGGTGGGGAGAATGATGGCCTGGATGCCTAACTTGCCGGCCTTGACTTTGAGTTTGGTCAGCTGTGCCGAATAGTCATTATCACCGGTCTGGTAGCTGAGTACCATGGGCACTGGATTGTCCTTGCCGGTGAACTGCTTTGCGAAGTGGATAAAATATTCCGTCAGCTTGGTTCCGTAGGAACTGGCCACATCCTTAAAAATGGCAAAGGTGTCATAGCCGAGGTCCTGGGTGACGTATTGGGCAACAGCCCGACCCTGGTCATTGTCCGGTCCGGGGGCCATGAACATGAAATCGCTGATCAGGGGAATCGTTGGAGTCGTTCCTCCGATGTCGGCATAGGGGGCCTTGGCTTTTGCAAAGACCTCACCGGCGGCAGTTGCAAAAGAAATGTCGTTGCCGCCGATCCCGGCAAGGACTTTCTTGTTGTCGATCAAACGATGGGCCTTTGTGGCAAAGACAGCCGGATCAGAACCGCCGTCGACAACGACCACTTCCAGAGGGTAGCCTTCTATGCCTCCTTGCGCATTGATAAGTTCTTCAGCCACATCAATGGTGTATTGATTCTCTATCCCCATTTCTGCAGCTTCTCCGGTCAGCTCAACTATTGCCCCGATCCTGACGGCTTCCTTAGCCTGGGCAGCGCCAAAGCCGAGGCCAAGCAGCAAGGCCACAACCAGACAATACAGTTTGCGTCTTTTTTTCATAACAACCTCCATTTTTTATGGTTATGTGATTGCTTTCGAACCACAGCAGAGCAAAGCTCAAACATTCGAAGAAGACTCTGTACTGTCAAGGCGGTATAAAGCACGGGCGTTTTCCGAGAGAATCATACGGGCCACATTCATCGCGTAACTCGCGTCAAAGAGCCCGATGTCAATGAGTTCTTCAAAAAGGGCCGTGAGAGCTTCTTTGGCCATGCGCGCTCCCATCCAGTGAATCTCTGGAACGATGAATCCATCTGAACCATAGAGGATTTTCGTAAAGGGGCACATGTCGAAAATATCGCGTAGTCCCTGCTGCAGCCCCAAAGGGACAAAGGGTATCATTTCGGAAAGATCCACATAAACATTGGGATAGACCGAGGCCAGATACCCGGCCTCAAAACAGCGTGGATAGCCGCCATGCACTAAAATCACAGGGGTTTTCCGAAAGGATTCCTGGTCAAAAACCCATTTCAGGAGAGCAGGGGAGTTCTTCTGTATATCGATATTCGATTCTCCAAAAGCGGCGTGGATCTGGACAGGCATTCCCGTCTCAGAGGTTTTGCTCAGCAGGCGAAGAAAAAAATAATCCCGGAATTGTTTTTCGTCAGGTGGCACTTTGAGCAATTGCGACCGGGTAGCTGGCTGTACCTGCAAACCGGTGCGATAGCCAATAATCGTTTTGAACCCGACGATGTTTGTCTGGGCCAGGTTATCATCCAGGACCGCGTCAAAATGCTCCTCGACAAACGCCAGGTCGATTTCCCGATTCTGAAACTGCTTCCAGAGATCGTCCAGGACGCTTTCGATGCGAAACAGGTAATGTATTCGGACCGGAACCAGCCGCTCGAACTGCTCGAGATCTTGATCAGCAGGTTTATAGCCTAAATCGACCAGCATGGTTTCGAGGCTACAGTCTGAGAAGAGATCCCTGATCCAGCGGCTGTAATTTTCTTCCATACGTTCCTGTCGTTTTAAGAGCAGCGAATCCTCGGTCGCTTCGGGCAATTGAAGCAGGGACCTGAGTTCCAGCAGAAATTTCCGGAAAATCATGGTTTGCCGCAGGTCACCAGAAGGCATGTCGTTCAGTGACATGTTCAAGAGGGCGGAGATGTCGTGCTGCTTATAATCCGTGGCGAAAAGATGACAGTGCTGATCCAGCACTGGAAGAGCCGAGAGATCCAGTCTGCTTCGTGTATTGCCCATGTCGTTGCATCCCTTTTGTTTAAGAATAATGACGTCTGAGAGACTGCATCTTCAGAAGGCTTCCATATACAGGGCGGTCTCCCAGTCCGAGACATGTTCGATATATTTGTCCCAGGCGAATCGTTTGAGCTGCATGTATTCCTGCAGAAAGTCATCACCCAGGATGGTTCGATAGAGTTCGTCCGTGGCCAGTGCGTCAACAGCCTCTTTCAAAGTGGTCGGAAGCCGGGAGATATTCAATCGGTGTCGTTCTTCCGGAGTCAGTTCGTAGGGATCAGTCCAGACGGGTTCACCAGGATCGATTCGGCGGGAGATGCCGTCCATACCGGCTGCCAGGCAAGCGAACACAGCCAGGTAGGGATTGCAGGCCGGATCCGCAGGCTTGATTTCAAGATTGAAGGCGGAAGCTTCGTTTCCTTTGGGGCCGGGGCAGATCCGGATCGCTGCTTCCCGGTTGTCAATACCCCAGCAATTATAGGCAGAGGCCCAGCAGTGCGGCAAAAGGCGTTTGTAGGAGTTGACTGTCGAGGCGGTAAAGGCGCAGCAGGCAGGCATATGCTCGAGCAGGCCGCCGATAAAGTACCGGGCCGTTTGACTGAGCCCGTTTGCATCGCTTGGGTCGTAGAAGATGTTTTCCCCGTTTTGCTGCAGACTAAAATGGAGATGGGCCCCGCTCCCCGGAAAACCGGCAAAGGGCTTGGGCATGAAACTGGCAATCAAACCGTGGTTGTGGGCGACGCCCTTGACGGTTTCCCGGAAGAAGATCTGGTTGTCGGCAGTCTCCAGAGCGTGGCTATACGAATAAACGATCTCCATCTGTCCGCGGCCGTACTCAGGGTAATATTTTTCAACTGTCATTCCCTGCTTTTTCAAACTTCGAACAATATCAGCGGCCACTTCCTGCTGCTGGTTCATGCCGGAAGTGGAGAAGCAGCGGCTCTGGTCGAACGGAGCATAGTTCCCCTGCTCGTCCTTGACCAGGAGGTAGAACTCATTCTCAATAGCCACATTGGCTTCACAGTCGAGTTTTGCCAGGTATTGTTTCAGTAAGGAGCGGGGGCAGAATTGGCTGTAGCTGTGGTCATCTTTGTTGCGAAAATCACAAATGACCATTGCTGTTTTGGGAGTGTAGGGAATGACTTGAAATGATTCAGGATCCGGGAGTCCGCTGATTTCACCGGTACAGCCGAAGCGCGAAGCCGGGACCAGGTCGTCGAGGACGCTGAAAAAGGGCATGGCGCTCGCAAAATTGTGCCCTTTCTGCAGATCACCTTTCAGAACATCGGCGCTTGCGGCATATCCTCGAATTACTCCGTCGTTATCGGTATACACAAAGCGAATCAGCTCAATACTTTTCTCGTTGACTATTTGCAGGATCTGTTCTGCATTCATCGCATCTACTCCTTCGATTGTAGAGAAAAAAGTAATTTCCAAATTAAATAAGCGGCATAGGCCGTTCCCTGGACAAGGATTTGTTCATCAAAATCGAATTCAGGTGAATGCAACCCGTGAGTGTGGCCGAGTTCCTGGTCGAAGCAGCCAAGGCGGAAATAGGCGCTTGGAACTTCTTGTGCGAATCGGGCAAAATCTTCAGCGCCCATAGATGGCTTCTGAATCTTCTGTACCTGATCGGCTGATAGCAACTCCTTGGCTGCGGCAAGGGCTGCTTGGGCCAAAGTGCCGGCAACAGACAGAGGCGGTTCTTCGGTCTTGAGACTCAAGACAGTGGAAACCCCAAAGGCCGACTCAATGCCTTTGAGAATATCACCGATATTGTCCAGAATCAGCTCTTTCGTCTTTTGGTTCAGGAAGCGAAAGGTCCCCTTGAGAGAAACGTTTTCCGGAATGATGTTGTACCCGCCATGGCTGTTGATTTCACTGAGAGTCAGCACAGCGGGTTCGAATGGATCCAGCCGGCGTGACAGGATTGATTGGAGCGCAATGATCAACTGGCCGGCAGCCTGGATGGGATCTATGCATTCATTGGGTTTGGACGCATGGCCGCCTTTGCCCTGGAGAGATATTTCAAAATCGCAGCAGCCGGCAGTTACCGTTCCACTGCAGATAGCAATAGAGCCGGAAGCGATCATCGGGTAAATATGAAAACCGATGATGGCTTGCACGTCTGGATTTTTGAGAACACCCTGATCAATCATCAGCCCGGCTCCGCCCGGGGCCTCCTCACCAGGCTGGAAGATAAATTTGACACTGCCGGGTAGCTGCTCGCGTATTTTTGACAACAAGGTTGCTGTTCCGAGCACGATGGCTGTATGGCCGTCATGTGCACAGGCGTGCATGACCCGTTTGTTCTGGGAGGAAAAAGACAATCCTGTCTGCTCTGTTATGGGCAGGGCGTCCATATCTGCCCTGAGAGCGATTACCGGTCCAGGCTGAATCCCTTCGAGCAGACCGGTCACACCTGTGGAAGCCAGACCGGTTTGGACCTTCAGGCCCAATTCAGTCAGATGATCTTGCACCACGCCGGCCGTCCGGTGGCAATCCAGACCCAACTCAGGGTGAGCATGGAACGACCTGCGGTGGTATACGAGCTGGTCCCGAATCGAGGCGGCTTGTCCTAAAAACCCCGATGGTTCAGGGGGTGCATGCGGCATAGTGTTTTTATAGGCGTTGGATTCGTTCAAAGGCATCTTGATGGGTCTTGTCCTGAGAGCATATTTGTTCAATGGCCCCCACAAAAGTTTCACGCCACAATTTCTGATCAGGCTGAATAACGGGCAATCCGTATTTTTCTGAAAGGGCGGCCAGGTCGGCTTCGGTCTTTTTGTTGGCCAAGCCTGTGCAGTATTCGCCTGCTTCTTCACATGTTTCAAGCAAAGCGTCCTGGGCCGAGGGACTCAACTTGGAAAATTCATGTTCATTGACGGCTAAGGTTAAGTTCAAAGTATATCCAGTCCGGAGCAATGTAGCGTATCGTGCTATGCGATGGAGTTTCAGAGCGGCAAGATATCCTGCTGGAATGAGCAGGGCATTGATCTGCCCTTGTTCAAATGCCGCATACAATCCATCCCAATCGACTACCACAGGTTCGGCACCTAAAATTTTACGAAGTTGAATCGCAGTTTGAGAGGGGTAGGTGCGCAATTTGAGTCCTTTGAGGTCCTCAGGACAAAAGATTGGTTTGGTGGAGAATAATATTTCAAACGAGCCAAGCTCCCAGTTGGAAGCCGGATTGAGAAGTCGTATACCTTTCTTCAGGAGTTTTTGGACAATTTCTTCGTTGAAAATCTTGCTTTTCAGAAAACGATTGTAATGGTTTCTGTCTTTGAAATAGTATGGAAGGAAAACAGAGCCGCAAAGCGGGGCATAGGTTTCAAAGCAATGCGGTTCGCCGATAAAAATATGGATACCGCCTTCAATCAGGGCATTCAATTGATTTCGGGAAGAACCAAGTTCAGAAGAATGGTAAACACGAAGTTTGACTTCACCGTTGGTCCGTTTTTCAACAAGCCTGGCAAAATGAGCAATCCCTTGACCATCGATCGAGGCTAAATGAATAACCATACCAAACGATCGCGGGGGAGAAGCCATGTCATGAAAGAAATATTCAAGGGGCCGGTTCAAGGCCGCTCCGATTTTCCGGAGAGTGGGAATCGTCGGAAGACGGGACCCGCGTTCAAGTTCAGAGATATGGCTGGCCGGTAAACTGGTTGTCCCGGCAAGATCGGTTTGTCTCATTTTTTGGGCCTTTCGGGCGACCTTGATCCTCAGTCCGATTTTTTTGCTTAATTCCCCGTTCGATTGCACACTCATAGATCAACGCAAGACCATAAATTAATAATTAAGTAGAATTTTTGTTATAATTATAATTAAAAAACTTGATAAAATTTATATGATAACATATTTTTAATGTCAAGCACATATTTTAAAAATGCTTAAATTTTTATTTTCCGGGCTCAATCCTCAATAACTATCCGGAATTATGTTTTAAAATATAAAATATATAAAAAACTAGTATCTGACGAAAAAAAGGAGGATCTAAGATCATGTCACTCTTAAGACGGGATGAGAATGCGCTTTCAAAATTACAAAAACTTCGATTTTTCCCTTTAGCCATCACCGGAGGCAGCGGTTGTTATCTTATTGACGAAGAGGGGAGGCGGCTTCTTGATTTTTCAGCGTCTTGGGGGGCGGCCAGCCTCGGCAACGGGCATCCGGCCCTGCGTCGAGCCATTAATGAGGTCATGGGATCACCTGCCGGCGCAAGTATTCTTTCCGCGGTCAATCAGCCGGCAATTGAACTGGCCGAAGCCTTGATCCCACTGGTTTCGGGCGCCAAAGATGCGCGGGTCTGGATAGGCCACGCCGGATCCGATGCCAACGAAGCAGTGCTGCGGGCTGTAATGGCGGCGACCGGAAAAAAGCGCATCATTTCTTTTGTCGGAGCCTATCATGGCTGTACTACCGGCTCTATGGCCATTTCCGGTCATACGGTTCAGCAGGACGCCGAGAAGGCTGAGGGGCTCTTGCTCCTGCCGTACCCTGATCCGTATCGTCCCGTTGATGGGGACCATTCAGGACAGAATATCATCGAAAGGCTGAAGCACCATTTCGCAACAGACTGTCCACCTCAAGAGGTGGCTGCACTATTCTTCGAACCGATTCTCTCTGACGGTGGACTCATAGTCCCGCCCGAAGGCTTTATGAAGCGCCTGGAAGCTCTATGCAAAGAACATGGTATCTATATGGTGGCTGATGAAGTGAAAGTCGGCAGCGGACGAACCGGAGAGTTCAGCTGTCACATTCATGACAATATTGAACCGGACTTTGTTGTTTTCGGCAAAGGGCTGGGAGGTGGGCTGCCGCTTTCGGCAGTTGTCGGACCGGCTACAGTCATGAACCATGCTTCGGCTTTCGCCATGCAGACCCTGCACGGTAATCCAGTCTCGGCGTCGGCCGGTCTTGCCGTACTGCAGACCCTTCACCGGGAAAAGCTCCTTGAAAATGCCGTCGATGTGGGCGGCTATCTGCTTGAACGATTACAAGACCTGAAACAGAAGCATTTCCTCATCGGCGATGTTCGCGGTCGTGGTCTGGCGCTAGGGGTGGAACTCGTGCGAGACCGCTCGACCAAGGAACCGGCTGATATCGAAGCAGCCAAACTCGTATTCCGTTCTTTTGAATTGGGCCTCGTCCTATACTACGTCGGCTTGAGCGGAAATGTCCTTGAGCTCACTCCACCGCTCACATTAAGTAGAGCCCAGGCAGATGAAGGAGTGGACATTCTGGATCAGGCAATTAGCGATGTCCTCGCAGGGGTTGTCTCTGATGAACAGGTCGCTGCTTATAAAGGCTGGGGCGGGTAGACAAAACGAACCCTTTTTTATAAAGTGGGATATGTTAACGTGTAGATCTATCGGCTTCATTTTGCAGCGATTTGTCCATCAGAGTCTTCGTGGAAAGACAGTATTGCGGATTCAGATTGAGTCTTTGGGTTGAAAATCTTCATTCCAGAGTCTCAAGAGCAGGAATAAAGGAGAAACACGATGCCCTGTGCAGTGAAATGGATACTCTTCGATTTCGGCGGGGTGCTGGCGGAAGAAGGCTTCAGCGGGGGCCTGCGGACCCTGGCCGAGGAGCAGGGTCTGGACCCGGAAACGGTGCAGCGGGCC
>JAIPDR010000113.1 GCA_021737615.1 Desulfohalobiaceae bacterium | reverse complement strand
AATGCTCAAGTCCACAGCTGCCAGTTTGATCGAGGAAGAAACTTCAATTTGAGTCACTGGCACTCTCTTTACGAACCGGGCGACAGGGTTCTCTTGCGCGACCTCGCTGGGAGGTTCTCAGGTTTTCTTAGGCTCGCGACAGGGGGAAACCGGACCGCGTCTACGGCTTTAAACCATAAGACTGCAGAAGATTGTCATTCAGGCAGCATCAAAGGTTATAGCAGAGCCTAAGAGTTCGGAGGGGGCAGGGATCCCCCGTGAGCGAGCCTTAGAAAACCGAGAGCCGGAAGCGTTTAAGCGCAAGAGAGCCCTGTGACCGGTTCGCATTCTTGGATGAAGTTTCATACCAGGTTTCGGGTGTCAGGAAAAGAAAAGATTTACAATATCAATGCCTTGAAATCTGACACCCGACACCTGAAACTTCGATTTGCAAACACTTCACAATAAAATGTCCAAAAATTCATACAAATTTCAGCTCACTGGAAAGAGCTCTGAAGTTAGGCTGTGTTGAGTAAGAGCAGGCAATAGTGCGCCCGATTTCGAAGGACAATAGACTTTTTTGTAATATTTCAAAAATGTACCAATTTTGTATGGCCATCGTGTTTACTTTACAAAAATGTCTGTGGACTTATATACTAACTGCAGATCAGAGTTGACTTTCAATAGGTTCTATTATGACTAGACGAGCAGCCTATTTGGACCTGACGCACCAGGAGCTGGAGGAAAAAATCCAGGAAGGTTTGAAGAGACTCCAATCCTGCGCCATGTGCCCCCGGGGGTGCGCAGTCGACAGATTAGAGGGAGAGACCGGGTTTTGTCAAACAGGACGTTTGAGTCGACTGGCCTCGTTTCAGCTCCATTTCGGGGAGGAGAGCCCGCTGGTCGGGGAGAATGGTTCCGGAACCATCTTCTTCGCAGGATGCAACCTGGGCTGCCTCTTCTGCCAGAACTTCGACATCAGCCACAGGGCAAAAGACAGTCCAGAAGTCTTGCCCGAGCAGTTGGCCGAGGCCATGCTCGAACTGCAGCGAAAGGGAGCCCTTAACATCAATCTTGTCTCCCCTTCCCATGTGGTCCCCCAGATCCTCGAAGGCTTGGCTTTGGCTGCCGCCTCCGGGCTCCGCCTGCCCATCGTCTACAACTGCGGCGGATACGAAGAGGTCCAGACCCTTCAGTTGCTGGAGGGGGTCATAGATATCTACATGCCGGACCTAAAACTTGCAGATCCCGTGAATGCGAAAAAGTATTGCCTGGCAGAGGATTATCCAAAGAAGGCCCGCCTGGCCGTTATGGAGATGCAACGTCAGGTGGGCGACCTGGAGCTTGATTCCGCCGGTATTGCCAGGCGTGGCCTGATGATCAGGCACCTGCTCATGCCCTCCGGTCTGGCCGGGTCGGCTGAGTGGTTCGAGTTTCTCTCCACTGAGATTTCCAAAAACACGTACCTCAACATCATGGATCAGTACCATCCCTGCGGTCAGGCCCGCAGGTACCCGGAACTGGACAGGACGGTCACCAGAGCGGAATGCGAAGAAGCAGTGAAGACAGCCAAAGATTACGGACTAGCCCGTTTGGATCGAAGAGACCAGAGAAGCCTGCGCGACCTTTTCCGGCTGTTGTAGATGTTTTGCAAAGAGCAGAGCCTGCTTTGTAAAGGCTGGCATACCCGCGGTTGGCATAGACTGCCTTCCTGACGGCCGTAAGGAGAGGGATAAATTTGAAATGAGTTTGGGAAATCAGAAGATGTACATCGTCATGGTCGGACTGCCGGCTATGGGCAAGTCCACGATCGCGGCCAGGATCAAGGAAAGCCTCCTGGCAGAGGACACGCCTGCGGAAATATTCAACAACGGTGACCTCAGGAGGCGGATGATCGCGGAGAACACATCCTCGGCCGGCTTTTACGCCCCGGACAACCCGCAAGGGGTGGAACTCCGGGAAAAGATAGCCCGGACCAACCTCGAGTACGCCCGCACCTTCTTACAAAAAGAAGGCAGGGTGGCCATCCTTGACGCGACCAATGTTTCCAGGAAGAGACGGCAATTGATCCAGGAGATGCTTGCAGACCACCCTATCCTGTTCATCGAATGCGTGAACAACGACCAGGAAATATTGGATTCCAGCATCGCCCGCAAGGCCTCCTTGCCAGAGTTTCATCATCTTTCCTTTGCCGAGGCCCGAAAGAGCTTCAGCCAGCGGATTGACTACTACAAAAAAATCCAGGCCCCTTTCAGCGACGAACGCAACCACATCCTGGTTGACTCCCTGAACAACAGCATACTCGATGTTTCACTGTCCGACACCCTGCCGTTCTTCGATCAGATAAGGGACATCATCCTCACCAGTACAGTCAGCAATCTGTACCTGGTGCGCCACGGACAAACCCATGACAACCTGGTCAACAGGATCGGGGGGGATGCCCGCCTGACCCAGGAGGGCATCAGGCAGGCCAAGGCCATGGCCGAATGCTTTCAGTCCATTTCCGCGCCTTATATCTTCTGTGGCCCGAAAATCAGGACCATCCAGACCGCCCAGATCATAAGAAAACGCCAGAGGCTGGATTGCGGGGTGATACCCTTGACGGAATTCGGGGAAATCTACGCCGGTGTATGCGAATCAATGACCTACAGGGAGATAAAGGACTCAAAACCGGAGATCTACCAGGCCAGGCTCCAGGACAAGTACAACTATATCTATCCCGGAGGGGAGGGTTACGTCTCCATGAAGGAGCGGATCGACAGGGGGATTAAGAAAGCGCTGTTTCTAAGCGCCCGGGCCGAGCACATCATCATCGTCGGGCACCAGGCCGCAAACAGAATGATCCTCTCCCATTTTCTGTACCGCAGGGAACAGGACGTGCCCTATATCTACGTCCCGCAAAACCGCTTCTATCACATTGTCTCCACCCAGATCAAAAAGCTGATCGAGCTAAAAGCCCCGGGCGAAGAGAAAAGTAAGACCGAAACAATAAAAGAGGCAGCAGCGGCTGCCGAAAAAAACTAGCCACCCAGTCTACCGGGAAGATCAGCCTGAGTTTCGGGCTCACTTTCTCTTTTCTTTTCCCCTAAAACCTCTTCAACCGCGTTTCGGATCTGCTCTGTAGTCAGGCCGAAATAGGTGAACAGCTCCTTTCCCGGGGCGGATTCGCCGAAACGGTCGATGCCCAGGACCCGTCCCTCTCTGCCGGCGTATTTGTACCAGGGTGCGGACACACCGGCCTCGACCACCACCCTGGCCTCGACTGCCCGGGGAAGGACCTCCTCCTGATACTCCCTGGACTGGGATTCGAAAATCTCGAGACAGGGCATGGACACGACGCGCACCCCGCGGCCGCGACTGTTCAGGTCCGCAGCAGCCTCCACGGCCGGCTCCACTTCCGATCCGGTGGCGATGATGATAGCCTCCAGACTGGCCTCTGCTTCCAGCAGCACGTATCCCCCGCGCTGTATGTTCCTGATTCCCTGAACAGTCCGCTCCTGGTGCCTGGTGGCCTGTCTGGTCAAAATCAGGGCCGAAGGCGTGGAGGCCCCCTCCAGGGAAGTCTTCCAGGCCATACCGCATTCCACGCTGTCGCAGGGCCTCCAGACGTTCAGGTTGGGGATGAGCCGCAGGGAGGAAATATGTTCCACAGGCTGGTGGGTGGGGCCGTCCTCGCCGACCCCAATGGAATCATGGGTCAGAACGAAGATGGATCTGATCCCCATCAGGGCGGCCAGCCGGATGGCGTTTCTGGAGTAATCGGAAAAGACGAGAAAGGTGCCGCCGTAAGGGATCAGGCCCTTGTGCAGGGCCAGGCCGTTCATGATGGCCGCCATGGCGAACTCCCTGACCCCGTAATGGATGTAGTTCCCGGACAGGTCCCCGGGGACCAGGGCCCTTGATCCGGACCACTCGGTCTGGTTGGAGCCGCTTAGGTCCGAGGAGCCGCCGACGAGTTCGGGAAGGAGGGGGCCTATGGCTTCCAGGGCTTTTTTCGAAGCCTTGCGGGTGGCCAGGCTTTCTCCCTTTTCCGCCAGCTTGAAAATGGCCTGCTCGGCCATTTCCGGGAAATCCCGGGGCAGGTTTCCGGCAAAAACCCGGAGAAATTCAGCTGCCAGTTCGGGAAATGCCTGTTGATATTTCGAAAATCCGGCCTCCCATTCCTGCTGCAGGCTTTGCCCCTTTTCCCTGGCATCCCAGCCTTGGTAGATTTCATCGGGGATGACGAATGGCTCGAAGCGCCAGTCGAGGTGCTCTCTGGCCGCCTGTATCTCGTCCTTGCCCAGAGGGGCGCCGTGGGTCTTATGGCTTCCGGCCATATGGGGCGCGCCAAAGCCGATGGTGGTCTGACAGCAGAGGAGACTGGGCCGGTCGGTCACGGCCCTGGCCTCTTCCAAAGCGTCGTGCACTGCTTCCGGGTCGTGGCCGTTTATGTGGGGGATGACGTGCCAGCCGTAGGCCTCGAAGCGTTTGGCCCGGTCTTCGGCGAACCAGTCCCGGACCAGGCCGTCGATGCTGATCCCGTTGTCGTCATAGATCGCGGTCAGTTTGCCCAGCCCAAGGGTCCCGGCCAGAGAGGCGGCCTCGTGGGAGATCCCTTCCATCAGACAGCCGTCACCCAGGACAACATAGGTGGCGTGATCGACGATCCGGTGTCCCTTCCGGTTGAAGCGGTCCGCCAGCATGCGTTCTCCCAGGGCCATGCCCACGGCGTTGGCCAGTCCCTGCCCGAGGGGGCCGGTGGTGGTCTCCACCCCGGGGGTGAGGCCATACTCCGGGTGTCCCGGGGTCCTGGAGTGCAGCTGCCTGAAGTCTTTCAGGTCCTGCAGGCTCAGGTCGTAACCGCTCAGGTGCAAGAGGGAATAGAGGAGCATGGAGCCGTGCCCGTTGGAGAGGATGAAGCGGTCCCGGTCGGGCCAGGCCGGATCACCCGGGTTGTGGCGTAAAAAATCATTCCAGAGGACTTCGGCGATATCGGCCAGCCCCATTGGTGCTCCCGGGTGTCCGGAGTTGGCCTCCTGGACTGCGTCCATGCTCAGGAAACGAACGGCGTTGGCCCTTTTGCGACGTGACTCCATACAGGCTCCTCGTTGCTATTTGAAAAGAAAAAAATGACTAGTGACTATTGCTGGATCCCAGAAAGAGGAGAAGTAGCGGGTGACAGCTCCTGCCGGCTTGACTCCTGTTCCGGTCTGCGCGTATTCTCAGGTCCGCTTTAAGGGAAAACCAGCCAGACCGATCCCTGTATCCGGTTTTCAAACAAACGAAAGTCCTTGATCAGCGATATTCAATGCAATATCTTAAATATTCAATCTGTTGTCCCTGCACCCGTTTATTCGGATAAAGGGAGTTGGGCTCGGAGTCAATCTTTTTTTTCTGGAGTCAGGCCATGTCCGAAGATCGTTTTGTCCTTTCGCCGTCGCTGCTTTCTTCAGATTTCAGCAGGTTGCATCAGGAATTGACTGCCCTGGAAGAGGCTGGCCTGCAATGGGTCCACTGGGATGTCATGGACGGCCACTTCGTGCCGAACATCACTCTTGGACCTTTGATCATCGAGAAGTGCAGAGGAAAAAGCAGCCTCTTCTTCGATGTCCATCTGATGATCGAACGCCCTGATGAATATCTGGAGGGTTTTGCAAAGGCCGGGGCGGATCTGCTCTGCGTACACGCAGAGGCCGCCAATCATCTGGAACGGACTGTCAGCCGCATCCGGGAGCTGGGGGCCAAACCGGCCGTGGCCCTCAACCCGCACACCCCCCTCTGCCAGTTGGAGTACCTGCTCCCCCAGTTGGATATGGTCCTGATCATGAGTGTCAATCCCGGTTTCGGCGGGCAGAAATTCATCCCCTTTTCCCTGGGCAAGATCCGGGACCTGAAAAAGATGATCCAGGACCAGGGATGCAAGACCCTGATCCAGGTGGACGGGGGGGTGGACCTGAGCAATGCCGGAGAGCTGGTTGCCTGCGGCGCGGATGTGCTGGTCTCGGGCTCGGCCTTTTTCGGGCATCCCCCTTACAGGCAGCGATATCAGGAGTTCAGGGAGACTGTTCGAGGAGTGCGCCCAGGATGAGGCCGTAGAAGCCGTCCCCTTCCCTGGAGCGGTACAGCCAGCCGAGGTGAAGGTTGCAGGCCGAACACAGGGTGATCTGCCAGGCATAGCCATCGAACCAGGTGAATTCCAAGGTCGATTGTCCGGTCTGGAAACAGCCGGAGGCGGTGGAGAAACAGCCGAGTTCAAAGACCAGGCCGCTGGGGTTGAAGAAGACGTGCTTGTGCTGCCCTTGCTTGCTTATCCGGTATTGGTTCCTGGTTATCGGATTCAGGCAGCCGGCGCAGACCAGGCTTTTGTCGTCGCGGCCTTCTTCTGATTCATCGAGCTCTTCGATTGCCGTCCCCTCCTGGAGGTCGGTCTCCTGGAACAGGGCCAGGGCTGGAAAATGTTTTCTGTAAGAACAGGTCATAAATCAAGACTTCGGATCATCGTTTTGACCGTTAAGCTTAACATTCTAAAATAATGTTCCAAATCTAATTTTCATGTCTTGCTCCCTGAACCAGGTTGTTTTGGAGCATGTAGTCCTGGATGCTCCGGAGATTGTTCTGCTTGTCCAGAGACCAGGAAGGGGCGACCAGCTCCTCCGGGTGGGGGTCCCCGGTCAACCTCTGGATGATCATGCCTTCGGGCAGAAGACTCAGGAAATCTCCCACCAGAGCGCAGTACTCCTCCTGTTCAAGGCAGCGGTAATCGCCTCCCTGGTAGAGGCTGTGCAGGGCGGTCCCCTGAACAATATAGAGGAGATGGATCTTTACCGCCTCCACCTGCATCCGGGCCAGGAAACGGGCCGTATCCAGCATGTCCTGCCTGGTTTCGCCGGGCAGCCCCAGGATCACATGGGCGCAGACCGGGAGGTTGCGACCTTTGGTCCTGGCAACGGCTTCTGCAAACTGGGCTGCGCTGTGCTGCCGGTTGATGCGCTCCAGGGTCCGGTCCTTGGCCGACTGCAGTCCGTATTCGAGCCAGATCAGATGATCGGCGGACAGTTCCCGCAGGTGGTCCAGGACCTCGTTGCTGACGCAATCCGGTCTGGTGCCGATGCAGAGACCGACCACGTCCGGGACGGACAGGGCCTCTGCGTACAGGGCCTTTAGAACAGGCAGGGGGGCGTAGGTGTTGCTGTAGGACTGGAAATAGGCCAGGAATTTTTTGGCCTTGTAGCGTTTCTTGAGCCGGGATTTGGCCGATTCCAACTGGCGGGCCAGGGATTCACGCCTGGCGGCGGCTTCGGTCCCGGATCCCCTGGGATTGCAGTAAATGCATCCTCCCAGTCCAAGACTCCCGTCCCGGTTCGGGCAGGTCAATCCGGCGTCCAGGCTGATCTTCTGCACCCGGCACCCGTAGAGTTGCCGCAGGTAGGAGTTGAAATCCCGGTAGGGCTTGCTCATGATCAAATCCTCGACGTTTTTTTGCAGAGGGCAAATTGACAGCCCGCTCCAGGAAATTATAATCTGTTAGGCGGCGGGTTGTAAATTCCGGATTATGCCTCAACCGAGCTGCTTCCTGACCCCGGGAGTCCTGATTATTCATGAGGCTGCTTTTTACCCGGCATTCCAGTATTCCAATATTCCATCATATCATGGATGAAGGCCATTCAGAGTTGGTGCCATGACAGCTGGGAACCACGAACAATAATACAATATATACCATGTCTCAGCAATACGACGTCATCGTGATCGGAGGTGGGCACGCCGGGTGCGAGGCTGCCCTGGCCTCGGCCCGGATAGGGTCCCGGACCTTGCTCTTTACCATGCATCTGGACACAGTAGCCCACATGCCCTGTTCCCCGTCGATCGGCGGGATCGGCAAGGGCCATCTGGTCAAGGAGATCGACGCCCTGGGCGGGGAAATGGCCCGGATCACCGACCAGAGCGCCATCCAGTTCAAACGGCTGAACACCAGGAAAGGCCCGGCTGTGCGGGGTACCAGGACCCAGAACGACAAGGTCCGCTACCGCAGCCTCATGAAACAGACCCTGGAGCAGCAGGAGGGACTGCAGGTGAAGCAGTCCCAGGTGACCTCCCTTGTGCTTGAGCAGGAGCGGGTCAAGGGGGTGCTGGACGAGTTTGGTGTCTATGTTCAGGCCGGGGCCGTGGTTCTGGCCGGGGGGACCTTTCTGCGCGGTGTGGTCCATATCGGTTCCTCCCGGATAGAGGCCGGACGGGCCGGGGAATTCCCCTCCAACCAGCTTCCGGACCAGCTCCGGGAACTGGGGTTTCAACTCGGTCGGATGAAGACCGGGACCCCGGCCAGGTTGAACAGAAGAAGCATTGATTTCAAAATATTCGAGGAACAAAGAGGCGATCCAGGTCCGGTTTTGTTCTCCCTGTCCATGGACAGACCGTTATTGCCCCAGGTCAGCTGTTATTTCGGCCGGACCTCGGCCCGAACTCATGAAATCATCCGCAAGAGCATACACTATTCTCCGCTCTATGACGGGAGTATCAAGGGGGTCTCGGCCCGCTACTGTCCTTCCCTGGAAGACAAGGTAATGAAGTTCCCGGATAGGGAGTTCCATCAGATCATCCTCCAGCCGGAGGGCCTTGAGACCGAAGAAATCTATGCTTCGGGCACGGGAAACTCGCTGCCCTGCGAGATCCAGCAGGAAATGATCCGTTCGATTCCGGGGCTGGAAGAGGCCGAGATCATGCGTCCGGCCTATGCCATTGAGTATGATTTCATCCACCCGACCCAACTCGAGATGACCCTGGAGACAAAGCCGGTTCGCGGCCTGTATCTGGCCGGACAGGTCAACGGCACTTCGGGCTACGAAGAGGCGGCGGCCCAGGGCCTCTGGGCCGGAATCAACGCGGCCCTCTCGGTTCAGAAGAGACCCGGTTTTGTCTTGGACCGCTCCCAGGCCTATCTCGGAGTGATGATCGACGATCTGGTCCTCAAGGGGGTCAGGGAGCCCTACCGCATGTTCACCTCCAGGGCTGAGTACAGGCTCCTGCTGCGGGAAGACAACGCCGATATCAGGCTCCTGGAGAAGGGTTACGAGCTCGGCTTGCACTCCCGGGAGGCTTTTGAAGCCCTGAAGCAGAGAAAGGCGATGATCCGAAACGAGTTGGACAGGCTGCGGGCGGTCAGGATCTTTCCCTCGGCAGAGGTCAACCAGAGCCTGACCGGACTCAAATCCGCGCCTCTTTCCGAAGCGGCCAGCGCAGAGAAGCTTCTCAAACGGCCGGAGCTGAGCTATTTTGATGTGGCCGCCCTGCTTGAGGACGGCGCCGGGACGCTTCCGGAACGGGTCCGGGAGCAGGTCGAGGTCCAGTGCAAGTACGAGGGATATCTGCTTCGGCAGGAGGCCGAGGTCAAGAAATACAAGGAATTGGAGCGGGCAATGATCCCTTCGGGTTTTGAGTTTCACAGCCTTCCCGGCCTGTCCAATGAGACCAGAGAGCGTCTGAAGGCGGTCCGCCCGCAGACCCTTGGCCAGGCCGCGAGGATTCCCGGCATGACCCCGGCGGCCATCTCCATCCTGCAGGTCGCCCTCAAGAAGCATAAAGGGCCCCCTGACGGCCAAAGGCTAGAGGCTACAGGTCAGCTAACCCCAAGAGCTGACTAGAAGACGATCTGCACCTGCTCCTGCTGCTTCTTTCTGGCCGAAATTTTGCCGATCATCCAGGCCTCGTGGCCCATGGCCTTGATGCGCTGCAGGACATCTCCGGTCTTTTTCTTCGGACAGATGAGGGCCATGCCGATACCGCAGTTGAAGACCTGGAGCATCTCCTCCCAGTCCAGACCGCCTTTTTTTTGCAGCCACTCGAAGATCGGTGTCTTGGGCCAGGAGGAAAAAAAGATCTCGGCTTGGACCCCTTTGGGCAGAATCCGGGGCAGATTGTCGTAAAAGCCGCCCCCGGTGATGTGAACCATGCCTCTGATATCGAAGTCGCGCAACAGATTGAGGATGGTCCGGGCATATATTATGGTCGGCTCCAGCAGGGCCTGGCCGATGTTTTTTTCGGTTCCCGGCAGGTCTTCAGCCAGGTCCGGCTGGTGGTCCTCCAGGATCTTGCGGATCAATGAGTAGCCGTTGGAGTGGGGACCGGAGGAGGCCAGACCGATAATCGAGTTCCCGATACTGATGTTTGACCCGTCTACCACATTGGATTCGTCCACCAGGCCTACGCAGAAGCCGGACAGGTCGTATTCCCCCGGGGCGTAGAAGCCGGGCATCTCTGCGGTCTCCCCGCCGAGCAGGGCGCAGCCCGCCTCCTGGCAGCCCTGGCCGATACCGGAGATGATTGCTTCGGCCTGGTCTATATCCAGCTTGCCGGCGGCGAGATAGTCCAGGAAGAAGAGGGGTTGGGCCCCATGGCAGATGATATCGTTGACATTCATGCCCACCAGATCGATGCCGATGGTGTCGTGTTTGTCCAGAGCAAAGGCCAGTTTGAGCTTGGTCCCTACACCATCGGTGGCGGATACCAGAATGGGGCGGGATATTCCCTGCAGGTCCGGCCTGAACATACCGGCAAAGAGGCCGATATCCGTGACCACTCCTTTGGTATGTGTCTTTTCCGCAATTGGTTTAATGCGATCCACCAGTCTCGAGGCCGAGCGGAGATCCACGCCGGCCCCTTTGTAAGCTGCACCTCTGTAGCTCATAAACAACACGTCTCCTTGACTGTCATTCGAGGGTTGCGAGGAAGGTCGCCCTCAGGGAGACCCATGGTACAAATATTTGAACCTATGGGCAAGCATTTCAAAAAACTTTATCCAGATTGTTGGCAATGTAAGGTATGATGTTATAATTACAGATAGAAATGGGTAAATTGTGTTGACGGAGAAAATATGCACACCGCAAAATTATGGGTCAAAAAGGATGGAGATCTCGTTTGGTGCCGGCTGTGCAGCCATTTCTGCCGGCTGGAATCCGGAGATTACGGCAAGTGCGGGGTCAGAGTCAACCAGGAGGGGGTGTTGAAGACCCTGGTCTATGACCGGGTGGCGGCCATCAACGTGGACCCCATCGAGAAAAAGCCTCTCTTTCACTTCCAGCCGGGAACCCGGAGTTTTTCCCTGGGGACCATGGGCTGCAACTTCTCCTGCGCCTTCTGCCAGAACGACTCCCTGTCCCAGACCCCGAAGACCACGGGCCGGATCTCCGGGGAGCTGCTCAGCCCGGAGCAACTGGTGAACATGGCCAAAAGCAGGCAGTGCTTTAGCATCTCCTACACCTACTCCGAACCGACCGTCTTTTTCGAACTGATGCTCGAGACCTGCGTCAAAGCAAAAAAAGAAGGTCTGACAAACGTCCTGGTCAGCAACGGATTCATGAGCCGGGAATGCCTGCGGGAACTAAGGCCCCTGGTCGATGGAATCAACGTCGACCTCAAGTCATATCAAAACGATTTTTATCAAACGTATTGCGGCGGAAGCCTGAAGCCGGTTCTGGCTAATCTCAAGACGATCAAGGAAATGGGCTGGTGGCTGGAGGTGACTACCCTGCTCGTTCCGGGGCTGAACGACAGCCAGCAGGAGATGAAGAACCTGGCCGGGTTTATCTGCCGGGAACTGGGCCCGGAAACCCCTTGGCACATCTCCCGCTTTCACCCCTGCTACAAGATGCTGGACCGGGGATCCACCGCTGTCGCCACCCTGGAGAAAGCCTTGCAGGCAGGCAAGGAGGCGGGTCTTGTCTATGTCTATCTGGGGAACGTCCCCGGGCATGTGTCGGAGAGCACCCTTTGTCCGGTATGTGGCCAAGAGGTCCTGTCGCGCTCAGGCTTTTCCACCCGGATAACCGGTCTCAGAGAGGGGAAATGCTCGAAATGCGGGGCAGAAATCGCGGGATATGGGATGTAGGGTTGTTTCGGTTCTATATAAAGGTTATATTCGGAGATTATGCATTGAATTTCGGCTTGCAGAGCGGCAGGATTTACGATAAATATCACTCTTACGGGAAGTGGCGCAGTCTGGTAGCGCACCTGCCTTGGGAGCAGGGGGCCGCTGGTTCAAATCCAGTCTTCCCGACCAG
>JAIPDR010000112.1 GCA_021737615.1 Desulfohalobiaceae bacterium | reverse complement strand
AATGAAGTTTTCATCGCCGACAGATAAAAGCGCAGTTTATGCCAACTTCTGGCATACGCTGGATCAGTCCGGTTCACTCGCTCCACTTCTGATGGAGATTGGGGCGTTCTTCGCTCAGTTCCCCGGCCAGATTTTTGGTGAAAAGCGAGGCGGTCTGCGTAGAGTTCAGGCCGTAACGGCCGAGGAGATACATCATCTTCATGATCGAAGCCTCGATGGTCATGTCTTTACAGCTCAAGGTGCCGTTTTCCTTCAGGATGCGGGCGCTTTCATACATATCCAGCAGCACCCCCCCGTGATGGCACTGGGTGTTGACCGCCACGAGGTTGCCCGCCCCCATGGCTGTTTCAATAAACTTAAGCAGGCTTGAGACCTTAAGCGGTATGGTTCCCCCGCCATAGGCCTCGAGGATAAAGGCTTTTCCTTTTGTCAGAGCCAGGGGAAAATAGGCATCAACCGGCATTCCGGGATAGACTTTCAGAACGAAAACAGAAGGATCGAGCGCAAGGGAAGGATCGAAGGCTTCTCCTGGTCTTCGGCAGTCATCCGAGAGCTCGATATCGAGGCCGACTTGCCCAAGACTTGGGAAGTTCGGGCTGTCGAAGGCATCATATTTCCAGTTGGATATCTTTGTAGTCCTGTTTCCCCGATAGAGACGGTCTCCAAAAAAAATCGCCGTCTCGGCAATATCTGAAGTGGCGATCTCAACCGCATTGATCAAATTCCTGCGGGCGTCCGTGCGGATTCTTTGCAGCGGTCTCTGAGAACCGGTAAAGACAATTGGTTTTGGGAAGCCAAGGAGCATGAAAGACAGGGCCGAAGCGCTATAGGCCATGCTGTCGGTCCCGTGGATGACCACAAAACCGTCATACTTTGCCCGGGAAGAGAGAATGGTTTCGGCCAGGACCCTGATATGGTCCAGGCTCAGGTCGGCACTGTCGATGGCATAAGGAGAGACCGTTTCGATGCGGGCGATACTCTGCAGCTCCGGCACCTTTTCCAGAATGCCGGCCACGGACGGCGCCGCACTCAGCCCGCCCGAAGCCTTGGAGGCCACCATGCCCAGTGTCCCTCCGGAATAAATGATGAGCACCCTGCGCATTAGCTACTTCATAGTTTGTGTTGAGCCAGGAGTCAAGCCAGCGCCTTCGGGATAGGGCAGGCCTGAGCCGCGAGGCAGCCCAAAAATCAAGACCCAGCAGCATCCCTGCGGTGCTCGCAACAAGGCGGGATTGCCGGTGATCGGTAGAATCAACTCTTTTTTCCGCAAGTGGCGCAAAAAACTCTCCAGGAGCGAATGGTCTCTGCGGCTTCTGGGGCTCCCCCTTTCCAAAGACACGGCCACCGAACCCGGTGTGGTCATCATCCAGGTGGACGGTCTGGCCTACACCCAGCTCCTGAAAGGACTTAGCGGGAACAGGCTTCCCTTTGTCGACTCCCTGCTCAGCGATCATAAATTTTCGCTCCGTCCTCTGTATTCCGGTCAACCCTCAACAACGCCGGCTGTGCAGGGAGAACTCTTTTTCGGGGTCAAAACCGCAGTGCCGGCCTTCGAGTTCATCGATCGGGAACTCGAGCGGCGCCTGCCCATGTATTCGTACAAGGCAGCGGACCTCGTGGCCGGGGAATTATCCGGCAGCGGAGGCTCTCCCCTACTTGCAGGCGGGAGTTCCTACGCCAATTTCTACAAGGGGGGCGCGGCTGAGGCCAGGTACTGCGTCCAGTCCATGAACCTCAAGTCCTTGCTGCGCGCCGCCCGGCCCTTGAACTTCCTGGTGATACTCCTGCTTCATTTCCCGAAATTTTTCCGCATGTTCGGGGAAGCTCTGCTGGAATTCGTGCTTTCGGTCGCTGATTTTTTCCCGGGCGTTTTCAGGGGGGAAAACCTGGCCAAGGAACTGAAGTTCATCCCCACCCGGGTCCTGCTATGCATCCTGCTCAGGGAGATGATCCGGTTTCGGGTCAAGATGGATGTGGCCAGGGGCCTGCCGGTGGTTCATGCCAATCTGAACGGGTACGACGAACAGTCCCACCGGCGTGGACCGAATTCACGCTTCGCCCACTGGAGCCTCAAAGGAATCGACGGCGTCATCGGCGACATCTACCGCACGGCTCTTCGGTCCGACTGCCGGGCCTACCGGCTGATCGTCTACTCAGATCACGGCCAGGAGGAGGTGAAAAGCTACAGGCAGGAAATGGGTAAATCCCTGCACCAGGCCGTACGCGAAGTCGTACTCGACAACTGCTCGAACAACCGGGTCTGCCCTTCGTTTCCTGAGCCCAAAGCCGACCGGCGGTGGCCTCTCCGAATCAGGGGCCTCTTCCGGCCCTTGAGGAGAAACCCGCAGGAACCCCCTCTTTCCCCCTGGCTGGATCAAGTCGAAACCACCAGCATGGGCCCCATCGGCCATGTCTATCTACCCCGGCCGATCCCTGTTCACGAACTGCGGCAATTGGCCCGCGACCTGGTTCAGGAGGCCGGCATTCCTCTTGTCCTCTTTCTGGACGGGCAGATCGTCAAGGCAGTTACCAGAGAGGGACTGCATGATCTCGAGTCGGCCGGTCCCGAGGTGCTCGGCAGCCGACATCCCTTTCCCGAGGAGACGATCCGGGATCTGGGCCGGGTCTGCCTGCATAAGAATGCCGGCGATCTCGTCGTTTCCGGGTGGACCCCAAAGCGGACTCCCCTGACCTTCTCCATTGAAAGCGGGGCCCATGGCGGACCGGGACCAGAAGAAACCCGTGGCTTCGTCCTGCTGCCGATGATGGTCAATGATGAACGTTCCTACTTGCGGCCCCTGGATGTCCGCCGTCACGTCATTGATCTTCTTAAGAAACACAGGCAGGAGCTTCAGCCTGGGCTTGCGGGGAAAAAGGTCCAAGCCAGGCTGAAAGTCCTGACCTACAACATCCACCGCTGTCTGCACATGGACGGCAAGATCAACCCCTTGAAAACCGCAGAGCGGCTGAACAGCCTTGACGCCGATGTCATCGCCCTCCAGGAGGTGGATGTTCACAAGCGGCGCACCCATGGTTTCCATCAGGCCCGCTTTCTGGCCGATTACCTGGACATGGAATACACCTTTTTCCCTGTGCTCACCTCCGGAAGGGAACAATACGGTCTGGCCCTTTTAAGCCGCTACCCGGTTATTGAAATGAAAATGGACCTGCTGCCCTTTGAAGGCAGCAGGCCCGGCAACGAACGCCGGGGAGCCATGCTGGCCAGGATTGAATCCCCCCTGGGAGAAGTCTGTATTTTGAACACCCATCTGAGTCTGGGGATCAGGGAACGCCGCCTCCAGATGCAGGCGCTCCTCGGGCCTGCCTGGCTCGGCGGGGTACCGGAGGATGATCCGGTTATTTTCTGCGGCGACCTCAACGCCGGGGTCCGTTCCTTCATTTACCGTGATCTGTCCGGCCGGCTGAGGGATGTTCAGGTCCTGGCCGGTCAAGAAGGCTATCCCCGATCGACTTTTTTTTCCTTCTATCCCCTGCTCAGACTGGACCATATCTTTGTCTCCAAGCATCTGAAACCAATAAACGTCACGGTGCCCAGGGACAGGGAGACCAGATGCGTTTCAGATCACCTCCCGATCCTGGCCGAGTTTGTCTTGAAAAACCCAAAATGAAAAGCGTTATCCATCAAGATCAAAACTCTTGCCCCACACCTCTCCCCCCTCTCCCCACTCACCACTCACCTCTTTTCTCTCCCCTCTCCCTCTCCCCACTCCTCACTCCTCACTCTCTTCTGCTCTCCGGCCTCTTACCCCGATAATGACCTGCCCGACCAGGAAGGGGACCAAACTCATGCCAAGCAGCAGGGCCCAGCCCGACCAGTCCAGAACCCGCGTTTTGAGCACATTGGACAGCCCCGGCAGATAGACCGCAGCCACAAGCAGGACCGCGCAGAGGACGATGGACCCCAGAACATAGCGGTTCTTGATAATATCGTTATCGAAGAAAGTTGTCTGCGAGGCGCGCAGATTGAAGACGAACCACAACTTGGAAAACCCGAGAGTCAGAAAAGAAACGGTCACGGCCTGCATCGGTTCAAAATTGAATACATACAGGGCAACGGCCAAGCCGGCCAGAACGGAAGTACAGACCAGTGAAGCCCAGCCCGCCACCGCAGCCCAATGCTTCCCGGTCAGCACCGCTTCATGCTTCGGTCTTGGATCCCGCTGCATCATCTGCGGGTCTCCCTGGCCCATGCCCAGAGAGATGGCCGGAAAGACATCGGTGATCACGTTCAGATACAGGATCTGCAGGGGCAGAAGCGGGATCGGCAGTTTGGAGAACCCGCCCAGGACCGAAGCTATGGCCACTGCCAGAACCTCGGCCACATTGGTGCAGAGCATGAACATGACGGATTTGCGGATATTGCTGAAAATGATCCGTCCCTGGCGCACCGCGGCCACAATGGAGGAAAAGGCATCGTTCTGCAGGACCATGTCCGCCACCTGCCTGGCGGCATCCGTGCCTCTTTTGCCCATGGCCACCCCGATATCGGCCTTTTTCAAAGCAGGGGCGTCGTTGACCCCGTCTCCGGTCATGGCCACGGTCTGTCCCTGCCCCTGGAACAGCTTGATCAAATGCAGCTTCTGCTCCGGGCTGACCCTGGCAAATATGCTGGTCTCCAGGATACGCCGGCGTTGTTCCGCAGTCATGGTATCCGGATCTTTGAGCTCCTGCCCGTGCACGACCTTCGGCTGTTCCTCGGCAACCACCCCGGTCTGTACGGCGATGGCCGCGGCTGTGGCCGGCTGGTCACCGGTAACCATGATGACCCTGATCCCGGCGGCTTGACACTCGGCGATGGCCTGGCGGACATCCTCACGCGGGGGATCGAACAGTCCGAGCAGTCCCAGAAAACGCAACCGCTCATATGGTTTCGTATCCATTGAATCAGTGCTTTTATCGGCCACGGCCAAGACCCGCAGCCCCTGTGCGGCCAGTTTTTCCGCTTGTCGGCTCCACTTCTGGCGCTGCTCGTCATCCATAGGGGACTCATCTTCATCGGATGAGGCTATGCGGTCACAGGCCTCAATGACCCGGCTCGGCGCACCCTTGACCGCAATCTCCAGCCCCTGATCCGTGCGGTGGTAGGTAGCCATCATCATCTTCTCGGCATCAAAGGGCACCTCCTTTTCTTCGGGTTTTTCCCTGAGCAGCTCTTCGCGATCCAGACCGATAATGAGACCGCTTCTGAGCAGGGCCGTCTCGGTGGGATCCCCCTGCTCCTGTTCCGGGATGTCGTCATTGTCCAGGTCCTGGAGAGAGGCGTTGCTGCAGAGAACACCCACTTCAATAATCCTTCGCAGGAGCCGGTTCTCAGAGCCGCCTTCACCTTGAACCTCATTCTTGTTTTCCTTAAGCGTAAAGTCCCCGGCCGGAGAACTGACCCGCCGCAGGGTCATCTGGTTTTCGGTCAGTGTCCCTGTCTTGTCCGTGAAGATGATCCTGGTGGCTCCCAGGGTCTCCACCGCCGGGAGTTTGTTGATCAAGGCGCTGCGTTTGGCCATGAGATGCATGCCCCGGGCCAGGGCCAGAGTGGCCACTATCGGCAAACCTTCAGGAATCGCCGCCACCGCCAGGGCGATGGCCGTCTCGATCATCCTGGCCGCTTCCTGGCCGGCCAGCAGGCCGATTACGGCTATGACCACGGCGATACCCAGCGTAATCCAGGCCAGCCTCCGCCCCAGCTGATCCAGACGCTTCTGCAGCGGCGTGGCCTCTTCCTCGGCCTCTTCGGCCAGTTCGGAAATCCGGCCCAGTTCGGTCTGCATCCCGGTCCCAATGACCAGACCCTGGCCCGAGCCTTCGCTCAGGGTGGTCCCTTTAAAGAGCATACAGGTCCGATCGGCCAGAGCGGCACCGGAATCGACCGCTTCGACTGTTTTGCGCACGGACTCGGATTCACCGGTCAGGGCCGCTTCATTGACCCGCAGGTTGTTTGATTCGATCAAGCGGATGTCCGCCGGAATCAGATCGCCGCCTTCAAGAACCACGAGGTCCCCGGGAACCAGGTTTTCGGCATTCAGATCCTGTTCTTGGCCGTCCCGGCGGGTTCTGATCATGTCCCCGCCCATGGCTCTGAGGGCCTCCATGGAGCGCACCGCCTTGAATTCCGTTAAAAAGCCGATGCCGGTATTGACCAGAAGCACGGCCGCAATGGCCATGCCCTCGGCCCAGTGCCGGAAGGTCAGGGCAATGCCGGCGGCAATGACCAGGACGATGATGACCATGCTCTTGAATTGGTCGAACAGGATTCGCCAGGCACTTCGGGTTTTGGCTTCCCGAAGTTTGTTCAAACCGTGCTGCTCAAGGCGGCGACCGGCTTCTTCATCTGTCAGGCCTTTCTCCACCGAGACCTCGAGTTCCTGCAGGACCCGGTCCACCTGTTCTGCATGCGCCTGAAAATTAGTATCGTGTAAAGCTGCCATGGTTTTTCCTTTTCTGGACATACGTTTGAGGATCGGCTGAGATGATTCAATATTATAGGTACATCCAGTCATTAAGCCAAGGTATTCATATCCGTATTTTCTCCCCGATAATTCACCTTTTTCGGCTCTTGATCCTCTTTCCTTTTTCCATCATACTATACTTACGGTCGTCATAAATTGAGGTTTTGCCTATTCGAAAATCCTGGCAGCTGATGCTTGAAATTTCGGAGCCTTGCAATTTATTCTTCCCGTAAGTATCTATATTTTAGATAGTTACACAAGGACGGCTAAGCACCCTTGATTAGAGTAAATGAGTAAGAACAAAATATTATATTGAAATTTATCAAATAGATACCAGAAGTTGGCCCAAAATAAATCTCCTGTCTCACTTGACTCAGGAAAGTTTTCATCGACGGCAGATTAAAAGTGCAATTTATGCCAACTTCTGGTATAATAGACGGATAAAAAAAAGGTAAACCCGGGAGTAAGAATTATGATCGAGCCGCACGGAGCTTTAAAACAGGGTGACGGCCTGCTCATCGTGGATGTCCAGAACGATTTCTGCCCCGGCGGCGCCCTGGCGATCGACGGGGGAGATTGGATCATTCCGATGCTGAACGAGTGGATTCGCGCGGCTGTGGAGCAGGGAGTTCCGGTCTACGCCTCCCGCGACTGGCATCCCAGGGATCATGTCAGTTTTCAGAGCGAAGGGGGGCCTTACCCGGCCCACTGCATCCAGGACACCCCGGGAGCCGCATTTCATCCATCCCTCCAGTTGGAGGACGCAGTGATCAAGGTCACCAAGGGGACCCGCTTCGACCAGGATCAGAACTCTGTTTTTGATCAGACAGGCTTCAATCAGCGGCTTCTAAGGGACAATGTCGACAGGATCTGGATCGGCGGCCTGGCCCAGGATATCTGCGTTCTGCAAACAGTTCTTGAAGCCAGGACCTTCCGCCTGAAAGTCAAAGTCCTGCAGGAGGCCACCCGGCCGGTCACCCCTGAAGGAGGCAGCCGGGCTCTGGAAAAGATGCGGCTGGCCGGTGCGGAAGTGGTTACCTGATCACCAAATTTTGACTTCGTAAAGTTATTTTGATTTTGTACGCTTAAGTTTTTAAAATCATTGGTTTGCCATCAAATGCGACGGATTATCGAAATTCGAATTTAATCAAAAGAGACATTTATCCATAAGAATTTTCAAAATTTTGAAATTGGATAAAGCTCTGAGCTTCAGAACCATGGAGTCATAATTTGAGTACCCAGCACATGGAACTGTTGACGGACCTCTATGAACTGACCATGGCGGCCGTCTATTTTCAGGAGGGCATGTACGAACCGGCCACCTTCAGTCTGTTTATCCGGGACTATCCCCCCAACCGCGCTTACTTCATAAGCGCCGGACTGGAAGAGGTTTTAGCCTACCTGGAATCCTTCCGGTTCACTCGGGACGACCTGGATTACCTGGACTCCACCGGACTCTTTTCCACTGATTTCCTGCACTATCTGCACTCCCTGCGGTTCACAGGCCAGGTCCGGGCCATACCCGAGGGCCGCCTGTTCTTCAAGGACGAGCCCATTCTGGAGGTCACGGCCCCGATCATCCAGGCCCAGATCATTGAAAGCTTCGTCATCAACACCATCAATCTCCAGGTCCTCCTGGCAACCAAGGCCAGCCGCTGCGTTCATGCCGCCAAAGGACGGGGACTGATCGATTTCTCGCTGCGGCGGACCCAGGGGCCTGATGCCGGTCTGAGGGTGGCCAGGTCCGGATATCTGGCCGGAATGAACGGAACCAGCAATGTCCTGGCCGGCAAAATGTACGGCATCCCTGTATCCGGAACCATGGCCCATTCGTTTGTGACCAGTTTTCCAGACGAACTGGAGGCCTTCCGGGCCTTTGCCAGGGCTTTCCCCCAAAGTACTGTTCTGCTCATCGACACCTACGACACGCTGTCCGGCGCTGAAAAAGCGGTCCGCATCGCCAGGGAGATGGAAGAACAGGACCTGCAGCTCAGAGGGGTCCGCCTGGACAGCGGCGACATGCTCCAGCTCAGCAGACAGGTCAGAGACCTGTTCAACCGGGAAGGCCTGGACTATGTCCGGATCTTTGCCAGCGGAGGCTTCGATGAATACAAGATCCAGGAGATGGTCAGGCAGGGGGGCATGATCGATGCCTTTGGAGTGGGGACCAAAGTCGGCGTCTCCGCGGACGCTCCATATACGGATATCGCTTACAAGCTGGTCAAATACGCCGGGCATCCCGTACTCAAGCTCAGTTCCGGCAAGAAGACCCTGGTCGATGAGAAACAGGTATTCAGGACCGAAGACAACGGACGTCCGGTCAAAGACACCATTGCCCTTAGCTGGGAGGATCTCGACGGCGAACCTCTGCTCAAGACGGTCATGGAATCTGGAAAAAGAATCCTGCAACCCGATTCTCTCGAGGACATTCGAGAGCGCTGCCAGCAGGAATTGAGCCGCCTGGACGAAAGGTTCAAGGCCCTGGAGTCTCCGGATGCCTATCCGGTTGAGCTGAGCTCCGAACTGGTCAAGCTCCAGGCCGAGGTGGTCCACAAAGTCAGGGAAAAGGAACTTGGGGAAAGTTGACAAACCAAACGGAGAAAGTGATGAACAAAGAAGAATACATCGAAATGCTCGAAGACAGAATAGCAGGCTTGAATGAAAGGCTGGAAAAGCTTCAGCTCCAGGCCAAACTGGCGGAAATGGAATACAGAGAAGATCTGCAGTCGGAAATAAAACGCTTTCAGGCCAAACGTGACGAGATCACTGAAATCCTGGAACGCATGCAAAAGGCTGGCGAAGGTGCCTGGGGCGAATTGAGAAAAGGGGCCGAACAGTCCTTTGAAGCCATGAAAGACGCCCTTCAAAAGGCCAAATCGCATATCGAGTGATAAACAGGGAGCGGCTATGAAGCGGATCGGAATCCTGACCAGCGGCGGAGACGCTCCTGGAATGAACGCCTGCATCAGAGCCGCCGTCCGGGCAGCTACTGCCGGTGATATTGAAATCCTTGGCATCAACAGAGGGTATTCGGGTCTCATCGAAAACGATATCCACAGTTTGGACAGGAGGACGGTGGCCAACATCATCCATCTGGGAGGCACGATTCTGGGCACGTCCCGATCCACCGAGTTCCGGACGCGGGAGGGCAGGAATAAGGCCTTTTCCGTTCTTGAAGAGCATGGCATTGAAGGCCTGATCATCATCGGCGGGGAGGGGTCATTTCTGGGCGGGAGTCTGCTCCAGGACGAAAGCGGAGTCAAGATCATAGGTATTCCCGGGACCATAGACAACGACGTTTACGGCACCGACTTGACCATTGGCTTCGACACCGCGGTCAACTGCGCCCTGGAAGCCATCGACAGGATCAGGGACACCGCCCTTTCCCACCAGCGCCTCTTCTTTGTGGAGGTCATGGGCCGGCATACCGGTTTCATAGCCCTGGAGAGCGGCATCGGAGGAGGCGCCGAAGAGCTCATCATTCCGGAAGAGAGTATGAATGCGGAAGAACTGAGTTCAAGGCTGCAAAGGAGCTTCAGCCTGGGCAAGAAAAGCGCCATCGTGGCCGTGGCCGAAGCCGGCCGCCCCGGAAACAGCGTTGATCTGGCCAAGGAGGTGGAACAAAGAACCGGTTTCGAAACCAAGGTCTGCATCCTGGGACACCTGCAGCGGGGAGGATCGCCCACGGCCCGGGACCGTATCCTGGCCAGCAAACTCGGAGTCGCTGCGGTCAATGCTCTTATGCAGGGAAAATCCGGACTGATGGCCGGGGAAATCAAGCAAAAGATCGCCTTCACCCCGATTCAGGAGAGCTGGGAGCGGCAAAAGTCGCTTGATTCGGAACTCAGGGACCTCATGGGCGTGCTCTGTGATTAAAATGAAGTTTCATGCGAGCCCGCCTCTGGCCGCAGACGCCCAATTCAGAAATTTCAACACACTGCAGTGAACTTTCATCCGAGCGCCGCCTCTGGCCATGGCCAGTCTGATCGAGTCAGAAACTTCAATGCCATACGGTGAAATATCACAAAAGCGCGGTCACCGACCACCGTCCACCGACTTCCGACCACCGTCCACCGTCCACCGACCACCGTCTACCGCCTACCGACCACCGTCCCCTGCCTCACTCCAGCTCCTCCAGATCCATGTGCATGGACAAAAAGCCCATGATGTCTTTCAGGGCGATGACTCCTGAAAGATGACCATTGTCCACCACAAGCAGCCGGCTCTGCCCGCTGCGGTTCATCTTGTTCATGGCGTCCATCATGTCCGTATCGCTGCTTACGGTATTCTCCTCGGTACAATTCGTGGCCAGTTCGGCCACAGTATGTCTGTCCCACTCCTCGGAGTCCAGCCCCTTGACCTCTTTGCTGGTTACGCAGCCCTGCAGCCGGCCGTTGTCCACCACAGGAAACATCTTGAAATGATACTTGTACATGTAGTCCTCTACCAGTTGCCTGACGCTCACTGTTGAGGGCACGGTCACCGGTTCCTCTCTCATGTGCCGGGAGACGCGCCTGCCTTCCAGGGAACTGCGGATCAGGAGCTGCCTGTATCCCATGTAGGCGGCGCTACGGATAAAGAGCCCGATGATCACGTACCACATGCCCCCGACAATATTACCGGTCAGCATGTTCAAAAGGCCCAGGATGATCAGAAGCACGCCAAAGAATCCTCCGACCTTGGAGGCTGTCTTTGTGGCCTGGCGCAGGTCGCCCTTCCACTTCCAGATGGCTGCCCGCAGGATCCGCCCCCCGTCCAGGGGAAAGGCCGGGAGCAGGTTGAAAACGGCCACTATCCAGTTGATCATGGCCAGGTAGCCGATCAGACCGCTGACATGGGCGGGCCAGCCCCAGTTCCGGCCGAGCTGCAGGATCCCGGCAAAGATGAAGCCCAGGACAATACTCGAAATCGGGCCGACGACTGCCACCTGAAACTCGATTTTGGCGCTTGGCGGCTCATCGTGCATCTCGGACACCCCTCCGAACAAGAAGAGGGTGATGCCGTGCATGGGCATCCCGTAACTCCTGGCCAGAAAAGAGTGCCAGAACTCGTGGAAAATGATGGACAGAAACAGCCCGACGGCTCCCAGAATACCCATGGTCCAATAGGTGGTCTGGGTCAATCCTGGATACTGATATGGAAAGAAGCCCGAGGCCAGAGACCAGACCACGAGAAAGGCGATGACCAGCCAGCTCAAATCGATACCGACCTCGAAGCCGAACAGAGTGAACAACTTGAAGCGCTTGCCGAACATTTATGACCTCTTTCTGTTATTTATAGCCTTGAAGAAAATGGTTTGGCCAGAGCCGTTTGTTCTGAAAAAGTCCCGGTTGAACACCCCAAAGGGGACTTGGTTCAACGGGATAAACATTCCCAGCACTTCCGCCCTCCGATCTGACCTCTGCCCTCTGGCCTCTGACCTCTCGTATGAAACTCCATCACAGAATGCGAACCGGTCACAGGGCTCTCTTGCGCTTAAACGCTTCCGGCTCTCGGTTTTCTATGGCTCGCTCATGGGGGATCCCTGCCCCCTCCGGACTCTTAGACTCTGCTATAAACTTTGATGCTGCATGGATGAGAATCTTCAGCAGTCTTATGGTTTGAAGCCGTAGGCGCGGTCCGGTTTCCCCCATTTCGCGAGCCTTAGAAAACCTGAGAACCTCTAAGCGAGGTCGCGCAAGAAAACCCTGTTGCCCGGTTCGCAAAGAGGTGCCAATGCTCAAAACTGGAGTTTCTTCTCATTGATCAAACTGGCAGCAATCGAAATCAACACCATGAGTTAAA
>JAIPDR010000111.1 GCA_021737615.1 Desulfohalobiaceae bacterium | reverse complement strand
GGGCAGGGATCCCCCATGAGCGAGCCTTAGAAAACCGAGAGCCGGAAGCGTCTTAGCGAAAGAGAGCCCTGTGACCGGTTCGCTGTCTATAACCGGAGTCTCATACGAGCCCTGCCTCTGGCAGGCCTGACATTTAACTATCGAATATTTATAGCAGAGTCTAAGAGTCCGGAGGGGGCAGGGATCCCCCATGAGCGAGCCATAGAAAGCCGAGAGCCGGAAGCGTTTAAGCGCAAGAGAGCCCTGTGACCGGTTCGCATTCTGTGATGGAGTTTCATACGAGCGCGGCCGCTGGCCGGACAAAGCGCACAGTTTGAGCAAGATGAAACGCAAATTTGGAATCAAACAATTTTTTTGTCTATTTTTCGGCAAAAACAAGTTGCATACTGATCCAATTTTGGTTTTTGAAACAAAGACTGATTGTCCCTTGATTTCAACGACAGAACTCTGAAAAAGGTAAAGTTGGAGCAGTATAAAACGGTAATCCCATGTCAGATATCCTAGCCCTTGTCGTGGCCAAGTACAACTACTGGCTGTACATCGTATTGATGATGATCGGTCTCTACGCCATGATCGTGAAGAACAACCTGGTCAAGAAGCTGGTGGGGATGAACATCTTTCAGACATCGATCATCCTCTTCTATGTCTCCATCGGCTATAAAAAAGGGGCCACCCTGCCCATTATAGAGCAGGCCCATGGCGGGCATGGAGTGGGGGAGACGGTCATCCGGGCCGCCGACTACATCAATCCCCTGCCGCATGTGCTCATGCTGACGGCCATCGTTGTTTCCGTGGCCACCTTCGGGGTAGCCCTGGCCCTGAGCGTAAGGATCTATCAGCGCTATCAGACCCTGGAAGAAGACGAGATCCGGATGCGCTTGACCAGGGTCAAGGCAAAACAGCCAGAGGCCGGGGCCAATGAATAGCTCCTTTCCCGCGGTCATCATCCTGGCCCCTCTGGTCGGGGCTCTGTTTTGCAGCGGTTTCAGCTGGCTGGAAAAGAGGCTGTGTTTTCCAACGGCCCTGATCGGGCTGGCTGTTTCCGCCTGTGCGGCTTTACTGCTTTTTTTCCAGGTAATCGAGTCCGGGGTGGTCCAGTATCGGATGGGGGGCTGGGCCCCTCCCTTTGGGATCGAATACAGGATCGACCTCTTGAGCGGGCTCGTCCTTTTGCTGGTGGTCCTGATCGCCCTTTTGAACCTCGCGGCCAGTCATAGAAGCGTCCTGCAGGACATGGAGGACCGCCTGGGGACCTTTTACAGCATCTATCTCCTGTTCGTGACCGGACTCCTGGGTGTGGTCAGCACCGGCGACCTCTTCAACCTCTATGTCCTGTTGGAGATCACCTCCCTGACCAGTTACGCCCAGATCGCCATGGGCGACCCGGACCGGGGCCCTCTGGCCAGCCTGAACTACGTCTTCATCGGGGTCATAGGGGCCAGCTTTTATCTCCTGGGGGTCGGCTATCTGTATATCATGACCGGCTCCCTGAACATGGTCGACGTGGCCGGCCTCATACAACCCCTGTACTCTTCCAGCGCCGTGCTGGTGGCCTTTGTCTTCTGCATGATCGGGGTCTGGATCAAGATGGCCCTGTTTCCGCTCCATGTCTGGCTGCCCAATGCCTATGCCTATGCCCCGGTTGCCTCGGCCCGGGTCATCGCCCCCCTGATGACCAAGGTCATGGTCTATGTCATGATCAGACTGATGCTGACCGTCTTCGGCCTGGACTATGTTTTTGAGCAGCTCGACCTTGGGCAGGCGGTGGTCTGGCTCTCCAGCCTGGCCATCCTGGCCGGAGCGGTTATGGCCCTTGCCCAGCGGGATCTGAAAAAGATGTTGGCCTATATCATTGTTTCCGAGATCGGGTACATGGTCGGCGGGGCCTGGCTGGGCAACGAACTCGGCTTGAGCGGTGCTATCCTGCACGTTGTCAACGATGCCCTGATGACCTTTGCCCTGTTTCTGGTCCTGGGCAATCTGATCTTCCGACAGAAGGGGGCTGCCTTTTCAGACCTGCCGGGGGCCTTTGCCAGGATGCCCTGGACCATGGCCGGATTCGTCCTGGCCGGACTGAGTATCATCGGCATCCCTCCGACCTGCGGTTTTTTCAGCAAATGGTATTTGATCCTGGGCGGCCTTCAGGCCGGGGCCTACTCCTTTGTGGCCGCGCTGATCCTGAGCAGTCTGATTTGCGCCGTCTTGTTTTTCCGGGTCTTTGAAATAGGGTTTTTTGAACCCGAAACCGGCGGTCACAGGGACTTGTCCCGGGCGGTGGCCGTGCAGGAAGCACCGCTTTCCATGCTCATCCCTCTTGGAGTGACGTCTCTTTCCCTGGTAGCGGTCGGGTTGTACTCCGGTTTCATCGTGGAAACCATCATCCTCCCCTTCCTCAGCATGTAGATTTTCGTACTCGAAAGAAAAAGGTTCTGCGGTACATGGATCAGCTCATCTCCATCCGACCTCTTCTGGCTGTCTTGGTCTCCCTGTGCGTCGTACCGGTGCTCCTTTCAGCCTCCAATCGACCCAATGTGCGGGAGGGCTGGACCTTTCTGGCCGGAATCGTCAAATTCCTCCTGGTGGTCTCCATGCTTCCGGCGGTGCTTCAGGGCAAGGAGTTGGCCTGCACCCTGGTTCAAATAGCCCCCGGGGCGGCCCTTTCCTTTCGAGTCGACGGGCTGGGTCTGCTCTTTGCCCTGGTGGCTTCGTTTCTGTGGCTGGTGACCAGCCTCTATTCCATCGGCTATATGCGCGGGTTGAAAGAGCACGGACAGACCAGGTATTTCTCCTTCTTTGCCCTGGCCCTCTCGGCCACCATCGGCGTGGCCTTTTCCGCCAATCTTTTGACCCTGTATCTCTTTTACGAAATCCTGTCCCTGGCAACCTATCCCCTGGTGACCCATCACCAGGACCGGGAAGCCAGGATATCCGGCCGCAAGTATCTGGTTTTTATTCTGGGGACCTCCATCGGCCTGGTCCTGCCGGCCATGCTCTTTTGCTACCATCTGACCGGAACCCTGGAATTTTCCACCCAAGGGATCTTCAGCGGACAGCTCTCCAAACCGGCCTTGACGGTCCTGCTCCTGATGTTCGTCTTCGGATTCGCCAAGGCCGGGATGATGCCTTTTCATTCCTGGCTGCCCGCGGCCATGGTCGCCCCGACCCCGGTCAGCGCCCTGCTCCACGCCGTGGCCGTGGTCAAGGTCGGAGTCTTCAGCATCGTCCGGGTCCTGACCGGAATTTTCGGCCTGGAGCTGTTATCCCTGCATGATCTGGGAACAATTGTCGCCGGACTGGCCTCGATCACCATAGTGGGCGGCTCCTTGATCGCCCTGTCCCAGGACGAGCTCAAGCGGAGGCTGGCCTTTTCCACCATCAGTCAGCTGTCCTACATCGTGCTGGGCGTGGCCCTGCTCACGCCGGCCGGGGTCCTGGGGGGAGTCATCCATATCGCCATGCACGCCTTCGGCAAGATCACCCTGTTTTTCTGTGCCGGGGCCATTTTCGTGGCCTCGGGCAAAAAGTCAATCAGCCAGATGGACGGGCTGGGCAAGAGAATGCCCCTGACCTTTGCCGCCTTTTTTGTGGGCGCCCTGGGGGTTATCGGCCTGCCGCCCAGCGGGGGCTTTTTCAGCAAGTGGTTCCTGGTCCTGGGGAGCATTGACTCGGGCCAGACCTTTTTTCTCTTCGTGCTTTTGCTGAGTTCCTTTTTAAACGGATTCTATTTCCTGCCCATCGTCTACCGGGGATTCTTCGCCGGAAGCCGGCAGGGGGGGCAAGACTCGCCCGGAATCCGGGAGGCGCCTCTGTGCTGCCTCGTCCCTTTGCTGATCACGGCGATTTTGTCCATGGCCTTGTTCTTTTACCCGGACATCTTCGTGCAGCTGATCAAGATCGGACTGCAATTGCCCTAAGACTCAGGATAAGAAAGAAATGAAGGAGGAGACATGGACGGCCAGACAGTGAAACAGCAGGGTCGGGAAAAGGAAATCCTGACCCACGAACCGGTCCCGGGCTACAGGAGTGTATTTCATGTTGCCGTGGCTGTGGCCGGCTTCTACTTATTGTCCATTTTTATGTTCTAAAAAATACTGGAAGACTGCGATTTAGTTGTCCATAGAGGTTTGCCGGATGGAGTGTCTAATAGTCTGTTCCAACATTTTTTACTCGGGTCAGGCTAATTGAAATACATTATCTTGTTGAAAAACGAACATCTTGGAGCAGTGTATACTGATCCAATAGTATGCTCATGACAACGGCGAAAACCAGGAGATTCATTGAATCATTTGTAATAGGCAAGGGGATCAGTATATGAAAAAAGAACTGACCATATTCGACAAACCGAGAAACGTCCGCAGGCTGCTCTACGTTTTCTATTGCTCCCTGATCCTTTTGCTTATCTCCGAGCTTTTCATCCACAAACACCACGCTTTTCCCTGGGAAGAGGCCTTTGGCTTCTATGCCGTCTATGGATTTGTATCCTGCGTGCTGCTCATCTTCCTGGCCAGGCTCCTGCGGAAGATCGTGATGCGCCGGGAGAATTACTATGATCGGTAGCCTGCCGCCCCCGGCGGCCATCTTCATCCTCGGATCGATCCTGGTCCCCTTTCTTAGGGGCCGGGGGAAATCTATTTACATGCTGCTGCTGCCGGCGGCGGCCTTTGGGGTCCTGCTCCTGCTCCCGGAAGGGGTTTTCTGGACCCGCGAGTTCTGGGGGCAGACCCTGATCTTCGGCAGGATAGACAAGTTGAGCCTGGTCTTCGGGTATATCTTCACCATCATGGCCTTCCTGGGGATCCTGTTCGCCCTCCATGTCGAGGACGACCTTCAGCATGTGGCCGGGCTGGTCTATGCCGGCAGCACCCTGGGCGTGGTCCTGGCCGGAGACTTTTTGTCCCTGTATATCTTCTGGGAATTCATGGCCATCAGTTCCACCTTTCTCATCCTGGCCTCCCGGACCAGTCAGGCCAGGGAGGCGGGTTTCAGATACATCCTGGTGCATCTCATCGGAGGCCTGTTCCTGCTGGCCGGGATCGTGCTTGAGGTCAAGAGCAGCGGCAGTCTGCAATTCGATTACATCGGTCTGGACAAAGCCGGATCGTATTTCATCTTTATCGGCATTGCCCTGAACGCGGCCGCCATTCCCCTGCATGCCTGGCTGCCGGACGCCTATCCCCAGGGGACCCCGACGAGCACGGTCTTTTTGAGCGCCTTCACCACCAAGAGCGCGGTCTACCTCATGGCCAGGACCTTTCCCGGGGCCGCTCCCCTGATCTGGATCGGGGCGATCATGGTCTTTGTGCCCATCTTCTATGCGGTTCTGGAGAACGATATCCGGAGGGTCCTGGCTTACAGCCTGCTCAATCAGGTCGGTTTCATGCTCTGCGGCATCGGGATCGGCACGGCCCTGGCCCTCAATGGAGCCGTCTCCCACGCCTTTTGCCACATCCTCTACAAGGCCCTGCTGTTCATGGCCGCCGGATCTGTCCTGCAGATGACCGGGAAGATCAAGTGCACCGAGATCGGGGGGTTGTACAAAACCATGCCCCTGACCTGCCTCTTCTGCCTGGTGGGGGCGGCCTCCATTTCCGCCTTCCCCCTGTTCAGCGGTTTCGTGAGCAAGTCCATGGTGGTCAGCGCTTCCGCCCACGAGAAGATGGCCGTGGTCTGGCTCATCCTCCAGTTCGCTTCGGCCGGCGTCTTCCACCACGCCGGGATCAAGGTCCCCTTTTTCACCTTTTTCGGGCATGATTCCGGGATCAGGACCAAAGAGCCGCCCTGGAACATGCTGCTGGCCATGGGTCTGGCCGCCTTCCTCTGCGTCTTCATCGGCATCTATCCCGATCCCCTGTACCGGATTCTGCCGTTTCCGGTCGACTATGTCCCCTATACCGGAGCCCATGTCCTGGGACAGCTGCAGCTCTTGATGTTCGGGGCCCTGGCCTTTGCCCTGTTGATCCTCTCCGGGTATTATCCCCCGGAAATCCGTTCCCTGAACCTGGATGTGGACTGGTTCTACCGCAAATTCGGCCGGGGGGCCTACCTGGTCCTGGACAGGGGGCTCAACAGGGTCAATGCAGTCTGCGAAGGCACGGTCCGGGCTGTTGCCCGCGGAGCAGCCGTGGCTTCCAGAGATGTGGTCGCCGGGCTGCTGCTCTTTGTTTCGGTCAACTTCTGGATCCTGGCCGGTTACCGGGGAAAACGCCTGGACATGAAAAAGAGCAGGCTCTACCATGATGTCCGGGAGGGGACCCTGCCCATAGGCTTTGGGGCCGGGGTGGCCACTTTATTCATATTTCTGGTCTATGTCCTGACCTGATATCAGCAGTTGACAAAAATAATTTCGAAGCTGCCGCCAATCAATGTGTTGCATGTAGAGGGTTGTACGCCTAGAGCATGCCTTCAAGTCAAATGCTGATATGTATTTGAGAACTGAATCGCAATGAAGGAATAAGGTTTGGGAAGACATGGTACGCCTTGATGATTTACGCCGGATCTATCTCTTGAGGGATATGCCTGCACAACACCTGCAGAAAATTTCTTCAAAAGCCCAGCTGAACATCTTCAGTCGGGGTACGGTCCTTTTTCGAAAAAACGAGCCCATCGATTATCTGTACATGGTCCTCATGGGTCAGGTCGCCCTGGAGATCGAACTCTCACCCGAGCTCAACGTCATCCTGTCAACCATACACCCCGGGTATTCCTTCGGGGTTTCCTCTCTGGTGTCCGGAGCCCGGGCCGGTTCCACGGCGATCTGCCAGGAGCCCTGCGAGTTGATCACTTTGCCGGTGGACCGATTGGCCGTCCTTTTCCAGGAAGATCCCGATCTCGGCTATCAGTTCATGCTCAGGCTGGCCAGGATCTTCCAAAAGATCATGGTCAACCGCACGCAGATGATCATGAAGACCCTGGATCAGCATCCGGAGTTCCAGGAAGACCTCGGAGACCTGAGGCACCTGGCACCTGTTTTGTAATTGCAGAGCTCTCTGCCGTTTTCTAAAATTTGATAAGAATGATCTGGTGGAGGGCTTTACGATAAGGCACCATGTCGATCTCTTGGTCCGCTACGAGTTCCATGAGGCCATGGAACCTGCAATTCTTAGGGAGGAGAGAATAAAAATAATGGAAGCGAGTTTGGAAAATGCGAAGTCTGAATTTGTTAATTAGTGCCTGAACGGAAACTCGTGTTTGGTCGTAAACTTGCATAGATACAAGGAACAAAAAATTTTGAAACCGCAGTGTATTCCAATACATGAGGATTTCAAAATTTTGCAGTGACGAAGTAGATGGGTGAGTTTCCGGCTAAACACTAATTAAGGTCAAGTGTATGGTCGATATCGAAGAACTGAGACAGGTTCTTTTACTCCAGGATCTGTCGGACAAGGAGCTGGAGAAGATCGGGGCGGTGGCGGAGATAGAAGAGGTTGATCCGGAGACGGTCCTGTTCAGAGAGAACAGGAAGCTGGAAACCTTTTACATGCTGTTAAGGGGCCGGGTGCTTCTGAGCTGCAGGTCGCCGGCAGGGGTGTCCCTGACTCTGGGGGAGGTCCGGGCCGGGAGTTCCTTCGGAGTTTCCTCCTTTATTGCCGGGACCAGAAGCTCGACCAGCGCCTTCAGTGTCGAATTCTGCCGGATCATAACCGTTCCCGGGGGCAAGCTGTCCGCTTTGTTTGAGGATGATCCAAGGCTGGGCTACCGCATCATGCTCCGGGTGGTCCAGCTCTTCCAGAACCGCATGAACCAGCGGACGGATCAGTTCCTTAATTCCCTGGCCGGCCTGCCTGCCGTCAAATCGGCCCTGAGCCGCTGAAAACATGGCCCCGGTTTCCAGCCGGAATTGGTCCCAGGTCATAGATCCACTCGACTTGAGGCGTAAGGCCTTCAATTCAGCTGATATTTCCGGACGGCCCTGTTGTGCTCGGCCAGGGTTCTGGAGAAATGGTGCGAGCCGTCGTCCTTGGCCACGAAGTAGAGATAGTCGTGTTCTTCCGGATTGACTGCGGCCAGAAGAGAGGCCAGGCCGGGTGAACAGATGGGTCCCGGAGGCAGACCGGATGATCTGTAGGTGTTGTATTCGTTGCTTTTGTCCTGGAGGTCCTTTCTGGTCAGATTGCCGTTGAAGTCCGGCCCGAGTCCGTAGATCACTGTGGGATCACACTGCAGGCGCATGCCCTTTTCCAGCCTGTTTTTGTAGACGCCCGAAATGCGGCCCCTCTCGTCTTCTTGTGCGGTTTCCTTCTCGATGATCGAGGCCAGGGTCACGATGCGGTGGATGGTTTCGGCCTCAGGGAGTTGTTTGGGCCAGATCTGGCTCTGCACCCTTCGCCTAAACTCCGTCAGCATCAGGTCGACGATGGGCCCGGCCCTGTCTTTCCTGGGTCTGGGCAGGGAATAGGTCTCGGGAAAGAGATATCCTTCGGCGTTTTCGGCCGGGATATTGAATTTTTGGAGCAGGTTTTTGTCGTGGATGGCCTGCTGAAAGCTTTGCAGGGAAGTCAGGCCCTCTTTCTGGATAAGTTTTCCGGTTTCCCACCAGGGCAGGCCTTCAGGGATGCTCAGGGTGTAGAGCACGGACCGGCCTTTGACCAGCTCGTCCAGGAGCCGCAATCTGGACCAGCCGGTGTCGACCAGGAACTCGCCCGCCTGGACCCTGGATCCTTTGCCGGTTATCCGGCCGAGTATCCGGAACTTGAAGGAATCCGAGATGATTTTTTTAGCCGCCAGCAGGCGGGCCACCTCTTGAAAGGAGTCTCCCGGCTGGATGGTCACGACCTTTTCCCGGCCCTGGGCCTGGATTGGGTAGGCCAGATACCTGTAGGCGTATAAGACGCTGAATAGACAAAGGACCGATATAGCAAAGAAAAAAAGGAAGCGTATAACATTCATAAGATATACTTGGAGAATTTCAGACTTCGTGCCAGCGCCTTGACGCTTAAGCATAATGATTTAAAATAATTAAAAATATTTTTAATGACTTCAAAATTGTCCCAAAAAATATCCAAACTTTGGAGTACGGGAAAGAGCTCTGAATTTAAAAAACGAGTTCTATGGTTTTTTTTGTTCCTTGAGGAAGCGTTCCAGGATGATCACCGCAGACTCCTGATCCAGAACGGCCCGGATTTTATCCATGGCAACTCCGGCCTCGAGCAAGCGCTGTCTGGCCTCCTCCGAACTGAGACTTTCATCCGTTGTGAAGACCGGGAGGCTTGTCCTGCGCTTCAGACGCCGGATGAAATTCCGGACCTGTCTGGTGCTCAGGGTTTCCTGTCCCCGCAGGTCTCTGGGCAGGCCGACCACGACGGCTTGAACCGCTTCCTGGTCCAGGACTGCGATGAGTTCCGAAAAAAAGGAGTTCCTGTCGTTTTTTTGAATCGTTTTACAGGGAAAGGCCAGTTTGCCTCCAGGATCGGTGATGGCCAGGCCGATTCGTTTCAGGCCGAAATCAATTCCTGCATAGCGCATGATAAAGCCCTCCATAGACCGCCTGCCCGAAAGATATGCAGCCGTCGTTCGGGGGAAGCAGTCTGTGGATCAAAACCTCGAGCCCGGAGCGCTCCAGGGATCGGGGGAGTTCAGAGGCCAGGGTCATGTTCTGGAGAACGCCTCCGCTTAAGGCGATTCGCCTGATTCCGGTCTGCCTGCTTGCGGCCAGGGCCCAGCCGGTGAGCCCTCTGATCAGCCCGTTATGGAATCTGCGGCTGATCAGTTCCCTGGCGATCCCGGCCTCCCGGTCCTGATATACGGCCTGAAACAGGCTCAGGGTGTCCAGGACGATCCCGGAAGAAGAGGGCAACACCGGGCAGGGATAGGCCTGAACCTCGGCCTGGTCCTGAATCGATTCCAGGCAAACAGCGGCCTGACCCTCATAGCTGATCTCCAGCTTCAGGCCCAGAAGGGCGGCGACTGCGTCGAAGAGCCGGCCGCAGCTGGTGGTTTGTATGGTATTGATGTTCTTGTCCAGCATGTCGGCCACCACGGCCGCGGCCCGGGCTCTGGAGGCCAGCCAGGGCAGGTCGCTTGCGCCGGGCCGGATGCCGAGGATCTGCAGGTAACTCTGGGCCGTTCTCCAGGGCTGGTTCACGGCCGTTTCTCCACCCGGCAGCGGGACCGGGCAAAAATGACCGAGCCGCTTTTGTTCTGCCCGGGCCGGGTGGACAAGGAGCAACTCCCCGCCCCAGACGGTGCGGTCCGTTCCCAGACCGGAACCGTCCAGGGCCAGACCGAGGGCCGGGCCTGTTTCCCGGTTTTCCCCGAGTACGGCGTAGATATGGGCAAAATGGTGCTGCAGGGGCAATACCGGCAGTTCCTTCTGCTCTGCAGCGTACCTGGTGCTTAAAAAGTCCGGATGCAGGTCCCTGACCAGGACTTTTGGCCTGATTTCAAGCAGCTTTTCCAAGTGGGCGATGGTCTGGGTAAAATAGGCATAGGTCGAGACATTATCCAGGTCCCCCAGGTGCTGCGAGACAAAGGCCCGGCTGCCTTCGGTCAGACAGACGGTTGTCTTTTTCTGGGCCCCCAGGCCGAGGACGCTGACTCCATGGTCCCTGATCCGGATCGGGACAGGGGTAAAACCCCTGGCCCGGCGGAAGAAGACGTCGTCACCGGAGGCCGGGTTCACTCCCAGGACGGAATCATCGCAGCGTATCAGGATGTCCCTGTCGTGCAAAAGGAAACGGTCGGCGATTCTGCCGAGCATGTCCAGGGCCTCCCTGTTGCCGAGGGCCAGGGGGTCCGAACTCATGTTGCCCGAGGTCATGACCAGGGCGGCTGAAGCATTTTGGCCAGGCCGGGTGCGGTAGAGTTTGATAAGGAGATGGTGCAGCGGGGTGTAGGGCAGCATGATCCCGATACTCTTGGTGTCCGGGGCCACTTCAGGAGACAGGTCGAAGACCGGTTTCTTCCTGGCCAGGAGAATCGGCCTCTGCCCGGAGCAGAGCCAGTCTCTCTCCCGGGGGGTGATCGCGGCTATCTGTTCGGCGCTCTCCAAGTCTGGGACCATGACGGCCAGGGGTTTGTCCGGACGTCTTTTCCTGGCCCGCAGTCTGCTCACGGCCCTGTCGTCGTCGGCCCTGCAGGCCAGGTGAAAGCCGCCCAACCCTTTGATCGCGAGGATGAAGCCGCGACCGAGATCCTGTGCAGCCAGGGCCAGGGCATCCTGCTTTTCAGCGATTTCCCTGCCCGCGGAGTCGGTGTACCACAGCCGGGGGCCGCAGATCGGGCAGGCATTGGGCTGGGCGTGGAACCTGCGGTTGAAAGGATCTTCATATTCCCTTTGACAATCACGGCACAAGGGAAAGCAGGCCATGGAGGTCGCGGCCCGGTCATAGGGCAGGGAACGGGTGATGGTATACCTGGGGCCGCAGTTGGTGCAATTGGTAAAGGGATAGAAAAAGCGTGCATTATCCGGATCAAGGATATCCCGGAGGCAATCCGGACAGGTGGCTGTCTCCGGACCGATCAGGACCCGGTGTCCCTCCCCGCTGCTGCTGGTCTCAATGGCAAAGTCCCGGAACACGGGTTCTCGGGGAAGTGGCCGTTTCCGTGCAGAATCGATCCGGGCCAGGGGAGGGAGGCGTTCGGGAAAATCTCTCTGAAAACCGGCCACGGCCTCTGCTGGGCCCTGGATAAGGATTTCGACTCCCCCCGGGGTGTTTCTGACGTACCCCCGGAGGCGGTATTCCCTGGCCAGTCGATAGACAAAGGGGCGAAAACCGACTCCCTGAACCTGGCCGTTGATCAGGAGTTCCAAGGTCTGCATGAGTTCCTGAGTACTGGAAAAAGCGTCAAGATTCAAGCCGGCAGAAGCATCTCTGCTGAGGCCCGCCTAAAGCCTGTTCAATCCACTTGATAATGCTTTGTTTATCGTTTAGGAAATGGCGGGGTGTCCCGGGGAAAATGGCCCTGCCCCGGCGTCCGGGGATACAACAAACAAAAGCAAAGATAGGCATGACTTCACCAATATCCAGAAAAAAGGCCCTTGGGGCCGAGCTGATCCTGCTGTCGGTGGCTTTTATCTGGGGCACGACCTTTACCATTGTCAAAGAAGCCTTAAGCGATGTCCAGGTATTTGTCTTTCTAGGACAGCGGTTCTTGCTGGCCTTTGTCCTTTTTCTTCCTTTTATGTGGCTGTCCAGGAAAAACGTATCAAAACAGGCCATTGTCCAGAGTCTGCTCCTGAGCCTCTTCCTGTTCGGGGCCTACGGCTTTCAGACCATGGGTCTCAAGTACACCTCGGCTTCCAACGCAGCCTTTGTCACCGG
>JAIPDR010000110.1 GCA_021737615.1 Desulfohalobiaceae bacterium | reverse complement strand
CTCGAGTTTCACCTTTTCAGGCTTCCGCCTTCAAGGATCACTCTACCAAGCGGTTGACTAAACCCTACTCGGAGGGGCTTGTCCCATCTTTGACAGGATTCCCCCTCAGCAGGCAACCATTTCCAGGTTGCCCCAGCATCCCAGCATACCAACATCCCAGCATGCCGGCATTTCTGTCTAGCCTAAAGCGCCCGCAGCCACTCCGGCTTGAGGTCGACCGATCCTTGAAGGGCCCGGTCGATCATTTCCAGACCTTCCTGCTTGTGCCTCGGCATCCGGACCTTGATGGGCAGGTAGTTGGAAGCGTGATTGGAGATGAACAACCCCCGGCTCAGATCGGTGTGTTCGAGCATTTCCCGCAGCTCGAGAAGCAGACCCCGCTGATCCGGCAGTTGGTATTCCCCTGTTTGGTAATTATCATAAAGAGGGGTCCCGGGGATGAGCATCACGGTCAGGGCCCCGACGTAATCCGGGTCCATCCTGGTCAGAAGCTCCCCAGTGGCCCGGGCGTGCTCGAGGGAACGCTGCCTCCCCCCGATCCCCAGGAGCACGGTCACCGACAGCTTGATCCCGGCTTCTTTGACCTTTCGGCCCATGGCCGCCAGGGTATCCGCGGAAGACCCCTTGCAGATCCCGCTTAAGACCCTGTCGTCGCCGCTTTCCACGCCGAGGTAAATGATCCCCAGTTTTCGCTCCCGGAGCTGGACGAGTTCCTCCGCTGTCTTCTTCCTGATCCCCTTGGCGTTGGCGTAGGTCCCGATACGTTTGACCCAGGGCAGCCTGGCGTTGATCCGATCGAGTATCCGGATCAGCTTCCTCTGGGGCAGGATCAGGGAATCGCCGTCCATCAGAAAGAGACGGTCCTGCCGCTTCATGTGCTCTGCCGCGAATTCGATATCGGAAAAAATGGTCTGTTCGTCTTTCACTGCGAACCGCTTGTCCTGATAGGACCCGCAGAAGGTGCACTTGCCGTGGGAACAGCCCAGGCTGACCTGGAGAAGTATACTGTTTGCCTCGCTTGGCGGGCGGATGCAGCTGCCCACATAATCCATTTCCTGTTTACTCATGCTTTCATTCCTCGCTTAAGTAGTGCTTGGACGAAAACTCACCCATCTACTTCGTCACTGCAAAATTTTGAAATCTTCATGTATTGGAATACACTGCGGTTTCAAAATTTATTGTTCCTCGTATCCGGGCAAGTTTACGTCCAATCACCGTTTTCGTTCAGGCACTAACTAGATTAGAGAGCTCTTTCCCTAAAGCTATAACTTATAAAAAATAAGGCGCCTTATTGTTAATTGAATCGGCTGGCATGAACCCGGTTTTCCTTGACTTCTCAGGGAAGTTGGGCCAAGCTGAAGGTGCCTTTTTTCCCGAAAACAGTCAAATTGTCCGGAGTCATCACATGGATATTCATGCCTACTGTCCCCACAAGATCGTCCAGCCACAGCAGGCAGTGCGGAAGATCAAAAACGGCAGCCGGGTCTTTATCGGAACCGGCTGCGGCGAACCCCAGGCCCTGATCAGGGCCATGGTTGAAGACGAGATGCTCCAGGACATCGTGGTCTACCAGATGCTCTCTTCAACCCTGTCCGATTATGTCCATGAGAGATCTTTTTCCAATCGTTTTTCCCTGAAGCTCTTCTTCATCAGCCAGTCCATGCGCCAGGCCGCCTTTGAAGGAAAAATCGACTACATACCGGCCTATCTGTCCCAAATCCCGAAACTCTTCGCTTCGAAACGCATCGGCCTGGATGTGGCCCTGATCCAAGTCAGCCCGCCGGACAGGTTCGGTTTCTGCAGCCTGGGCATTTCCGTGGACATCACCCTCTCCGGCATGCAGTCCGCCAGTACGGTGATCGCCCAGATCAACCCCTACATGCCCAAGACTTCGGGGGACAGCCTGGTCCATGTCGACGATCTGGACTATATAGTGGAGCATAAGGAATCCCTGGTCGAATTCCTGCCCACGGTCAAGAACCAGGAAATCGTGGAGAGGATCGCCTTTTACGTGAACAAGCTCGTGGATAACGGCTGCACCCTGCAGATAGGGTTCGGGCACCTTCCGGACGCCATTCTGCCCTATTTAACCGGGAAAAAAGACCTGGGCATCCACACCCAGGTCATCACCGACGGCTTTTTGCCCCTGTTCAAGGAAAAGGTGATCACCAACAAGAGAAAGAACTACCTGCCCAACCGGGTCGTGGCCTCCTTGTGCATGGGATCTTCGGATCTCTACGATTATGTGAACAACAACCCCATGTTCTATTTTCGCTCATCCGAGTTCGTGAACGACCCCAACGTCATCGCCAAAAACGACTACCTTATCTCCATCAGTTCCGCCCTGGAAGTGGACCTGACCGGACAGATCTGCACCGATTCCAAGGGGCACCTCTTTTACAGCGGCATCGGGGACCAGGTGGATTTTATCCGGGGCAGCAGCATGTCCTTTGAAGGGTTTTCCATCATCGTCCTGCCGTCCACCGCCCAGAACGGAGAGGTCTCCAGGATCGTGCCCCACTTGAGCCCCGGGGCCGGGGTGGCCACCACCAGGGGCGACGTGGACATCGTGGTCACGGAGTACGGCGTGGCCGAACTCCACGGCAAGGGGATCTACCAGCGGGTGGTGGAGCTGGCCCAGATCGCCCACCCCAAATTCAGGGCGGAAATCATCGATCAGGCCAAACAGCACCGCTACATCTTTCCGGACCAGCTCCCTCCGACCAAACAGGATCTCCTCTTCCTGGAAAATTACAAGACGGATCTGGAACTCAGAAGCGGCAAACACATCGAGTTCAGACCGCTTTTGCCGGCGGATGAGTTCGAATCGCGCAACTTCTTCTATTCCCTGCAGGAGACCACGGTCTACTACCGTTTCTTCAACAAACGCAAGGTCTTTTCCAGGGATATGCTCCAGGAACAGTGGGCCAATGTCGATTACAGAAAGAACATGACCCTCATCGGTCTGGTCCAGGTGGGAAAGCACAAGGAGATCGCCGCCATCGGCTCCTACGCCGAGGTCGACGAAACAACGGCCGAAGTCGCATTCGTGGTCAAGGAATCCTATCAGGGCCAGGGCGTCGGGTCCCGCCTTTTAGAGATCCTGGAAAGAATCGCCAAGGAAAACAAGTACAAAAGATTCACGGCCACTGTCCTCAGCGAAAACCAGACCATGATCCACGTTTTCAAAAAGCACTTTCCCCAGGCCAGGCTCACCCGGGGGGGCGGCGGAGAGGTGGAGGTTTATATGGATTTGCTTTAAAGCAAGAGGTTAAGATGGTTCACGGTTCACCGTTCACGGTTAAGAAAAAGAAGAGAGCTCGTTGAACTATCCAAATTCTTGCTCTTCTTCTCTGCAACCGTGAACTCTCCGAGGCGTAGGCCCGCTCTCTACGAGCCGGAGGCCGTGAACCTTCTAACCCTCCTCTACTCTGCAACCGTGAACCGTGAACCGTGAACCCTCTTAACCCTCTTTACTCTTCTTCCCACCATCAGCGCATCTTCCACCTGGGACTGCGCTTGTTCAAGAAGGCCTGCACCCCCTCATGCCCGTCCTCGCTGGAGCAGAGCATGGCGAAATGGTTGTTCACCAGTTCAAAGGCCTGCTCATAGTCCAGGTCCTCCATCTTGTAGAAGGAACTCTTTCCCAGCTGAACGGCCAGGGGGCTCTTCTGAGCGATCTTCCCGGCCAGGGCCTGCGTCTCTTCCTCGAGTCTCTCTCCGGGCACCACCCTGTTCACCAGGCCTATCCGCAGGGCCTCATCCGCCTTGATCATATCTCCGGTCAGGATTAGCTCCAGGGCCTTTTTCCGGCCCAGGTTCCTGATCAGGGGCACGGCCGGTCCCATGCAGAACAGCCCCACATTGACGGCCGTAGCCCCGAAACGGGCCCCTTCCGCGGCCACGGCCAGATCCGCAGAGGCCACGATCCCGATGCCGTTGGCTACGGCCAGATCCTGGACCGAGGCGATGACCGGGGTGCCCATCGAGGCCATGGTCAGACTCATCTTCTCCATCAGGGTCACCCAGTTATAGAGATCCAGGGCCGACTTATCCTCGATTTCCCTGACGTCGATGCCGGCGCAGAAGGCCTTGCCCTCTCCCTTGACCACGATCACCCGGACCGTTTCATCATCCTCCAGCTCCCGCAGGGCGGCATTGAACTCCGCGGCCAGGACCGAGGTAAAGGTGTTCAGCTCCTTGGGCCGGTCAAAGACGATCTGCCCGACATGCTCCTCGATCCCGACCTTCAACGATTGATACGAACCTGTCATCAGAACCCTCCTTCCGGCTGATAGCCGGCTTTATATTCCATCAGACCGATCAGACCAATCAGCGGTCTGGATTTTGAACACTCGGCCAGACCGCTTTTCCTTTTCATATTTTTCTTGACAAAGAGTATTCCTTGATCTGTATACTGTATAATATCATGTGCCCTCTCCAGATCAGGATGAAGGGGGATGTGCTGCACGCAAGGCCCGGCTCTCTAGTCCTGCAGAAAACAGCCCCTGCCGATCGTACGGCCGACCACGATCCCATCCGAACCGGAGACAGGCAGTCTACCCTATCCTTGCCCGAAGATAAAGCCTGATCTACCAAAGGCGGGTCTGAAGAACGACCGGCAATGGATGGATACAGAAAACCAGCGCAGTAATTGGCTTCCACGAATACGCCTTTTAAGCGCCAACTTGTTATAATACAAGGCGATTCTTATACGGAGGTGTCAAGATGGCAGACAAAAAAAGAAACGGAAAGCCGCTGTGGCTGGAGATAACCGGAACCCTTTTGACTCCCGTCGTAATCGCGATTGCAAGCTACTACGTTACCTATAAGATCAATGAGCAGCAGCAGGAAAACGCAAAAAGGATTGCAGAGGCTCAAATACAAAATTCGATGCAGATCTCGGAGGGAGAAGTGAATGTCGCAAAACTTGATCAGATTAAGGACATGTTCTCCATGATTTTCAGAGAAAAACCGGATATACCGAAAAATGAGGTCATCCTGTCACTGCCGGCTTACGGCATGGTGTCGCTTCCCTTTTTGACAAGAGCATTGGAGTACAGCAAAGCTCTGGGGGATAAAAAACTCATCGAATGTTCCAATCAAGCCATAACTCTGGTCCTTGGTTCCTCGCAGTTGAATCTGTCCGGGCTGGACATGACGAATCTTTCCCTGCGAAATGCCCATTTCAATAATCTCGACCTCCGGCGTGTTGATTTTTCAGGATCCAATCTTTACAAGGCCGACCTGGATTCCTGCAACCTGGTCGGATCTAAATTCGAAAATGCCGACTTGTATCTCGCAAATTTCTCCGGTGCCAATCTGACGAATGCCGTCCTGACTGGTTCCAACCTGAGGAGGGCGGATTTCACCGGGGCAAAGTTGGATAATGTAAACTTCAAGGATACCCGCCATATTGAAGATGCCGAATTTTCGCCTTCGGCTTTAAAAGACCCGGTTTTCGATAAGGCGGATGCGGCAAAGCTGATAAAGAAATACAGGGAAGCAATCGATCGGGATCAGTTCGGGGAAGATTTGTTGATGAAGTTAAAGCAGAAATACGAATTGGACTTAGAGCGGCTCGGCGGATAGAGCGGGCAGCCTTGCCCGGCAGGTCGTTTAACAGCTGATCAGTGAGTGGAGCAGGAGATGCAGGGGTCGTAATTCCTTAAGGTCTGTTCAATGAGAAGGCGCAGCTTCCCGGGCTCCAGCCCGGCATTGGCTTCGGCCACTTCGCGCAGGTCCTGCTCAATGGCCCGCTGGTTTTGGGAAGTAGGCGGAATGATATTGGCCCAGGTGATAGTGCCGACGTCGTCCAGGCTGTAGCCGTGGTACAAAAGTCCCCTGGGCGCCTCGCTGCATCCATACCCCGAGCCTTGACCGGGTTCGATCTCGACAAAGGGCTGCTCCGGCCGTTCATAGGCCTCGATAATGCGCAGGGCCTCCTCACAGGCGTACAGGATCTCGATGGCCCGGATCAGGATGGACTTGAAAGGATTGGCCGTACCCTGGCCGATACCGGCTTGCCTGGCCGCCTCCCTGCAAAGCGTGGTCAGCTGGCTGCGGCAGAGGTTGAACCTGGCCATGGGACCCAGCAGGTAGTTTTCATGGCCGCGGAACTCGCTATGCAGGGCCGTGGAATGGGCGACCTGATGCTCCTTGACCCAGTCTTCAAAATCGGGAACCGCTAGGCTCTCTCCGCCCGAGGAACGGACCTGCCCGCGCAGAATGGGATATTCTTCGGGATGGCTCAGGCTGACAAAGACATACTTGCGGCTGTATTCGGGAAAGGGAAAGCCTGCTATCCAGCGCACGGCCCTCTGCACGTCCTCCACAGCCCGCAGGAAATCTTCCCGCAGGGCCTGCAGTTCGCTCTTCAGGGGAGTGCGGAAAAAGCCGCCCACCCTGACGTTGACAGGATGGATCTCCCGCCCGCCGACACAGGCCAGCAGACGGTTGCCCAGCTTTTTCAACTTCAGCCCCAGCCTGACCATCTCCGGGTGGTCCCCGGCCATTTCGAACGCGTCCCTGTATCCCAGAAAATCCGGTGCATGGAGCATAAACACGTGCAGGGCGTGACTCTCCATCCATTCTCCGCAATACAGCAGCCTGCGCAGGGTCTGGAGCGGCTCGTCCACCCTCAGCCCCAGGGCCTGCTCCATGGCCTGGACACAGCTCATCTGGTAGGCCACCGGGCAGATGCCGCATATCCGGGCCGTTAAATCCGGCGCCTCAAGATAACTGCGGCCCAGCAGAAAGCTCTCGAAAAACCGGGGCGCTTCATAAATATTGAATCTGGCCCCGGTCACCCGGCCCTTGGCATCGAATTGTATCTGCAGGCCGCCCTCGCCTTCAATCCGGCTCAGGGCGCCCACACTAATTCTTCGGCTCATGCTTGATGCTCTCCAGACAAAATTCCAGGGCATAACAATTGATGTGACGAAAGGATCGCAGGACATCCTCCCGGCTCATACCCAGTTCCCGGCTGATCCAGGCGCTCAGCGACTCGGTGTTCGGAGTCTCCTTGGGGCCGAAACAGCCGTAACAGCCCCGGTCGCAAGCGGGGCACAGGGCCCCGCACCCGGCATGGGTGACCGGTCCCAGACAGGGTATGCCTTTGGAGACCATGACGCAGACGATGCCCTTGCGCTTGCACTCCAGGCATACGCTTCCGCTGGACAGATCCGGTTTCTTATTGTGCAGGCAGGCGGTCAATACTTCCAGAATCTGCCTCTTGTTCGGGGGGCAACCTCTTAGTTCCAGGTCGGTTTTGACATGGGCCGAGACCGGACCGGAAGCATCCAGTGCGGACAGGTATTCGGGGTGCTCATACACGATCTGCGGGTACTCGCCGGGCAAAGTGTAATTGCGCAGGGCCTGCACTCCTCCGAAAACGGCGCAGGAGCCCACGGCCAGCAGGAATTTTGATTTTTCCCGGATGGCCTTGATCCGCTCGATATCGTGAAAAGTGGAGACAGAGCCTTCAATTATGGAGATATCATAGGGACCCCGCTTCAGGCGACTGCTTGCTTCCAGGAAATAGGAGATATCCACGCTCTCGGCTATTTCCAGCAATTCATCCTCCAAATCCAGCAGACTGAGCTGACAGCCGTCGCAGGAGGAAAACTTCCAGACCGCCAGCTTTGTTTTCTTCATGACAGCCATGGCCCTTACAATTCTCTCTTGGCTAAGAGTTCTCTGACCTGGTCATAGGAATAGACCGGCCCGTTTTTGCAGACAAAGGTCGGACCCAGCTGGCAATGCCCGCAAAGTCCCAAGCCGCACTTCATGTTCCGCTCCAGGGTCAGATGGATCTCCCGGTCCGGTATGCCCAGCAGGTTCAGTTCCGAGACCATGGAGCGCATCATGGATTCCGAGCTGCAGATCATGGCCTTTGTTTTTAAAGGGTCGCAGTCCATGCGGGCGATGAAATCCGTGATAATGCCCACATGCCCCTTCCAGTCCGGTCCGGCGCTGCCCACGGCCAGCTCCACCCGCATCCTCCCGGACCAGGTTTCCAGCTCTTTTGTATACAGCAGCCTGTCAGGGGTTCGCGCTCCATAGAGAAAGATGATCTTGCCGTAGTCCTGGTGATGATTGAAGACCTGCTGCACGGCCGGGCGCAGGGGGGCCAGTCCCAGGCCCCCGCTGACGAAGAGGATGTCCCTTTCCCTGCAAGCGTCCACGGGCCAGCTCGACCCGAAGGGACCGCGCACACCCAGGACATCCCCGGGCCGGAGCCTGCACAGGGCCCTGCTCACCTGGCCCACTGCCCGGACCGTATGCACCAGGATGTCGGGTCGTCCCGGATCCCCGCTGATGGAAATGGGCACCTCCCCGTTCCCGAAGACATAGAGCATGTTGAATTGGCCCGGGAAAAAGGGAAATCCGGATTCGCCCGGGTCCAGCTCAAGGCTGTAGGTGCCCCTGGTCTCCTTTTCCACCTTGGTAACAGTCATGGGGACAAGGTCCAGGGGGAAGGCCTTGTCTGCAGAAGGAACCGGCTTACTCATCTTCTTCAAAACTCTCCAGTTCCAGCAAAAGCTGCATCCTGGTCATATACAGGCGCTTGGACAGGACCTGGGAAAAGCGCATCATCAAGGCATAACCCAGGTCGTGATCCTCATCGCACTTCCCGCGCAGGCACTTGCCGTCCATACTCAAGGCCCTGGTCCTATCCACGGCCCTGTAGTCGAAGAGCCATTTATAGGGGGGGATGAGCCAGTTGGAACCGAAGATATCCCCGTCTGTCAAGGTCTGGATGACCACCGGCCCGATCCCGGTCGAATGGATCTCCACCCGCACCCTGCCCTTGCGGATCAGGTAGAATTCATCGGCCGGATCGCCTTCCCTGTGTATAATCTGTTCCGGTTCGAAGCGGACGTTTTTCGCGCACCCGACCAGCAGGGGAAGATACTTTTTGTCCAGATCCTTGAAAAAATCGTGTTCCGCCAGAATCGGCGCTAAGTCATGCATTGCCCGCCCTCTCATGATTGACGAATGGCTCGTATTTCCTCGGTTATATCGATGCCCACCGGGCACCAGGTGATGCACCGGCCGCAGCCCACGCATCCGGAGACCGCAAACTGATCGATCCAGGAGGCCAGTTTATGGGTGATCCACTGGCGGTAGCGGGACCGGGCAGAAACCCGCACGCTTCCCCCGTGGATGTAAGAGTGCTCCAGAAGGAAACAGGAATCCCAGCATCTGAAACGCTGTGCTTCGTTTCCGGACAGGCTGACCCGGTCGTACACGGTATGACAGAAACAGGTCGGGCAGACCTGGGTGCAGTTGCCGCAGGTCAGACAGCGCCTGGCCACCTGGTCCCAGCGGGGATGTTCATGGTTGTCGTACAACAGCTGCTTGATTCCCCTTTGATCCATGGTTCGCCCCATGCTGGAGGCGGCCTCCCTGACCAGGTTTTCTCCCCGGTTGATGCTTGGTTTTTGGGCCTCGGCCAAGCCCAGTCCGGCGATGAGGGACCGGCCCTGTTCCGTGCCGGCCCGGACCAGAAAATAATGGAGCCCGCCGTCCACAACCTCGGTCAGGGCCAGGTCATAGCCCGAGAAAACCCCGGGGCCTGTTCCCATGGAGGCGCAAAAGCAGGTGGCCGCGGGCCGGGTGCACTCCATGGCCACGATCATGGCCTCTTTCCGGCGCCGGGAGTATTCCGGATCTGCAAAAGGCCCCTTAGTCAAGATGGTGTCCTGGATGTCAATGGCGGCCAGGTCGCAGGGCCGCACCCCGAAAAAAACCACCTTTTCGGCTGAGGGTTTTTCCGGAGTCACGGAAAAAGAGGATTTCGTCTTTTTCAGAGAGAGCAGCCTGGAGCGTGGCGGGTAAAGATCCTTTTTCCATGAGTCCTGCCCCACGGTGTAACCGAACAGGGACCGGTCGCGGCCCGGCCTGAGCCTGAAAAATCCCCCTTCCTGTTCAAAGGTCCAGCCGGCGGGAAAATCCTGAGACGAGGCGATTTCCCGGTGCCCGAAGGTGTTTTCCAGGATTGTCGGGCCGATGATCCGGCCGTGCTCTTGCAGGGCGCTCAATAAGCGGTCCAGGTCTTCTCGCTCGATGATGAAGTGCATGATGCAGCTCTGGAAAGGCGGCCGCCATTGTTTCGATTGCCATGGCCTGTTTTCGGTGGCTCGCTTCTATTTTCACACAGTCGGCACCTTCTTTCAACGCATTTCCACGTCTTATTTTTTATTCGTCGCATATTCTATTCTTCATTCGCCCGCCCCGTGTAATAACTCCGAAGGAGTTCCTGCAAAGCAGGATTACACTGGGGTGCTCATTCGTGCAAGTTCGTGGACACAATCTTTTAGGCTATGGTTATTCTGTGACAGTTCCTTAGTGGTCGCGACTGCCCCAGATCCAGAATGTACAGACCAGGGTAACCATCATCAGGGTGGCTCCGGTAATGAGAAAGCAGAGGGAGAAGCCGAGGCGGTCGATCATGAAGCCCATCAGCGGCGTCAGGACTCCGCCTCCCTCCATGGTCCCGAAATAGTAGATGCCCAGGATGCTAGACCGGTGGCGCGAAGAAGTCTGTCCGAGAATGTACGACTCGCTTACCGGCATGCGCACGTACATGATTATTCCCATGACGATGAGCAGGGCAAAAAAGCCCCAACCGTAAGGAACCAGGTTCAGCAGAAAGACGATAGGTCCGGCAGCAAAGCTTACCGTGACAATCATCGGCACCCTGCCGAGCCGGTCGGAGAGATACCCGGCCAAAGGCCCTACCCACAGTCCGGCGGAATAAATGAGCCCGATCAAAGCCCCTGCGGTTTCTTCATTGATCCGGTGCTCGTCGACCAGAAACAGAGGGATGAATGAAACCACGGAAATAAAGACGGCTCCGAGGAAGACACTCATGATCAAAAAAAAGACCAAATGAGCGATTTGTCCGTCGGGTGCTTTTCCTTCGATGCCGGGGGGCTTTTTCAGATTTTCCAAAGGATTTTTTGCTCCGCGGCGGCCCAGCAGCACTGAGAACACAAAGCCGAATAGAGCCGTGGGAACGGCCAAACCGAGGAATGCTCCGCGCCAGCCCCATACGGAAGCAATGGCCGCGGCGATTATCGGGGCTATAAAGTAGCTGGCACTGCCGCCGGTCATATGAAGTCCCAGGGCCTGCCCCCGTTTTTCCTTTTCGACCACGGATAAGATAAGGGGCGGTGCAGCAGGATGATAGCCGCCTCCCAAAAATCCCATCAGGGCAAGGAAGATGGTCAGCATCAGGTGCCCCTTTGAAATACCCACCAGGAAACCGGCCAGGGCAACACCCGATAGCCCTATGGTCAGCAGGACTCGTGGTCCAATTCTGTCGGATAACCAGCCGGCAGGCAGCTGGCCTAGGCCGTAGGCTAAAGTGAAGGCTGAAACGGCCAGCCCGGCTTGGGTGTAGTTCAGGCCGAATTCATTCCGGATCATGGGCAGAAGAGGCACGGGGAGGGCTGTCAGCAGGTGATGAAAAAAATGTCCCAGGACAAAGAGAAACAATAAACTTGTGATGGCTCGGAATAGGGTCTGCATGTCTTTCAGGTGGGTGTTTTGTTTCCCTTTGCTTCGTAAACAAGAGGGAAAGCACCGGGGGTCCTGAATCGACTCGACGTTTAAGCCGATGTCGAGATCAGGCCAAGGCAAATGATTTCCTGATACTTATTGGATCCTTTCCGTTTTTCAGGGACGAATGCAATAGATGATAATCTCAGGGTTTGAGGATATTGAGCTTACGCATTCGGGCGCGCAGGGTGCTGCGGTCCAGGCCCAGGATTTCAGCAGCACTGTTTTTCCCGCTTACTTTCCACTGCGCCTGTTCCAGGACCTCAATAATATATTCACGTTCAACATTTTCCAGGGTCTTGTCAGACCGTGTTGTATCTTTAGCAGGATTTTTCAGCTCATCCACCAGCCGCAGCTTGGGACCGGAAGAGTTGATTACAGCCCGTTCGAGGACATTTTCCAGCTCGCGAACATTGCCCGGCCAATGGTATTGAATCAGAGCGTCCATAACGTTTGAGGGGATGATCTCTATGACTTTACCCAGTCTTTTTGAAATCCTGTGAACATAAAAATTTACCAGCAGTGGAATATCGTCGAGTCGATCGCGCAGGGGAGGCATTGTGATCGGAAAAACATTCAGCCGGTACCAGAGATCTTCCCGGAAAGCGTCCTTGCGGACCTCCTCTGCCAGATTGCGATTGGTGGCGGAAATGATTCGAACATCGACTTTTTGGGTCGTGGAACTGCCCAGGCGCTCAAACTCGCCGTTCTCTATGACCCTCAGCAGTTTGGGCTGTAATTCCAGGGGCAGTTCGCCTATCTCATCCAAAAACAGGGTGGCCCCGTCAGCAACATCAAAACGCCCCAAGCGTTTGGAATGCGCCCCGGTGAAAGCACCTTTCTCATGGCCGAAGAGCTC
>JAIPDR010000109.1 GCA_021737615.1 Desulfohalobiaceae bacterium | reverse complement strand
GGGAAGGACCGGGACAGGGCTTGCTCCTGGCCCTGTTGATGGGAGACAGATCAAAGAGTTCCTACCAGACCCTGGATCTGGTTCGCAGGGCCTCCCTGGCCCACAGCCTGGCCCTCTCCGGCCTCCATCTCGGATTCGTGGTCTCCCTGGCCTACGGCCTAGCCTGGCTGGCCGGCCGGGTCAGGCCCTCGCTGTACCTCCTGCTGCCCAGACACAAACTGGCCATCCTGACCGCCGTCCCCCTTGTCCTGGCCTACCTCTGGCTTGGACAGGCCAGGCCGTCCCTGCTCAGGGCGGCCCTGATGTTCTTTTTCTGGGGGTTTCTGATCTTCAGGGGACGCAGCCAGGTCTTTGGAGACGGTATCTGTTTCGCCCTGCTGCTGATTCTGGCCGCAAACCCTCTCTCGGTTCATGATCTCGGACTCCAGCTGTCCATGGTTGCCGTGGCCGGGATCGTCGTCTATCTGCCCCTGTTCATGACCTGGATCAAAGGGCTGGAACGGAAAATTGGCCGCTGCAGGGGGCTGACCCCGGTCCTGGTCCTTCTGGCCGTCAGCCTGATCGCCAATCTGGTCCTGCTGCCCCTGATGGTGGGAAATTTCGGGGAATTGAGCCCCCATCTCTACTTCAACCTTCTCTGGCTGCCCCTTCTGGGGTGCGTGGTCCTCCCGCTGGGACTCATCGGACTCGGCCTGAGTCTCCTCCCCGGTCTTTCCCCGGTCGGGGGACTGCTCATCCTGGCGGGGGCGCAAGTCCTGGAAGGCATGGTCTGGATCCTGCAGCTTTTCGAGCATCGGGACTGGCTGTTTGTGTTCGTGCCTCTCAGGCCTCTCTGGCCGCAAATGCTCGGCTATTTTATTCTGCTGATCAGCCTGCCCCGCTGCTGGAACAGGATCGGCGATTTGCCGAAATGGATACCGGTCTGCGGTCTTCTTCTGCTGCTGGCACCGGGACTGGCCCGGACAGCCGGCGGGCTGAAGGACTCGGTCCGGCTGGAGCTGATCGATGTCGGACAGGGTCAGGCCGTTCTCCTGGAGGCAGGCGAAGGCAAGCGGTTGCTTTTAGACGGGGGCGGGTCCTGGAACCGGGAGTACGACCTGGGACGATTCATTCTCAGCCCGGCCCTGACCCGGGGCAAATCCCCCATCCTGAAACAGGTGGTCCTCAGCCACGACGATTACGATCACCTGCGGGGGTTATTCTATATCCTCAAGCACTATCGGGTCGAGGAATTCCTCTACAACGGAAACTGGCCAGAGGGTGAGGACGGCAGGTGGCTCCGGGAAATCATCGAGGACCGCGGTATCGGAGTCAGACGGATCAAGGCCGGGGATAATATCCGCTTGCGGCCCGGGCTCGGGCTGCAGGTCCTGCATCCCCCGGCAGGCTACGACCCGGAAAAAGACAACGACAGGTCCCTGGTCTTCAGGCTCTGTCATGAAGATAGAGGTTTGGCCCTGTTGCCGGGTGACGTGGAAAAAGCCGGTCTTGATCTGCTATGCGCAAACGAAAATGCCCTGCAGTCCGAGGTGCTCCTGATCCCCCACCACGGCAGCCGCTCCAGTTTCTATCCTGAATTGTACACCCGGGTCGAACCGGATCTGGCTCTGGTCAGCTGCGGCTACTTGAATCTCTTTCATTTTCCGCACGAGGCTATCCAAGATTTCTTCAAACAGAGACGGGTTCCCCTGTTTTCCACGGCAGAGAACGGACAGATCATCGTGGACTGGGATCTTGCAAACAGGAAACGGTCCCTGGTCAGCAAGATCCAACCCCGCCTTTTAAAGCCCTGATCCCTTGCGATAAGACCCGGTTTATGAGATGATGAAAACATGCACGAATTGCCGGTCATCGAAAAAATACTCCGGATTGTGCTTTTAAGGGCCAGAGACAGCGGGGTGGAAGAAGTCAGGGCCATCCATCTCAAGATAGGCGAATTGAGCGATCTGGAAGAAGAGTGGATGCAGCGTTACTTTGATTACTGCAGCCGGGGCACCCTGGCCGAGGGCTCCAGGCTGGTCATCGAAAAGGTCCCGGTCCGGGTCCGCTGCCGGGAATGCGGGCACGAATTCCCCCTGGATCTCGCGACTGGTGAAAACCGCTTCTGCCCCAAGTGCAACAGCCCGAAATACACCCTGGTTTCCGGGCAGGGCTACTTTCTGGAAAGCATTGAAGCGATCTAGGCAAGAAGGGTTAGGGGCCTCGTCTGCATCGTCCACTCGGACTCCCCTTTAATCGCCCGAAAGGTGAAAAGAGGCTTTGAGGTACTCTAAACATTGACAGATTCCAAGCATTCAGAGAAACTGTTTGTAGTATACTTGAAGAGGAACCCTCTCCTGCTTGGTCGTTTGGCTTCGGCATCCCGTGGATTCGAAGCCTTGGCCCTCAATGTTTATCCATGAAAAAGGAGGTCTTGGCGTATGAAAAGTCAACGGTCAGTATTCAGCGGTCTTTTGGTTTTTTTCTTTCTGCTCGGGATGCTCGGCCAAACCGGCTGGGCCCAGACGATTCTCAAATGCGGCACGTCCACCCAGCCCAGCCACATTTACAACCAGGCTGTGCGCCACCTGGAAAAAATCGTGGAAGAACGGACCAAGGGGGAAATTGACATCCAGCTCTTCCCTGCGGCTCAGCTGGGCTCAGAGAGGGACATGGTTGAGGGGCTCCAGCTTGGATCCCTGGAGATGACTTTGACCTCCACCGGTCCTCTGGGCAATTTCGTTCCCCAGGTCAAGCTCTTGAACCTCCCCTTTCTGTTCAAGGACCGCGAGTCCTGCTATTCTGTACTGGACGGGAAGATCGGTTCCGACATCGCCGACTTGTTCGTGGAGGTCGGGATTCGCTCCCTGGGCTGGTACGAAAACGGCTTCAGAAACATCACCAACTCCAAAAGGCCCATTGAAAAGCCCGGGGACATGGAAGGCCTTAAGATCCGGGTCATGGAGGACGATGTCTTCATCCTGACCATGAAAGCCCTGGGGGCTAGCCCGCTGCCCATGGCTTTCGGCGAACTGTACACCGCTCTGGAGCAGGGCACTGTGGACGCCCAGGAGAACCCTCTGGCCGTGATCCACTCCTCACGCTTCTTTGAAGTCCAGGATTACCTGGCTATGACCGGACACTTCTACTCTCCGGCCATGCTCTTGATCAGTGAGATGACCTGGCAGAGCCTCAGCCCGGAACACCAGGAAATCCTGCGCGAAGCTGCTGCCGAGGCCAGGGACTACGAGCGGCAAATCTCCAAAGAGGCCGATGCCAACCTCCTCGAGGAATTGAAGAAGGAGGGGATGACCGTAACCAATCCTGACAAGGAGCCTTTTGTCGAAGCCGTATCCGGTGTCTATGAAAACCCGAAGGTGGTCAAGGCCATCGGCGACGGGGACATGGAAAAAGGCCAGGCCCTCATTGATGCGGCCAGAGATGCAGCCCAATAAGTCCCGGATATTCCAATATCCGTCTTGCTTCCGGACAACCGTATCCGGAGGCAAGCCGGATACGGCAGACCGGGATGTTTTTTGGTCGATGACCATTAAATAAAGCGAGCCGGCCGGTAAGCAGTTGAAAACATCATCGCTGTGAGGCATGCGCATGGATTCACTCATTTTCAGAATCATGGACAGAAGCGTCAACTGGTTTCTGGCCCTGCTCATGAGCGGGATGGTCGTGGTCATCACCGCCCAGGTCTGGTATCGATTCGTCTTGAACGACCCCCTGGCCTGGTCTGAGGAAATGGGCCGCTATCTCTTTGTCTGGATCTCGTTCATGGGTGCCGCGGCCGGGGTCCGCTATCAGGTCCACCTGGGTATCGATCTCATGCAAGCCTTCCTGGGCCCGAGGGCCTACAAGACAGTAGTCTTTCTGGTCAACGTGCTCATCCAGATCTTTCTGCTGGTGATCATCTACTGGGGCTTCAAGATTTTACTCGTCATCAAGTTCCAGACATCGCCGTCCATGCACATCCCCATGATCTATCCCTATCTGGCAGTCCCTGTCGGCTGCCTCTTTATGTTCGTCAATTCGGTTCGAATCGCCTGGACCACCCTCCTGGGCAAGCCCCTCGACCGGGAGGTGGTCCTGTGACCACGATCCTCTTCGTCTCCCTGCTGATTTGTTTTATCCTGGGCATGCCCATCGCCTTCTCTCTTGGAGTGGCTTCGGTGGCGACCCTCCAGTTCGGTTCGAATCTGCCGCTGACCCTGGCGGCCCAGCGGCTGTTCACTGGCACGGACTCCTTCCCCCTGATGGCCATTCCCTTTTTCATGCTTGCCGGAGGATTGATGGAGTCCGGCGGCATCTCCCGCCGCCTATTTGATTTTGCCCATGCCTTAGTGGGCTTTGTCTATGGAGGCCTGGCCATGGTCTCCGTTGTTGCGGCCATGTTTTTCGCAGGCATCTCCGGAGCGGCTGCAGCCGACACCGCCGCTGTCGGGGCCATTTCTATCCCGGCCATGATCCGCAAAGGGTACAAACGGGGGTTTGCCGCGGCTGTTCAGTCTGCGGGCGGTTCCATCGGGGTGATCATTCCGCCGTCCATCCCCATGATCATTTACGGCGTCGTGGGCGGCGTGTCCATAGGCAAGATGTTCATGGGTGGACTCATTCCGGGTGTGCTCATTGGAATCGGCCTCCTGGTGGCCAGTTACTTTCTTTCCAAAAGGGCCGGATATTCAAAAGACACTTTTCTTGGTTTCAAGGAAATCATCCGCACCTTCGTCGGAGCCATCTGGGCCTTACTCATGCCGGTAATCATCCTGGGCGGAATCCTGGGCGGCATTTTCACCCCGACCGAAGCTGCGGTTGTTGCCGCCATTTACGGGTTGGTGGTCGGTTTCTTCGTTTACCGGGAACTCACACTGGCCGCCCTGCCCAGGGTCTTTGCCAAGGCAGCCATTTCCACCTCGACCGTCATGCTGCTCATTGCCACCGCCAACATCTTCGGCTGGATCATCACTGCCGAGCAGGTCCCTCAAACCGTAGCCGCCACGCTGGTCAGCCTGACCACTTCTCCGGCTGTCCTCTACGCCCTGATCCTGGTCTGCCTGCTTGCCATCGGAACCTTCATGGAGACCTCGGCTTCGCTGATCATCCTGACCCCGGTCTTTCTTCCTGTGGTTCAGGAATTCGGCATCGATCCGGTCCATTTCGGGGTGATCATGGTCACGGCCCTGGCCATAGGCATGCTCACCCCCCCTCTGGGCATCTGTCTGTTCATCTCCTGTAACATTGCCCAGATCCAGCTTTCCGAGGTCATCAAGTACATCCTCCCTTTTCTGGCAATAATGATCGGTCTGCTCCTTTTGCTGACCTATGTCCCGGACCTGGTCATGTTCATTCCCAACCTCCTTGATTAGCCTGGAGAAAACCATGCCTGTTGTAAACATACCCTTTGGCGGTCAGGATACACCGCTTGGCATCCCCGAGGAAAACCTGGCCGAGGTCCTCACCCCGAAAACCATGGAGCAGGTCCATGACCTCCGGGGCAGGATCGAACAGTCCCTGGACCAGCCCCTGGGGCAGCCTGCCCTGGAATGCCGGGTTGGTTCCGATGACCGGGTTCTCCTGGTCTGCGACGACAACACCAGGCTGACGCCGGCTGCACAAATCATTCCCCCCATCCTGAACCGGCTCAACCGGGCCGGAATACCCGACCGGCACATAGCCTGCATCATGGCCCTGGGCACGCACAGGTACATGACCGCAGCAGAAATGACCGCCAAGGTCGGGGCCGAGGTCATGCAGCGCATCAAAGTGTTCAATCACGAATGGCGAAACCCGGAGATTCTGGTCGATCTGGGCCGGACCGATCACGGCACCCCAATCCAGGTCAATCAGGCTGCGGTTCAGGCGGATGTGGTCATCGGTCTCGGGGCAATCGTGCCCCACCACATACCCGGCTATTCCGGTTCCTCCAAGATCATCCAGCCCGGGATCTGCGGAGCCCGGACCACCGCGGCCACACATATGCTCTCCTGCCGCTTTGGAGGCGATTCCTTCCTCGGGCTCGTGGACAACCCGGTCCGCGAGGATATGGATCATATGGCCGACCGGGTCGGGATGGAGACCGTTTTCAACGTGGTCATGGACAGCCGGGGCCAGGTGATCGGGGTCTTCTTCGGGGAGATGCGCGCTGCTTTCGCGGCAGGGGTGAATCTGGCCAGGCAGGCCTATGGAGTCGAATACCATGAAATTCCGGACATCGTCCTGACCAACTCCTACCCTTGCGATCTCGATTTTTGGCAGGCTCACAAATCCCAGTATCCTGCCCAGCGGATGGTCAAAGCCGGGGGGACGATCATCGTGGCCACTCCGGCCCCGGAAGGTGTCAGCCCTGTCCACACGGATCTTCTGGATTATACCGGCTGGTCTTCCGAAGAGATCAAGGAGGCCTATGCCCAAAACCGCCTGACCAACGGGGTGGCCGCCGCCCTGGCCGTGGCCTGGGCCATGGTTCGGGAAAAGGCCTCCGTTATCATGTATTCTCCGGGGATATCCGCGCGGGACAAGGCCAGACTCGGTCACACCCACGCCCCGAGCCTCGACTGGGCTATTCAGAAAGCCCTGGAGCGTCAAGGTCCAAAGGCCAGAATCAGCGTCTTGACCCATGCCCCGGATATGCTTCCGATTTACAGCCGATGAGCAGTGGACTACGGACCAAACACTCCGAAAAAATTCGGGTTACGGATCTTCGGTGCAGTTGACACGCCTTTTGAATGTTCATAGTTTGGATTTTTTGAGTCATGCGTATGCTGGACATAATCGTCGTGGCCGACGACCTGACCGGGGCGGCAGACGCCGGGGTGACTTTTGCCGAGGCCGGCTCCAGGATGTATCTGACCAGTGTGGATGATCTGAACCTGTTGCAGGCCCTGGACAGACCCACAGGATTGTCGGTCTACACCCGCACCCGGGGCATGCAGCCCCATGAAGCGGCCGGGGTGATCGAAAGGCTGGCCGGGAGTCTCGGTCCATTACCCGGCAAGCACATCTATAAAAAGATCGACTCCTGCCTGCGGGGCAATGTCGGCGCCGAGATCGATGCCGCCCTGGAGAGATTCGATCTCCGGCTGGCTTTCGTAGCCCCGGCCCATCCCCTGCACGGCCGGACGACAGTCAACGATGTCCATTATTTGAAGGGCGTTCCGGTCTCCGAGACCGAGATGGCCAGAGATCCGATCTCCCCAGTCAGGGAGTCCAGCCTGAGCGGGCTGTTGTCCGGCCAGAGCCGCAACCGGGTCGACCGGGTGGACCTTGAAATCATTAACCTGGGGGCTGAAGAGTTCCAGGATGAAGTTCAACGGATCATAGCCCGGGGATCCCGCCTGGTGGCCTTTGACACAAGCGAGCCGGGGCATCTGCAGAGCATCGCCCGGCTCGCCCTGAAAATGGGTCCAAAGGTTCTCCTGGTCGGCTCAGCCGGCCTGGCCGGGCATCTGGCCGCGGAGCTGGCTTCGCCGCAAGACACCCGCCTCCCGCCCCGGCCGTCAGGATCTCTACTCTGCGCTTGCGGCTCCACGTCTCAGGCCATGTCCAGCCAGATTGCCTATTTGCTCAAGCACAGCACCTGCCGTTGCTCCAGCCTCCGGGTTGACGAGCTGGCCCGCTTCAGCCGTCGATTCGAGGAGGTCACCGCGGACTGGAGCGCCGGGCGGGCTTTGTGTCTCCTGCTCCGTCCCGAACCGCGGGCTGACGCCCTTCTTGACTCACCAAGGGAGGTGGCCCGGGGACTGGGCCGCTGGGTGACCAGAATTTTTTCCCAGGCGCCTCCGGATGTCCTCTTTGTCTCCGGCGGAGACACAGCCGAAGAAGTCCTCACGGCCTTGGGATCCCGGTCCGTCCGCCTCCATGCCGAGATCCTTCCCGGCCTCATCTGGGGGACAATCATCGGGGGGACTGCAGCCGGCAGAACCATCATCACCAAGGCCGGATCGTTTGGAAGCGAGTCTGTCCTGTTCGAACTCTACACCACGCTCCACAAGGAGGTCGAATCATGAACAAAAGACCTGTCCTGGGCATATCCATGGGCGACCCTGGGGGCATCGGCCCGGAAATATGCGTCAAGGCCCTCGATAATGAAGAAATATATGCAATCTGTCGTCCCTGTATAATCGGGGATGCATCGATTGTGGCCGATGCAGTCACTTTCTGCGGTCTGGATCTAAAGGTCCTTCCCTGTGCGGATATTTCAGCCGGACGGTATACCCACAAAACGATAGACGTCTATGACCTCAAGAACATGCCGCTTTCAGAACTAAAGCACAAACAGGTCAGCGCGGCTCAAGGCAAGGCGGCCTTTGAGTACGTGACCACCCTGATAGATCTGGCTATGCGCGGTCAGGTCGAGGCCACGGTCACCGCTCCGATCAACAAGGCCTCGATCAATGCGGCAGGCTATCATTATGCCGGGCACACCGAGATCTTCGCCGACAAGACCAATACCCGGGATTACGCCATGATGCTTGCCGATGGAGATTTCAGGGTCGTTCATGTCTCCACGCATCTTTCCCTGCGCGAGGCCTGCGACCGGGTCAGCAAGCAGCGGATCTTAAAGGTGATTCAACTAACGGATCAAACCTTGAAGCAGCTCGGCATAGCCGAATCCAGAATCGGGGTTGCGGGCCTAAACCCCCACTGCGGTGAGGAAGGGCTCTTTGGTTTCGAAGACGACAGGGAAACCCGACCGGCAGTGGAAGAAGCCCTGGCTCAGGGAATACATGCCGAAGGACCGATTCCGGCGGACACCGTTTTCTCCAAAATGAAAGGCGGCTTTTTCGATGCCGTCGTGGTCATGTACCACGACCAGGGCCACATCCCCATGAAGCTCCTCGGATTCTCCTTTGATCGAAAGACTGGGCAATGGGGGCATATGGCCGGGGTCAACGTGACCCTTGGACTTCCCATCATCAGGACATCCGTGGATCATGGAACAGCCTTCGGCAAAGCCGGGGAGGCAAGGGCCAATCCCCAGTCCATGCTTGAAGCCATAAAGATGGCGGCCCTCATGGCAGGGACCAGGCCTTAGCCCAAAAACAGAGCGTAGGCGACCTGTCAACCGGCTCCTTTGTATTTCACCCATTGACAAACAGGCGGAAACAAAACTATAGACTTGTAGAAGACGACCCGAGTTCTTTAGTCTAATCCAGATGATCGGTGGCCTCATCCAGGCCTGAAATGGGAAGCCCGGTGTGATACCGGCACGGTCCCGCCGCTGTGAGTGAGGACGAAATCCGCAGAAATGCCACTGTGCCCGAGGCCGTTCACGGTCGAAGGACATGGGAAGGCGCGGTAGAGTAGGACGATTCACGAGTCAGAAGACCAGCCGATTGATCTGATTTCTTTGGCGGAGATGGAAAATCCCCAAGTTGCTTTTGCAATTTGGGGATTTTTTTTTTGCACATTCAAACAGAGGAGGTTTTCTTATGCCCAGGGCGCCTCTCATCCTGATAACCCCGGAGAACTGCCGGGGATGCCGGCGTTGTGAAATCGCCTGCTCCTGGCAGGACCCAGGCCCTCTCAATCCGAGACTGGCCGGAATTCATATCATGAAGCTGGATAACGGCGGCATCGACTACCCGGTCCTCAATGACCGCTGCCAGGACCGTTTCTGCGGCAAAGCCTCACCTGGAAACAGCGGGAGAAACGTACCAACCTGCGTGGGCGCCTGCCTGTTCGATGCCCTCACCATAAACCAGGAGAATGAACATGACTGAACGATCCTTTGGCTGGGCAGGCCGGATCCTGGAGGTGGACCTGACCCATGAACGAATCTCTAGACAAAGGCTGCCCGGCAAACTGAGCCGCCGCTTCATCGGGCAATCCGGGATCAACGCCGCCCTCCTCCACCAAATGGCCCCGCCGGCTGTCAGGCCCCTTGACCCGGAGGCCCCTCTGATATTCGGAGTCGGGCCCCTCGGAGGGACGGCGGCACCCTGTTCGGGCCGGTTCAGCCTGACCTTCAAGTCCCCGTTGACCGGCATCTTTGCCGATTCGAACTGCGGCGGCCACTTCGGCCCGGAACTCAAGATGGCCGGATACGATCACATCGTGATCAAAGGCAAGGCCAGGCGGCCGGTATACCTCTGCATCGACAACGACTCCGTCCGCCTGAACAGGGCCGATCACCTGTGGGGCCTGAACACCTGGGACACGGAGGACGGCATCACATCCGAACTGAGGGACCGCACCTTTCAGATCGCCTCCATCGGTCCGGCCGGGGAGAACCTTGTCCTTTTTGCGGCGGTCATCAGCAACAAGTCCAGGGCCGCGGCCAGATGCGGGCCGGGAGCGGTCATGGGGTCCAAGAACCTGAAAGCGGTTGCGGTCAGAGGGGATCGCGGTCTGCGGGTCCACGACACCGTCCTGTTTCAGGAGACCGCGCAGCAGGCCCTGGAGTCCATCCTGGACGACCCCCTCTATTCCCAGGCCAGCACCTATGGGACCTCCTGCATAACCGGAATGGCTCAGGCCCTGGGGTTTCTGCCGACCAGAAATTTTCAGGCCTCCACCTTTGACGGTGCAGCGGCCCTGTATGGAGACACCATTGCCGAGACCTGCCTGCAAGGCCGCAAAGGCTGTTATAACTGCCCGGTCAGCTGCAGCAAATACTGCTCGGTCGCAGAAGGGCCCTACGCCGGGGCCAGGGGCGAGGGTCCGGAATACGAGACAATCTCCGCCTTTGGAGCGAAGTGCGGCAACGACGACCTTGCCGCGGTGCTCCAGGCCAACATGCTCTGCAACCAGCTCGGCCTGGACACCATCAGCACCGGAAACACGATTGCCTGGGCCATGGAATGCTCCGAGCGGGGGATCTTCGATTCGAAGAGCCCCTGGAGCGGTTTGCGTTTCGGCGACCACTCCCGAATGATCGAGCTCCTCCGGGCCATAGCCGGCCGCGAAGGCCTGGGCGACATCCTGGCCCAGGGAACGCTTGCGGCCTCCGGACATCTCGGGGGGAGGGATCGGGTGGTCCACAGCAAGGGCCTGGACTACCCGGCCGTGGACGTGCGGGGCACGAAAGGCATGGCCCTGGCCTTCGCGGTCTCGCCGAGAGGAGGGGATCACCTCAAGGGTCTCCCCCTCTTTGAAGTGGCCCCGGACCTCTATGCCCGGGACATAGAGAGGGAAATCGGAATTTCCCCCGGAGACGGATACTGGCTCGACTATGCAAGCAAACCTGAACTGATTCGCTGGCACGAAGACTGGCACTGCGTGGTCGACTCTCTGGGGCTCTGCAAACTGGAGGGCATCGCCATCAAGCCCCTCTTTCCGCACCACTTCCGGAATCTGCTCCAGGCCGCCACCGGATGGGAGGTAAGCCATGCAGAGCTCAGGCTCTGCGGGGAACGGATCTGGACCCTGGAGCGCCTCTTCAACATCCGGGAAGGTCTGGGCAGGGCCGACGACCTGCCCCCGCAGCGCCTGCTCACAGAGCCCATATCCACCGGGCCGGCCAAAGGAGAGGTCCTGGACAAGAACCGCTTCCAGGACATGCTAAACGAATACTATGAGCTGCGGGGCTGGGACAGGACCACTGGAGCGCCTCTTCCCGGGAAATGCCTCGAGCTGGGTCTCGATTTTTCTCCCTATGAATAAGCAAGGAATTCGCAGCCTCCTTTTGACTTCTTAGGTTTCGGTGCTAAAATGGCCTGTAAAGGATAAGGCTCTGAATCCTGCTTGAGCGCTTGAACCCAAACAAGAGGAGGCGGCTACCATGAAAGCGGTTTTACTGAAAAAGGCGGGCGGCAGCGATATGCTGGAACTAAGGGACGTTCCCCGGCCCGAGTTGGCCGGCCCGGAGCATATCCTGGTCCGCCTGCGGGCCGCCGGGATCAATCCGGTGGATTTCAAGATGCGCCAGGCCGGCACCCTTTCCCCGGATAGACTTCCGGCCGTCCTTGGCTGCGACGGGGCCGGGGAAGTGGAGGAGGTCGGCGACAGGGTGACCCGCTTCAGGGTCGGGGACGAGGTCTATTTCTTCAACGGCGGCATCGGGGGTCCGGAGCAGGGCAATTACGCCGAGTATACCGTCATCCACCAGGATTTTGTTTCCAGAAAACCTGAGAACCTGTCCATGACCGAGGCCGCCGCCGTACCTCTGGTCTGGATCACCGCGAATGAAGCCCTGGTCAAACGGGCCGGGCTGCAAAAAGGGCAGACCGTGTTGATCCAGGCCGGGGCCGGCGGGGTCGGCCACACCGCCATCCAGGTGGCCGGGCTATTGGGCGCCAGGATCGCCACCAGCGTCAGCAGCCGGGAAAAGGCCGATTTCGTAAAGTCCCTCGGCGCTGATTACGCCATCAATTACCGGGAAACGGATTTCGTGGAAGCGGCCCTGGACTGGACAAGCAACATAGGGGTCGATGTGGTTTTTGACACTGTCGGGGGAAAGCCTTATTGCCGCTCCTTTGCAGCCGCCCGTATTTACGGAACCGTGGTCACCCTGCTCCAGACACGCTGCGAAGACGAGGCCCTTGATACAGCCAGAAATCGGAATTTATCTCTCGCCTATGAACTGATGCTGAC
>JAIPDR010000108.1 GCA_021737615.1 Desulfohalobiaceae bacterium | reverse complement strand
GAAAGCCTTATTGCCGCTCCTTTGCAGCCGCCCGTATTTACGGAACCGTGGTCACCCTGCTCCAGACACGCTGCGAAGACGAGGCCCTTGATACAGCCAGAAATCGGAATTTATCTCTCGCCTATGAACTGATGCTGACTCCCATGCATCTGGGGTTGCACGAATACCGGAGAGCCCAGCGGGAGATCCTGGATGATGCCACCCAACGGATCGAGGCCGGGGAGGTCAAAATCCAGGTCAACCAGACCTTTCCCCTGGAGGAGGTGGCCAGGGCGCACCAATTGATAGAAGAAGGGCACATGAAAGGCAAGATCGTCCTGGAGATCAGTTGATGCAGAGCCGAAAGATCCCGGCTCAGTCTTTTTGCCTGTCCAAAAGGGGCCTTGGCTTGGGGGTGCGGTTGACAAGGATCAAGCCGATGCTGACAAGACTCAGGGCCAGGATGAGGCTGAGCCGGATGGGTTCGCCCAGGATCAGGGCCCCGCTTAAAAAGACCCCGAAGACCGGTGTGAAAAAGGAAAAGGCATGGAGCAGGCTCACGGGGTAGCGGTGGATCAGCTCGAACCAGACCAGGTAGCTCAAAAAGGCCACGATGATGCACTGAAAGAAGAGGGAAAAGGCGGAGGCAGGCGAGAATCCGGATACCATGGGCCGTTCAAGGGCTGCGGAAAGGGCCAGCAAAAAAGGGGCGGAAAAGAAAACCTGATAGAACAGGGTCTGCAGCGGCAGGCCCTTATGGGCCAGGTGTCGCTTGACATAAACCGTGGTCGCCCCCCACAGGGCCCCGGCCCCCAGGCCCATCAGGTCACCCGGGAGCGTGCGCAGGCTCATGGCCCCGATGTCTTGGCCGAAGAGGACGACCACGCCCAGGAAGGCCACGACCAGACCGGCCGCCTTCCAGGGGTTGATCCGGTCCCCCTGCAGGAAGAAATGGGCCCCCAGGGCCGCGAAAAAGGGGGCGGTGTAAACCAGGACATACAAACGGGAGGCCAGGGTGTATTCCAGGGCCACATAGACCAGGCTGAATTCCCCGCCGAACATGAGGCCGACGACAACGCCGTGACCGGCAATGGCCCTGGAAGGAAAGAGAGGCACCCCTTTGCACTTGATCCAGACCATGAGACACAGGCTCGCCACCAGGGACCTGGTCCCGGCCATGAACAGGGAACCCATTTCCCTGCCCCCGATCTTGATCAGGGCCATATTGGCCCCCCAGATCAGGGACAGGGCGAGCAGGATGACGACCGGCTCCCGGCGCAGTTGACTGGACGAGGCTTCCATCTTGGGCTCCAGGAATTGATTCACGCGGGTCGCGCATTCAGGCGGCAGAAAGGCTCCTTTGCGGTTGCCTATTCCACGATGCGGCAACCCTAGACTTCTACCAGCAATGCCCTGTTTTCGCAACCGGCAAGGAATTACGGCTGCTTTGCTCGTTTTCGAAAGAATGGAAGCAACGTTTTGATATAAGAATCATGAATTAAGAATAAAAAAACATCTTTCCAGCATCCTCTGCTTTCATATTCAAGGCTTCCGCCTCGACCATCCCTTGCCAGATCCTCATCGCTTACCCAAGATATTAAACTTCGTTCTATATATTGTTCGATATTATTAAATCGCATGCGTTCTTCAAGACATACCTTTTCGGTCAAGGTGCTGAATAAAAAGAATAAAACTCTACAAAGGAACTCAGGCAAAAGTCTAGGGGCATATAAAAAATCGGACCCGAAACAGCAGTAATGCATAAACATATTGAAATATTTGTATATAAATTTTACTTTTTCCCTTGACAGGCTTTTGTTCTATATATTAAACTAGATTCAACATATTGGCTCAATTCAGGCCTCGCGGCCTGTTGCCTGTACCAATTTTTTAAGTCAGGCATCCTCAAAACCGCCTGCATCTTCTGTCTCTCTTTGAAGGAAGGCAGAACAGTATGAACAAGGCTCGCAAACAAAGACGTGGAGTGGAAATGAAACGACTCAACAACAAACCGGATAAGGAGGAAAAAATCATGAAACGAACCTTTTATTTGCTAAGCCTGGTTTTTATCTTTGCGATCACAAACTCTGCGGCCTTGGCCGCAGAAAAGGTCGAATGGGATCTCCCCTTGATGTCGGCCCCTTCCTTTTACATCACCAAAGATATCGAATTCTTCACTGAAGCCGTTGCCAAAAAAACGGATGGCAACTTTCAAATCCACGTTCATCCCGGGTCTTCACTTCTCAAACAAAACCAGCTGGCACCAGGTGTAATGTCCGGGCGGGTTCCCATGGCCCCTGTAGGTGACTACAATGTCTATGACATTATGCCTAAACTTGGTGTCCTTTTTCTTCCGTTTTTCACCTCCTCCGTTGATGAGTTCCAGAAAGGAGGCCAGGCCCTGCGTGATGAATTTTATCAGATCCTGGATGAACGAGGCTTGAAACCCCTCTTTACTTCTACCTGGCCCCCCAACCACCTGCATTCAAAAAAACCTATGGATACCATCGAATCATGGAAAGGCCAAAAAGTTCGAATTTACAATTCGGAACAGTCAAAGGTTTGCAAGGCACTTGAGGCCGTTCCGACCAGGGTGGCCTTTTCAGAAGTCTACACTGCGATGCAAAGAGGGACCGTGGATGCCTTCATCACATCAAATCCCAATATTTCCGCCATGAAGTTCTACGAAGTAACCGATTATGCAAACCAATGGACAGTGCATGGGGGAGGGATCGATTACTGGTGTGTGAACAAAAAAGCCTGGGCAGAACTTCCCAAGGAATATCAAGATGCCCTGCTTGAGGTTATTGAAGAAACCGGGATCGAAGAAAGAATGTGGAATTCAGCCCGCGAGGCTGACCGCAAAAGTATTAAGGAAATGGAGGATAAAGGGGTTACCATCCTCTATCCTTCGGAAAACGAAATGAATCAAGTCAGCGAAGTTGCTGAATCGGTGTGGGATGCATGGGCCAAGGAGAATGGCGCAGAAGAACTTCTCAAAAAGGCCAAGGAGATCATGAATCACTGATGGAAACCGAAAAAAATGAGCCCCCGCCTGAGGCGGGGGCTCATTTGGACATGATATGGGAATTCGAATTTATCTCAAATCGATTGCTGAGGGAAGACGGCTATGAACTTTGGAATCATCAATTTCTTTCAGAGATTGCCCACCGTCCTGGTCTTTATCTCCGGCTTGACCCTCCTGCTGATGACCATCCTCATCACCCTTGATGTCGTCCTGAGGTATTTCTTCAACAGCCCGCTCCTGTTTGCTTCCGAATTATCAGAGTTCATGATGGCCACTCTGATATTCTTCGCTCTGGCTTATACCTTTCAACACAGGGATCATGTTCGGGTTGAACTGCTGGTTCGTACCCTTAGGCCATCTATTCGCAGAAAAATGCGCATTTTCACCCTGATTCTGGCCTTGGTTTTTCTGATTGTTTTCAACTGGCAGGCCTACCAGCTTATCCTGGAGTCACGTCTTTTTACCCAGAAATCCGCCGTCATGAATTATCCGGTCTGGATCCCTCAGATTACCATGCTTATCGGTGGGATACCGCTTTTGCTGGTAGTTTTCTCGTCCCTGATCCGGCTTATTACCAAAACCGAGGATGAAGACAATGTCTAGTTTGACTGGACTCTTGATACTGGTGGCTCTTCTTTTTTTCTTTCTGGCAACCGGCCTGGAGATTGCTTTTTCCCTTGGTCTGGCCGGAATGATCGGCCTCTTTTGCTGGCAGAACGGCTTTCATGCCTTGAGTGCAGTGGGTGAAATCGCCTGGGATGTATGCACCAGCTTCACCCTGATGGCGATTCCGCTTTTCATCTTCATGGGCGCGATTCTCATAGAAAGCGGCATGAGCAATGGCCTGTATACCTCCATTTCAAAATGGCTCCGCTGGCTTCCGGGCGGATTGGCTGTTGCAAGCCAGATCGCCTGCGCCATATTTGCCGCTGTGAGCGGATCCAGCCTGGCAACTGCCGGTGCAATAGGCCGCGTTGCGATACCGGAAATGGAGGCCAGGGGATATCAGCGAAAGCTGTCTGCAGGCTGCATCGCTGCAGGAGGAACCATGGGTCTGCTGATCCCGCCGAGTACGGCCTTCATCATTTACGGCACAATCATGGAAACCTCTATCGGCCAGCTTTTCATTGCAGGGGTGGTGCCAGGGATCCTTTTGGCCGCGTTATTCAGCGGTTTCATTATCATCTACTCTATCCTGGATCCGTCTATCGCCCCCCGGGATACTCAGAGAGTGGGCTTCGGCGAAAAAATTGCCTCTTTAAAGCAGACCTTTCCCATCATTTGCTTGATCATCCTGGTTCTGGGCGGAATCTATTCCGGTTTCGCCACGCCGACCGAAGCCGCCGGCATCGGAGCCTTCGGAAGCCTCGTCATCACGGCCTTGTACCGAAAGCTCGATTATACAGCCTTGAAAAACTCGCTTCTGCTGGCTGTGCGCACCAGCGCCATGATCTTCATGATCCTCATCGGAGCCTTGATCCTCTCCAGGATCGTTACCTTTCTTCATATTCCCCAGGCCTTTATAAGTTTTCTAGATGGAATGGACATCTCACCCTGGGTCGTGTTCACCCTGGTCTGCCTCTTGTATTACGTGCTCGGAAGTATGCTCGATGCGATCAGCATCATGACGATCACCTTGCCTATCATCGGCCCGATGGTCATCACCCTCGGATTCGACCCCATTTGGTTTGGTGTGGTCATGGTCCTTTTGATCGAGGTGGGGCTGATCACTCCGCCGATTGGGTTGAACCTGTTTGTCATACACGGAATTACCTACGAGCGGGGCGGCAGCTTTCAGGACATCGTCTTCGGCTCCCTTCCTTTTGTCGTCCTCTTGACGATCTTTATCGTGATCGTCTGCTATTTCCCGGGAATCGCTCTATGGCTGCCCAATCTGATGATCTCCTGACGGCCATGTTAGACATGCAGGGCAGAATCCGGGCCTGTCGAGCCATGGAGGACCACTAAAATTACGCCGATCATTTTGCTGAAACGCCTGGACAAGGGTTGATCATGTAATGGTGTCTGAAACTTGATTGGCTCAATCATTGCTTTAAAAGCAGCCGAGGAGTGTACTTTATGATTATGAACGGATTTGATAGAGATATCCCGCTGTTGCAAATTCTGTCCGAGGAGCGCATGGAGGCCGTCCATCGCGCTACCCTGGAGACCTTGAGAAATACCGGGGTGCGGTTTCTCGATTCCAAGGCGCTTCAGGTGTTACAAGGTGCCGGATGCCGGATTGTAGATGACGAGCGGGTTTTGTTCCCGGAATGGCTGGTCGAAGACAGCCTGACAAAATGTCCGTCCAATTTTCTTCTCCGCTCCAGAGAGCCCGGGAGATCCATTCGGCTGGGCGGAAACGCCGTATACTTTTCTTCTTTTCCAGGGATGGATACCGTCGATCTGGATACCTGGAAAAGCCGCCGGGCCACGAAGGCCGAGCAGGACGACGGGGTGAAGGTCCTCGATGCTCTGCCCAACCTTCATTTCCTCTCCCCTTATACTCCCTACTTCCAAATCGAGGGTGTGCAGCCGGTGATGTGGATACTCGAGACCGTGGCCAGCCAGGTAAGAAACACCGGCAAAATCATCCGGATCGGATACCAAAAGGAGAGTGAAATCTTCGCCCTGCAGATGGCTCAGGCGCTTGATATGGATTTCCTGTGCAGCGTCTTCGCAACCTCCCCTCTGACCTATTACGGGGAAACACTCAATGCCCTTTACCGTTTCGTCGAGGCCGGATTTCCGATCCACATCACCAGCGGCGGGGCGATCGGCGGTTCCCTTCCGGCGACAACGGCAGGTGCAACAGTGGTTCACAACGCCGAGCTGATGGCCGGTATCGTCCTTATTCAGCTCTTGCGGCCGGGAACCAGTGTGGTCGCAAACACCTTCGTGAATCCGATGAACATGAAGACAGGGACTCCGTCTTTCGCCACCATAGAAAGCTCGCTGCATGCAGTGGTCTTCAATCAGATGTGGCGGAGATACGGCTTGCCAATCAATAATTCCCTGAGCGGGTGTGTGAATTCAAAGAAAGCGGACTACCAGTGTGGATACGAAAAAGCCATTCCGACCCTTGTCAGCGCCCTTTCCGGGGCGAATGGCGTACATCTGCACGGAGGCATCCACGCCGAGTTGACCTATCACCCTGTACAGTCGATCCTGGACGACGATGTCGCCGGAATGATCGGCCACTTCCTCCGCGGGGTGGACATCAACGAGGAGACCCTGGCAGCCAACCTGATTTCTCAAGTAATTCCAGGTGCCGGCCATTTTCTGGGTGAGGAACACACCTTAAAATGGTTTAAGCAAGAGCAGTTCTTTCCCAATGTCGCCGACCGAACCCCTTTGAACCAATCAGGCCCGGACGGACCCGACGCTCTATCCAATGCCAAAAAACGGATGGCAGAGATTCTCGAAAAGCACAGGCCACCCCTTCTGAATGCAGGGAAAGATCAGGAAATTGAACGTATCCTCGAAGAGGCCAGACGATATTATAAGAATAAAGGCGAATTAAACACAACTAAATGAGGTAGGTTATGGCTAAGACGCAAATCACATGGAACGGGCATGCTTCGATAACAATCCGTCAAAACGACGTGAACATTCTGGTGGATCCCTGGATTCAGGGAAACCCGGCCTGCACAAGCTGCCTTGAGGACATCTCTCAGGCCGATTGCGTATGCGTCACTCACGGACACATCGATCACCTGGGTGACGCCCTGCAGATCGTTAAGATGATCCAGGCCCCGCTGGTCAGTTCTCCGGAGATCGCTCTTTACGCCCATCGACACGGCCTTCCCTATAAAGGAGAACTGTCCCTCCCTCTCAATATCGGCGGGAGCTGGGAGACGGAAAAATTTTGTATCACCATGGTCAACGCCCTTCATACCTCCGATGTCATGGGAAAAGAGTGGAAAGAGCAGGGCCTTGCGATGACGGGATCAGGAGCGGTCGGGTATATAATATCCTTCCCGGCCGGTCCGGTTGTCTACTGTGCAGGAGATACCGGAGTCTTCGGGGACATGGCCATCATCCGGCAACTTTATGGACCAACGATTTCCATCTTGCCCATAGGCGGCAAGTTCAACATGGGCTACCGGGAAGGCGCATATGCCGCTTCGCTGCTTGAATCGAACTTCATTCTTCCCATTCATCATGGCGCTTTTCCGGATCAGCCCCTGGACATAGAGAAGCTGACACAGCATACCTCGGTCCGGGCTCCAAGGTCGACGGTGGTGGACTGGAAAGCGGGCGACACCTTCGAGTATGTCTATCAGGGCGAATCCTTTCAAATCATAAACCAGGCACAATAAACCATCTTGTCATGCCCGGCGCATGACAGCAGTTGGATTGGAGAAAAAAGAGATGGAATACAAGATCTGGAAGGCGGCTATCCTGGTTGATGACCTCGAGACCGCAGAAAAATTGTACGCGGACAAGCTTCAGATGACGGTTGTAAAACGCAATTTGAATACCGTTTATCTGGATGCCGGAGGGATTCAGCTGGAATTGATTTCGAAGGCCCTTTTCGAGGGAGACGAGCGGCTGGGCAAAACCGGACTCCACCATCTGTCCTTTCGGGTGGAAGACATCGATAAGGCCTGCGCGGAACTCAATGAAAAAGGGATCGGGATCATCAAAGGACCGATTGATCGTGGAAATGGTCTCCGTATCGCCTTCTTCGACGGCACCGACAATGTTGTTCTTCAGCTTTATGAACTGAACGCTTCCAGAGAGTAACGGCAACCATTTCGATCTTTTCGAGGCCTTGCAGGTCCTGGCTGCTTCATGATAAAGAAAGAACCTGATCCGACAAAAGGCCTGAACATAATCAACATCGTGGAGAAACAGTGAGAATCAACAAATCCGCCGCACGAACCATCGATATAATCGATTTTGTCTCGTCCAAGAGCAAGCCCGCTACGCTGACCGAAATCAGCAGGGCTTTGCAGATTCCCAAAAGCAGCGCCCTGGAAATACTGAACACGCTATCATCCAAGCATATCATCGATATCAGAGACGACGGGAACAAGACAGTCAAGCTCAGCTGGAAGCTTTTAGAAATGACCGCGACCGTACTCTCCAGAAACGATCTGCACCAGGAAGCGCAGTCGCATCTGGAAGAGTTGTCGCAGCAAACCGGGGAAACAGTCTTCCTGGCGGTTGAAGACAAAGGAGAGATGGTCTACCTCAACAAGGTGGAGGGACCTTCCATGATACGTGCAACAGCCGTGCTCGGCTCCCGGCTTCCAATGCACAGTGGCGCCTTGGGAAAAGCCTTTCTGGCGGCGCTGTCTGATTCACGGATTGAGGAGATAACCGGGGGGGGTGAACTGCAATCGTATACCCGAAACACGATCACCCACCATCAGGACCTGCTGCAAGAAATTGAAGGTATCCGTAAGCAGGGCTATGCGGTCGACAACCAGGAATATGTCCTCGACATCTACTGTCTGGGAGCACCTGTCTACAATCAGCAGAACCAGCCGATCGCATCCATAAGCATCGCAACCCAGGCTTATAAAATGGACAAGGAAAAAAAATCACTCTACGCCGGGCTCCTGGTTCGGGCGGCCTTGAACCTGTCCAAGAGGCTGGGGTTTACTGGAAATAATCTCTATTTTGAACGATCATAAATCCTCTCCCGGAGTCGTGCTCTTCTTATACCGAATTTTTGCCTTTCCTTTTACGTCAACAGCCGATTCAAAGCAAATAACCCAACTTATTTTATCCAGGAGCAATACGAATGGAAAACGAGATGTACAGCGGCATTTTTACGCCTATAGTCACCCCGTTTGACTCCGACGGCAAGATTGATTTCACCAAGATGGATCATAACCTCGAGAGATGGTCGGACACCAAACTTTCGGGGATGGTGGTAGCTGGCTCCAATGGCGAAGCTCCCTATCTGACCATCGAAGAAAGGCTGCTCCTCGCCCGGCATGTGGTCGAGCGCTGCCCCAAAAAAACCATTCTTCTGGGGACCGGTTGTGAATCCACTGAAACGACCATGGCCTTGAATTCCCGGGCTGCAGATTTGGGAGTTCAAGGCGTTCTGGTGCTTCCACCGCATTACTACAAGGCCACCATGACCGAGGATGTACTGTTTCGATATTTCTCCGACCTGGCCGACGCTTCGCCGATTTCCATGCTCCTCTACAATATCCCGGGGAATACCGGAATCCATCTCTCTGCCCAATTGGTGAAGCGCCTGGCGAAGCATGAAAAGATAGCCGGTATCAAGGACACCTCCGGCAACATTGTACACCTCTCGGAGATGATCCACCTGATCAATGATCCTTTTTCGATTTTTGCCGGTAATGCTTCCTACCTTCTCCCGGCCCTGGTCATGGGGGCTGCAGGCGGAACCCTGGCTCTGGCCAATATTCTGCCCGATGATTGCTGCAGGCTCAGGAAACTTTACCAGGAATCTCTGTTCCAGGAAGCCGCAGGGCTTCAGTTGCAAATGCTCGATATCAATCGCCTCGTGACCGCGCAACACGGGATACCCGGCCTCAAATACGCCCTTGGACTGCTGGGCTACAAAGGCGGAGAAACCCGCAGACCGCTTCTGCCTCTTTCCCGGGAGGGGAAGGAATCGATACAGGCGGCGTTGACGCAGTACGGGGCTTTGAAGTAATTTTTCATCCCTTTCCGGCGGAGTTTTTTTCCTCGGCCCGGGCCTGCTCATACCAGGATTTCCAATCGGCTCGGCCTCTGACCGGGCTGACCTGTTCGGTGTCGGCCAAAGAGGTCCCGGAACTCAGATCGTCCTGTCGGTAAAGGAAAACCCTATGGCCTGAAAGAAAATCCCTACTACCAACGAACCGCTACACGCCGATTCCGGCCAGGATCCTGTCCGTGACCTCGGAAGTCGTGGCAGTGCCTCCCAGATCCGGGGTCAGGACTCTGTCTGCGGTGACCCTTTCTATCTCCGCCATCAGGGCTTCGGCCGCCTTTTTTTCCCCTAAAAATTCAAGCATCATCTGGACGGACCAGATGGCCGCCAGGGGGTTGGCTTTTCCTGTCCCCGCTATATCAGGGGCGGAGCCGTGGACCGGTTCGAACATCGAGGGGAAATCGCGCTCGGGATTTAGGTTTGCCGAGGGGGCGATGCCGATGCCCCCGGCCACAGCCGGACCCAGGTCGGAGAGGATGTCCCCGAGAAGATTGCTGCCTGCGACCACGTCAAACCAGTCTGGATGCAGCACGAAATGGGCGGTGAGGATATCTATATGGTATTTGTCGCAGCGGACATCCGGATAGTCCCGGCCGAGGCGCTGGAAGCGCTCGTCCCAGAAGGGCATGGTGTGCTTGATGCCGTTTGATTTGGTGGCCGCAGTCAGATGTCTGTCCGCTCTGGTCATGGCCAGATCAAATGCGAATTTAAGGACCCGGTCCACGCCTTTGCGGGTGAAGACCGACTCCTGGACCGCCAGCTCGCGTTCGGTCCCTGTAAAGAGCCGGCCTCCGACATCGGAGTATTCCCCTTCCGTGTTCTCCCTGACCACTACAAAATCGATCTCCTCTGGTTTTCGGCCGGCCAGGGGTGATTGCACCCCCGGCAGCAGACGCACGGGCCTTAAGTTTACGTACTGGTCGAAACCCCGCCGGATGGGCATCAAAAGCCCCCAGAGCGAGACATGGTCCGGCACCGAGGGTTCCCCGACCGCTCCCAGGAATATTGCGTCGAATCGCTTTAGCTGCTGCAGCCCGTCGGCGGGCATCATTTCACCAAACTGCAGGTAGTACTCGCAGGAAAAGGGGAATTCGACCAGGCTCACCCGGAAGCCGTAGCCGGAGGCCAGGGCTTCGAGGACCCGGACCCCTTCCGGGACCACTTCGCGCCCGATGCCGTCGCCGGGAATCAAGGCAATTCTGTAAGTCATTTCACGCTCCTTTCTTGTGTAGGCTGCCGCCGTCGAGGACCCCGGGAAGGAACCATCACATCAAATACCCGCTGGGAAGGGGAACGTGGAGCAGCTTCGTGAAGATGGTGTAAAAGAAGCCGACCACGAAAATAACTACAAGCACCCAGCCGGCCATGACCTTCGCTGAGTAGCGGCGCCTGGCTTTGGCCAGATAGAAGATCAGCGAGGACATGACGCAAACGCTGGTCACGAAGAAACCCAGGTAAGGGATGGCCAGGCCCCAGACGAAGAAGTGCAGGGCCGTGACAGCCACCCTGAGATTGCTTCCCTCGGCGAACAGGTCCTGACGTTCGGCCTTCCAGAATCCCTTGATCACCAGAACAACCGAGATACAGCCCATGATCATGGTCATGGCCCTGGGGAACATGATGCTCAGGCGGGTCATTTCCGGATCGAGGGTCAGCCAGAAGGCAGCCGTGACGGCCAGCCCCACAATACCGGCGATAAGGTCTGTGTTGGCTTTTTTGATCAACGCTTTTGCTCCTTGCCCGTCTTTGCCTGAGAGGACCTGCGTCTCCAGACAGCCGCCAGGTAGGGCCAGGCCCCCGAGACCAGGACCATGGCGATGAGTATCCAGGAGAGTTGGCTTTCAAACAACCGCAGCACCGGATAGTCATAAGCCATCCCGCCCAGCAGGGTCTGCACGAAACCGACCTCTGCGATGCTGCCCAGGATGAGGCCCAGCACGATGGGGGCCGGGTTAACACCGATCTGCTTCAGGAGATAGCCGACGGTCCCCAGGATGAGCATGATGATCACGTCCGAGAGGCTGTTTCTGAGGGCGAAGGTCCCGAGCGTTGTGGCCAGGGCTATGGTCGGGATCAGGAAATAGTACGGGGTCCGGAAGATGATGCGGTAGATGAGCCTGCCTCCGATCAAACCCACTGGTATCAGGGCCAGGGCGGAGATTCCCATGGAAATCATGAACCCGTATGTCAGCACCCCGCTGGTCGTGAACAGCTCGATCCCGGGACGAAGGCCGTGCAGGAGCATGACTCCGAGTATGACCGCATCAGGCGGAGCCCCTGGTATCCCCAGGGTGAGCAGAGGCACCATGCTGCCAGCCACTGTTACGTTGTTGCTGGATTCCGTGGCCACCAGCCCTTCTATCACGCCGGTCCCGAAGCGTTCGGGATGCCTGGAGGCCCGTTTGGCTTCGTTGTAGGCGACCAGATTGGCGATATTACCCCCCGCACCAGGGATGATGGCCACGATTTCGCCTATACTGCAGGAGCGGATGAGGTTGCCGGGCATGGACAGAACCACCTTCAGCGTCCGCCAGAAGGAAGCCCTTTCCCTGGAGGCCAGGGTCACCTCACCCAGGGCGGCCCTGCCCTGGGCGGCCATGTTGTACAGTTCCGGAAGCACGAAGAGCCCAATCAAGGCCACGATCATTTCCACGCCGCCCTGCATGACCGGCATTCCGAACAGGAAACGGGTCTCACCGCCTATGGGGGAAACCCCCATGGTGCCCAGCATGATGCCGAATGTCCCTCCGAGAAGGCCCTTTAAGATGGATCCCTCGGACAGGCTCGCGATCAGGGTCAGACCCAGCATGGCCACCCAGAAAAACTCGGCCGGACCGAATCTGAGGGACA
>JAIPDR010000107.1 GCA_021737615.1 Desulfohalobiaceae bacterium | reverse complement strand
TCTGCTCCGCTTCCTCCTCGGCCTTGTCCACACCCTCTTTCTGCAGCCGTTCAATAAGCGGCTGAAGTTCATCCGCCATGATCTAGTCCTTAGAGATAAGGTTACTGGTTGTGGTTGTATTCTATCCTGAAGGCAACCCAGGTCTGAACAATTTCCAGAGTCACCCGATCCAGAGGGCGCTGCCCTGGATCTCATAAAAGAGTTTCAAACTGACCGAGCCGAGCCGGAACAACCCCTTTTTCCCCTGGCCCGAATAACCGGCGGCAACGGCGCTGTAACGTCCTTTGTCCGCTTCGGCCAGGATGGCCTTGGCCGGATTTTTTGAATCCAGGACTTTTTCCTCGATCCTTCCTGCGGAGATGCCGTAATTGGCAAGGACCTGCCTGGCTTCCTGGAACAGAGGACCCGGGTCAGCGCTGTCTTGCCTGACGTTCAACAGGGTCAGGCGGTGACTGTCTTCCCCGGACAGGACAAAGCCGGCATGATCAGTGATATGCAGGGATTCCTGAGACCCGTCCAGGCAGATGAGGACGTTTTGCCTGTCCGGCTGGGGATGGCGGCAGATCCAGAGAGGGGCGCTTCTTTCCTGCTCAAGGATCTGGACACTGACGCTGTCGCTGATGAGCTCTTCCAGACGCGAGACACCCCGCCTGCCCAGGATGACCGCATCATAGATGCCTCTGTTGTCCTCGGTGATGATGTCCCTGGATGTGCTGACCATCCGTTTCTTGACTTTGCACAGAAGATTTTCCTCGGGAAAATCCCAGTCGATCAACCGCTTCACGGTCTCCTCCAGGACGAGATCGCAGGTATCGGACTCGCTCGCAACAGGGACCATCGTATCCTGAGGGCCGGTTCTCGGCGCGATATACAGCAGGGTAAACTTGATCTGCTCTTTGTTCTTAAAAAAGCCATTGACGAAACGGACCCCGAACAGGGCGCTGCGGTCGTCGCTGACTGTCAGAAGAAAATGCTTATGCATGGGCCGCTCCCGGGACAATTTTTATACGAGGCTTTCCTCTGACAGGCCTCTTGTGAAACTTCACGTAAGGTATTGTGTCCAATTTTGAAGCATTGTCTCAAGTGTTGATGACTTCGGCTATCCAGTCTTTGAACCTGGACAGGGCGGTTTCGTCGCCCCTGCCCACGAGCCGCTTTATCTCGCGACCATCCTGGAAGATAACGAAAGTGGGGATGCTTCGCAAATCTCCGACCCAGTCCGGCCTGGACTTTTTGTCTGAAACTTCCATCTTGGCCACTTTGACCCTTGAAAAATAATTGTTTTCATCAGCCTCGATAGCCCTGATCGCGGCCCGGCACTCAGGGCAGGTCGAAAAGTACAACAACAGGGCCGCATAGCCTGAATATCCGGCGATCTCTTTTTGAAAGTCCTGATCGTTTTGTATCTCCACGAGCTGCATACAACCTCCTTATCTGCCTTCATCACAGTCTTCGGGTTCGCTGCAGGGTGAATACTTCTTCATTTGCAGCAGCCGCGAATACAGGGAGAGCGCCGCCCTTATCCCCCCGGCCACGGCAATGTTGTTCTGCTTGAAAGGGTCGTCCGTAACGTCCCCGGCTGCTCCGATATTGGGATCAGAGGTCAGACCTGTTTTGTGATCCACGATAATTTCGCCATCTTCATTCCTGTCTACCAATTGTTGGACCAGACCGGAGTTTGGGACCGAACCGATAGCCACGAACACGCCGCTGACCTCGAGCTTTTTTTCCTCCTGGGCCTTCTTGTCGTAATACGTAAGCCCCTGGACCCGGTCCTGGCCCTGGACGGCCCGGACCGTGGCCTCGGTGATCAGAGTCAGCCTGTCTTCAGGCAGATCCTCGACCTTCTTCCGGTTCACGGGGTCCCCCTTGAGGCGATCCCCCCTGGTCAGCATATAGATTTTACGGGCATAGCCGGAAAGGTCGATGACCGTCTCCAGGGCTGAATTTCCGGCTCCGACGACAACGACATCCTCGTCTTCAAACAAAGGCGCGTCGCAGGTGGCGCAATAGGCCACTCCCAGCCCTTCCAGTTCTTCTTCCCCCGGGACCTGGAGCCTTTTCCGCCTGCCCCCTGGGGCGAGGATCATGGTCCGGGAGGTGTAGCTGTCCTTGTCTGATTCCACTTGATACCCGTCGGCTGTCTTTTCTATCCGCTTTACCTGCTCATCGCTTTTGACAGTCAACCCGGGCTGATTTCTAACGTGCTCCTCCAGCTTCTCGGACAAATCCATTCCGGAGATGGAGACCTCTCCGATCCAGTTTCTGATATCAGGCGAGATGGTCGATTGTCCCTGAAAATCCTTGGTCAAGACCAATGTCGAGATCAAGGCTCGCCCGGCGTAGACAGCCGCCCCGGCCGCAGCCGGACCGCCTCCGATGATGATCAGGTCGTACATGCCCCCCTCCTTATGCACTCGCTCGTAGGAACTGAGAACATATCAGCATACGGCATAAACCCGGAGACGAGAAGGGGGATTTTTCAGTGATTTTCCCAAAACTCACCTTTTCCTCCCCTTGCCGGGGCGTCTAAGCCGCAGTATAATTGTTTCCACACAAGCAGAGTATCCGGCTTCAAACAGATACGACCTAGATTTATGACCACCATAAGTATAATTACAGACTTCGTACACCTCTACCAATTATGAGAGTTAACTGCCTAAAAGCGTCCAAAAATTCATGCAAATTTCAGCTCACTGGAAAGAGCTCTGAACTATCCGGGCCGGATTTGGAGTGAACATGGCTCAGCTAAACAGTGCTGGTAATCGTTTGGCCGAAGAAAAAAGCCCCTATCTGCTGCAGCATGCCCAGAACCCTGTAGACTGGTATCCCTGGGGAGAAGAGGCCTTTGCCAAAGCCGGAAACGAGGACAAGCCGGTTTTTCTGTCCATCGGCTACGCCACCTGCCATTGGTGCCATGTCATGGCCCACGAATCATTCGAGGACCGGCAGGTGGCCGAACTGATCAACCAGACCTTTGTCCCGGTCAAGGTAGACCGGGAGGAACGTCCGGATATCGATGCCGTGTACATGAAGACCTGTCAGATCCTCACCGGCCGTGGCGGCTGGCCTTTGACCCTTTTTCTGACCCCTGGAAAAGAACCTTTTTTTGCAGCTACTTATATACCAAAGGAGGGCAGTTTTCCTCAGACCGGGCTCTTGGAGCTCATCCCCAAGATCCGCCGCATCTGGATGAACGAGCGGGAAAAGGTCACAAAAAGCGCCCGGGAGATCCTCGGCCATCTCCGGCGAACAGGTAGCGGCAGCCAGGGCGGACTCCCCCACAGATCCATTCTGGCGCGGGCGGTGGATGATCTGAGCCAGAGGTTCGACAGGATGCACGGCGGGTTCGGCAATGCACCGAAGTTTCCATCCCCGCACAACCTGCTCTTTTTGCTCAGCCAGAAGAAAGGAGAAAACGACCGCCGACTCCTGGAGATGGTGGAATCAACCCTGCTGTCCATGCGCAAAGGCGGTGTTTTTGATCAGCTTGGGTTCGGCTTTCACCGGTATTCAACGGACAAAGAGTGGCTGGTTCCGCATTTTGAAAAAATGCTCTATGATCAGGCCATGTTAAGCTTGGCCTATCTGGAAGCCTTTGAGGCAACCGGCAACGCGTTCTACGCCGATACTGCCGATGAGGTCTTCAGCTATGTCCTGCGCGACTTGACATCCCTGGAGGGGGTCTTTTTCTCCGGAGAAGATGCGGACAGCGAAGGGGTGGAGGGCAAATTCTACGTCTGGAGCACCTCTGAGATTCGGGACATCCTGCCGGAAAAGGAAGCCGAGGTAGTCATCAAGGCCTATAACCTCAAAGATGAAGGCAATTTCAGGGATGAAGCCACCCGGCAGCTCACCGGCAGAAATATCCTGCACCAGTTGTCGACAGACCTGCTAAAGACCGCCGGCGATCTGGGCTTGAGTTTTGAAGACGTTCAGATCCTTCTCGATCAGGCCCGCCGCAAACTCTTCGCTGCCAGGGAAAAAAGGATCCGCCCCCTGTTGGACGACAAGGTCCTGACCGATTGGAACGGCCTGATGATCGCAGCCCTGGCCTTTGGCGGAAAGACCCTTGAGAGGGAGGACTATAGCCTGGCCGCCTCCCGGGCAGCCGATCTTCTTCTGGAAAAGATGCGGGACAACGAGGGCAACCTCCTGCACCGCTATAAGGATGGAGAGGCCGGGATCCCGGGCTTCCTGGACGATTACGCCTTTCTGGCCTGGGGCTTGTTGAATCTGGCCGAAGCCACCGGGAACATGCGTTACCTGACTGCGGCCTCGGAACTGACCCGTAAAATGCTCCTTCATTTCCGGGATGAAGAACAAGGCGGACTGTTTCTCTCGGCCGATTATGCAGAAACCGTCCTGGTCCGCACCAGGGAGTTCTATGACGGAGCTATCCCTTCGGGCAACTCCGCGGCCCTGATGAATATCGTCAGGCTCATCCGGGCCGGGGAGAACACAGGGCTTCAACAGGAAATGCAGGGACTCGTCCAGGCCTTTTCCGGTCTCATCCAGAGCCAGCCCACGGGATTCACCTACTTTCTATGCGGCCTGGACCTGGTTTTTGATACCAATTCGCAGCCAAAGTGAAACAGGACCCGAACTGTCTGCACGCTTTAAGATTCAGATCAGGCATAGGAATTGGCATCAAATCACTTGGCCACCCTCTTGGTGAAGGTCGTGGTTTCGCTGTTATCTGCTTCAGCCCTGAATGCCTCCTGCTGCTTCACGGCTCTTGAAGTCTTCGAGGTATCGGCTGTTTCCACTTCTACAATTTTTCTCTGCCCATCCTTGAAGGCAATGACATCGGGTCGGTAGCCCCGAATCATGCCCGGACGCTCATAACCCTCGATATCGGCCTTGACCCGAAATCCTTTCTTGACAAAATCCCGGGCGATTGATCCGACCATTTCGTCATGCTTTGCTTGAGCCTCGTGTTCACGCTGCATCTCTTGCCTCCTCTCAGCCCCCGAAATTGGGATTGATGAATTCCAGGCGGTCTCCATCATCGACCACTGTTCTCGGATACTCCCCTGGATAGACAAACCTGCCGTTGTGCTCGACGATGAGGTCTTTGTCCAACTCTTGGAAATATTTTATCAGAGACGATACCGTAGACCCTTGGGCAACTTCCTCCTGAAAGCCGTTGAGGGTTATAGTGACCGTGTTTTTCATTCCGCTCTCCTCATACTGCTCCATACTGATCCACATGTGCCCCTAATGAAACAGTTGCTTTTATATAGTAATCGTGCCTCTGATTATGAATTGTCCAGTGGATCAGTATTATGACAGATTATTTTTCTTGTTTACCGAGACCGTCCTCCGCCCTCGCCATCAGTCCTATTTCCTCTATCCACCGTCCACAGTCCTCTGCCCTCTGTCCTCCGTCCACCGTCCACCGTCCACTGTCCTCCGTCCTCAGCGCCCTCTGCACTCCGGACAGTCAGGGTTTTTTCCCAGGCTGATCTCCCGGAAGGCCATGGTTTGCCCCTGCATGAAAAGCAGCCTTCCGCACAGGAGACCATCCATCAATCCCAGGAGACATTTGATGACTTCAAGGGACTGCAGGGAGCCGACAACCCCGGCCACAGAGCCGAGTACAGGCGGAGGAGAGGAAGGACTGCCGAATTCCGAGAACAGACACTCAAAGCAGGGGGACCGGCCTGGAACAAAGGTGGAGATCATCCCGTTGAACCCGTTGATCCCCCCGTGGACGAAGGGAAGATCCATGTCCAGGGAGGTCCGGTTCAAAACCCGCCTCGTCTGGAGGTTATCGGTCCCGTCGACGATGACCTGACACCCCTGGACCAGCTCTGCCGCGTTCTCCGGACCGATTTCCAGATGATGGGTTTCGATCTCTGCATCCGGGTTCAAGGCCGCAAGTTTTTCCCTGGCGGACACGGTTTTGTCGCGGCCCACGTCTTTCGTCCAGTGCAGGATCTGCCTGTTCAAATTGCTGATCTCCACCCGGTCCCTGTCCGCGATACGCAGAGAGCCCACCCCGGCGGCACAGAGATAGGTGGTGATCACCGACCCCAGACCGCCAAGACCGCCGACAAAGACCCTGGACCGGGCCAGCCGCTTTTGACCCTGCTCTCCGATCTCCGGGAGGCCCATCTGCCGCTGGTAACGAAGTTGATCCCTTTGATCCTGCATATCCAACTAAACCCCGGGAAAAAAGGTCCGCGCGGTTAAATCAAGAACTACCGCAGATACGAATTCCGAACCGGGCCGCATAGGTAATCAGATCTCTATAACCCTGTTCTGCTATATAGCGGAGAACGCTCTTATCCAAGGCCTGATATTCATGCATAGACCTGATATTCATGCCTAGAATATATACACATATTCATGGACTGTCAAAAAAGCCCCCCTCAACGGACCGGCTGCGCCCCCCACCTGTTCATGAACCCGGAACTGGATCCCCCCTTTTGGATATGCTTGATAAGCGCGCTGCCGAAGACCACGGCATCTATCTCATCCCGGATGGAATCTATGCGGTCAGGGGCCTCGAGTCCGAAGCCCAGGGCCAGGGGCTGCCGGAAGATTTCCCCGGCCAGGCGCAACTGCCTGCCAAGCCCTGCCGGAAACTCGCCTCCCGAACCCGTAGTTCCCAGGACAGAGACGAAGTAGACGAAACCTCCGGCCCTTTCCGCAGCGAGACGCATCCTGTGGGGCGGGGTGTTCAGCCCCACCAGCCTGATCAAATCCAGGCGGTGCTCGGCAAAGAGCCCTTCCAGTTCCAGACTCTCCTCCAGGGGAAGGTCCGGGATGATCAGCCCGGACAGATCCAGTGCGGCCGCCTGCCTGGCCAATCTGCTCCAGCCATGCTGCATGAAGGGATTGACATACCCCATGAGCACGATTTCCGCAGAGATCTCGGCCCGGTGTTTGGGCAGCTCTGTAAAAAGCCAGCCCAGGCTCGCTCCCCGGGCCAGGCACTCCTGGGAAACCTCTTCCACCACCGGACCGTCGGCCACCGGATCGGAAAAAGGGATGCCGATCTCGATGATATCCGCTCCGCTCCGGTCCAATTCCTTCAATTCATCGAAAAATCGCTGCCTGTCTGGAAAACCCGCCGGAAGAAAGGGAATGAGCCCTGTCCTTTCTTCGGCCTTTGCCTGCCGCAGCTTCGTTTCCAGTTTTGATTCTATCATTGTTTCCTCCCTGTTTCAGAACTCTTTGCCATTTCTATAAATTTGAAAATTTTTCGGACAAATGGTTCTTTTTGATAAATTCGAAGCCCGAAATTAGAAATTCGAAACAAGCACTAAATTCAAATTCTCAAATGATATAAACAAAGATTAAAAATTACACAATACTATCACAATTTGGATACGAAGTGGCGTATTTAATTGTTTCAGGTCAAAAGACAGCCCCGGGGTCAGCCCGCCATGCCAAGTTCCTCCAAAACGATATCCAGGTCCTTGTCTCCGCGGCCGGACAGATTGACCAGGACCTGCGTTTCCGGCCGGAGGGTCCCTTTGAGTTCCAGGACCCGGGCCAGGGCGTGGGCGCTCTCCAGGGCCGGGATGATCCCCTCTTTTCGGGTCAGGGTCTGAAATGCGGCCAGGGCCTGCCGGTCGTTGACCTGGACAAAGGACACCCTGCCTGTCTGGTGGAGGTGGACATGTTCCGGGCCCACTCCAGGGTAGTCCAGTCCCGGGGCGATGGACTGAGAGGGCAGGATCTGCCCCTCCGGGGTCTGGAGCAGAGAGGTCTTGAATCCGTGCAGCACGCCGGGGCTGCCCCTGCTGATGGTGGCCGAGTGGAAGCAGTCGGCTGTGCCCTCCCCGGCGGCTTCCACTCCGGTCAGGACGACTCTCTGGTCCTGGACAAAAGGGTGGAAGATGCCCATGGCGTTGGACCCGCCCCCGACACAGGCCAGGACCTGATCCGGAAGCCGGCCTGTCTTCTCCAGGAACTGGGCCCTGGCCTCCCGGCCGATCACCGCCTGCAGGTCTCTGACCAGAGTCGGAAAGGGATGGGGGCCGACCACGGAACCGATGCAGTAATGGGTGCTCTCCTGCTCCCTGATCCAGTGCCTCAGGGCCTGGTTTATGGCATCCTTAAGGGTCTGGGTGGATGTTTGCACCGGGACCACCCCGGCCCCCAGCAGTTCCATGCGTTTCACATTGACCCGCTGCCGCTCAACATCCTTGGCCCCCATATAAACCAGACAGTCCAGGCCGAGAAGAGCCGCTGCCGTGGCCGTGGCCACACCGTGCTGCCCGGCCCCGGTTTCGGCCAGGAGGCATTTTTTCCCCATATCTTTGGCCAATAGGGCCTGGCCCACGGTGTTGTTGATCTTGTGCGCCCCGGTATGGGCCAAATCCTCCCGCTTCAGCCACAGATCGAAGCCGAGTTCCCCGGACAGGTTTTCCAAAAAGGTCAGCGGCGTGGGCCGGCCGACGAAATCCTGCAGGATTTCGTTCAGCCGGCCTTGAAACTCAGGCTTCGGTAAAATCCCGTCGATCGCCTCTTCCAGTTCAAACAGCGGCGGCATGAGGATCTCCGGTACAAACCTGCCTCCGTACTCACCAAAATAGCCTTTTTTCATGGTTGTCTCCTTTTGATCACGTTTCTGCTTTGGATGAGCTTTTGCCTGTCTTTAATCCCGGGTCGCTTTTCGACACCGGAGTTCATATCCAGGCCATCCGGCTTGTATTGTTGGATGAAATTATGAACATTTTTTGAACAGAGCCCCCCGGCCAGGAACCAGGGCCGGGGAAACGTCCCCTTTTTGATCCACTCCGTCTGTAAGGTCTGTCCATGCCCCCCTCCGGCCTGTCCGGCGTCAAAGAGAAAGTAACGGCAACAGGCGGCATAGCGCCTCAGATCCAGGGAAAAGGTATCTGCCCCGGGATAGCGCTGCGGCCAGAAGACCTTGATCACCCGGCCCGGACCGATGGCCCGGCACTGGCCCGGGCTGTAGTCCCCATGGAGCTGAATCAGATCCAGGGAAGCCAGGTCCTTGATCTCCAGGATCTGGGCCACGCCCTGGCTGACAAAGACCCCGACCCGCAGGGACTCTCCCCGAACAAAGCCGGCCACTGCTTCCGGACTCACGAATCGGGGGCTTGCCTCGTGAAAGATAAAACCGAGGAGATCGACTCCCAGATCCTGACACAAAAGCACGTCCTCTTGTCTGGTCAAACCGCAGACCTTTAAAAGGATAGAACGTTCAAGACTGCTGATACTCATTGAAATTTATGCCTGTTCTTAATAAATTCTCAAGAAGGCCTGCCCCTGTTTCTTTTGGACCGAGTCATTGGCATCCTCTTCATGAACCGGTCAGCGTGGCTAAAACGTCTCTACGAGGTCTGCTTTACCCGGCAGCGGTCAGCTCCTGCAGTTTTCCAAGCGGATCCCTGCCGGCCATGAGCGAAGTACCGACCAGGCAGGCGTTGAACCCGAGCCCGGCCATCTCCCGGACCTGTTCCCCCTGACTGATCCCGCTGGCGGAGATCCAGAGCTCGTCCTTGTGCTTTTGCCTGATCAGCTCCCTGGAGGTCTCAAGATCGACCTCGAGTGCGTTCAGGTCCCGGTTGTTGACCTGGATGATTCCGGCCCCGATCCGCCTGGCCAGTTCGAGGTCCTGCCTGTCAAAGACTTCGACCACGGCCTCCAGACCCAGCTTTGCGGACTCCAGGTACAAACCGGCCAGGACTTCTGGTTGCTCTTTAAGCAGGCGGACGATCAACAACAGGGCCGAGGCCGGTGTTGCCGCCGTCTGTCGCACCTGGAGCGGGTCCAGGATAAAATCCTTGCGCAGCAGTGGCAGTCCTGCCGCCTGCATTTCCCCAAGACAGGCCAGGCTCGACTGAAAATAGCGCTCCTCGGTCAAAACCGAAACAGCCCCTGCCTTGCCTCTCTTAAAGACTGCCGCCAGCTCTGCCGGGGAAACGTCCGGGTTGATCACCCCCCTTGACGGGGAGGCCGGTTTATACTCGGCAATGATTGCCACCTGCCCCGGCGGGCTGAGGGCCTTGGCCAGAGACGGCCTCCGGCCCGGAAAGATCTCCGGCAATGTCCCGGCTCGATGCTGCTCCTTGAGTTTTTCGATTTCTGCCTGTTTGGCCACTTTGAATCTGTTTAGCATCCATGCTCCATTGTGTTTTTTTTAAAAAAGAGAGAAAGTCAGGAGTTCAGACTGCGCACGACCGTTCCTGTATTGACAGTTAACTGCTTAAATGAAACTTATAGAAATAATGAAAACTCCAGCTTTGAGCATTGGCACCCTCTTTTGGAACCGGGCAACAGGGTTCTCTTGCGCGACCTCGCTGGGAGGTTCTCAGGTTTTCTTAGGCTCGCGAAATGGGGGAAACCGGACCGCGTCTACGGCTTCAAACCATAAGACAGCTGAAAAATTCTTGTTTATGCAGCAGCGAAGTCCAAAGCTCGGATTTAAGAGTCCGGAGGGGGCGAGGATCCCCCATGAGCGGGCCTTAGAAAACCGAGAGCCGGAAGCGTTTAAGCGCAAGAGAGCCCTGTTGCCCGGTTCGCATTCTGTGAATGATGAATTCAGGCTGTACAAGCATACCTCCCGAGATCGACCCCCTGCCTGACCCTGTTCAACCCTCTGCTCATGCAGTCATAGATCTCCTGCTCATCCTCCAAAAGGCAGAGGGCCAGTCCCAGGTTCAGGCCGACCATGTCCAGGACCTCCTCCGGTCCCTGCCCCTTGAGGACCTGTCGCATGACCTGCAGGGCCGGGTCTTTGCCCGGAAAACAAAGGCGTTCCGGAGAACAGTCCTGGACATGGTAGCGCCTGGGATCGATCAGTGTCCGCCGGCAGGAACTGCCAAAGACAAAGACGACTTCTGAAACCCCGCAGGGCGTGAGTTCGTCGAAGCCTCCGCCTCCGTGGACCACCGCCGCCCGCTTTATACCTGAACCAGCCAGGGTTTCCGCGATCAGACCCAGGTGTTCGCTTTTGCCCACCCCCAGGAGCTGGTGGGTCGGCCGGGCCGGATTGAGCAGCGGCCCCAGGAGATTGAACAGGGTGGGAAAGCCCAGTTCCCTCCGAATCGGGGAGATTCTGGCAAAAGCCGGATGGAAGTCCGGGGCGAACAGGAAACTCAGATTGCTCTTCTTTAGTCCGGCCAGGGCCTGGTCCTCGTCCCGGGCAAAGGGAATCTGCAGGGATTCCATGACGTCTGCGCTGCCGCAGCTTCCTGACACGGCGCGATTGCCGTGTTTGGCCACCTTGTAACCCATATCGGCCAGGTAGAGGGCCACGGCTGTGGAGCAGTTGAAGCTTCCCCGGCCGTCGCCTCCGGTCCCGCAGGTGTCTATGATTTTTGTCTCTGCCCTGCGGATGATCCTGGCCTGCTTCAAGGCAGCCAGGACCGCGGCCCTGAGCTCATCCGGGGTCTCGCCCTTGACCTTCAGCCCCATGAGCAGGGCCCCTGATTGGGCCAGGGCCAGGTCACCACCAAACAGCCCCTGAAAACAGGTCCCGGCCTCTTCGAACAAGAGATCCTTGCCCGCGGCCAGTTTGTGCAGACAGGTGTTGATGCTCATTGCTTCCTCCTTTTCAAGAAATTGTTTAAGAGCTGCGGACCCTGAGGGCACAAGACGGATTCCGGGTGGAACTGGACCCCCATCCAGGGCCGATCCCTGAAGCAAAGGGCCATGGGTTCCCCGTATTCGCTCCTCGCGGTGATTTCCAGGACCTGGTCCTTCCCGGGCGGACGGCCCTCGTCCACAAGCAGGGAGTGGTACCTGGTGGCCTGAAAGGGGTTGACCAGATCCTGGAAGAGTCCCCGCCCGCTATGTTCGATTAAAGATGTCTTGCCGTGCATGATCCGCTTTGCCCTGACGATGGGATAGCCTCCGAAAGAGGCCAGGACCTGGTGGCCGAGGCAGATCCCCAGAACCGGGACCTGCGGGGGCAGAACTTCCAGAAGCTGAAAGCAGAGGCCGCTGTCCTCCGGACCGCCCGGCCCCGGAGAGATGATGACCCCCTCCAGGTCCGGCCTCAGGCCCATGGCCGGCAGTGAGCCGTGGTCGTGCCGGACCACCCGGGGACAGGCTCCCAGTTCCTGCAGGGCCTGAACCAGATTGAAGGTAAAGGAATCGTAGTTATCGATGAGCAAAAGCATCACTGCCTCCCTGCTGCTTGAGTATCTGTTGGATGACCCGGGCCTTGTTCAGACATTCCCGCCACTCCTGTTCCGGGTTAGAATCCATGACTATGCCCGCCCCGGCCTGCCAGGAGACGGTGTTGTCTTCTATCCACAGGGAACGGATCAATATCCCGGTATCGAGGTTCAGGCTCTCCCGGTCCAGGCCCAGCCAGCCCGCAGCCCCGGCATAAGGCCCCCGATCCAGGCTTTCCATCCGGCCGATGATCTCCATGGCCCGTATCTTCGGGGCCCCGGAGACGGTCCCGGCCGGGAAGCAGGCCCTGAGGACGTCCAGCCAGTCCAGGCCCGGCTGCAGCCGGGCCTGGAGATATGAGGTCAGGTGCATGACATGGGAAAAGCGCTCGACCTGCATGAACTTCTCCACCCGGACGCTGCCGGTCGCGGCGATCCGCCCCAGATCGTTGCGTCCCAGATCGACGAGCATGACGTGTTCGGCCCGCTCTTTGGGAT
>JAIPDR010000106.1 GCA_021737615.1 Desulfohalobiaceae bacterium | reverse complement strand
GTCTTCCACCTCCTGTGCATCCAGAACCACTGTTCCGGATAGCGCCTGACCATTTCCTCCACCGCCCTGGTGTAAAACCGGGCCACCTGCCTGGTCTGTTCTTCTTTGCTCCCGGAGAGGCTGCGGGTGTCGAGAAAGGGGCGGGTGATGAGCCTGTATTTTTCATCAGTCTCCCGGACAAGAAAGACGGGCAGGACCAGGGCCCTGGAACGCAGGGCCAGAAGGGCCGGCCCCTTGTTCACGGCCGCGGTTCTTTTCAAGAAGGGGAGGAAGACGGCCTTGCTCCGTCCGCAGTTCTGGTCCACTAAAAAGCCGGACAGGCCGTTTTCTTTCAGGTTCCGCAAGACCTTGGAACTGGCCTGCTCCTTATGGACCATGGCTATGCCTTGGTGTTTCCGGAAATGATCCAGCAGCCTGCTCAAGGCCCGGCTCTTGGGGTAGCGGACGACGATCTGGCACTGCTTTTTCCCCCGGATCAAGGCGAAGACTCCGGGCAGGAGCTCCCAGGCCCCCAGATGCCCGCTGGCGATGACAACCGGTCCCGGAGCCTGCAGTGTTTCAAAGAGCAGTGCCGGCTCCTCGATCTCGATACAGGCCCGCAGAAAGCGGTGGTCGATCTTTCTGTTTAAAAAGAGTTCGGCAAAAGAGAGGCCGGAGTGCCTGAAGCTCGATTTGGCGAGTCTATGGGCCTGCTCGTCTCCTGTTTCCAGGTTGTGGCGGATGGCCCGGGCGGCTATTTTTCGCCTGGAGGGCAGGACATGCCACATGATCCGGCCGCCGGCCCGTCCTATTTTTCTGATCCGGCCTGGAGAGAGCCGGATAAGAAACGAGCTTGCAAGCTCCAGGATAATGTTCAGCATGCAACCCTTCCTTCAACCCTTTCATGAAAAACAAGAAAGTCTCTGGCATTGGACATAATGTCGGGCTTGTTTCTCTTTTTCTTAGCCGTGAACTGTGAACCGTGAACCTTCTTAACCTCTTTGATTTACATGCGGCTCAATCGCCTGCAGCACCTTGTCCGTCGCCCCCTTGTTTCCGGCAACGACTTGTCCGGCCCTTTCCCCCATTGCCCGGGCTTGTTTCGGATTCTGAAAAAGGATGCCCAGGGTTTTGGCCAATTCTTCAGAATCTTTTACCAGCAGCAGGCCGTTTTGATCCAGGAGCAGGCGGGAAATATCCTGAAAGTTGAAAAGATGCGGCCCGGAAAGAACCGGCAGCCCGAGAGAGGCCGGTTCCAGCAGATTGTGCCCGCCGGTCTGGACCAGGCTGCCGCCGACAAAAGCGATGTCTGAGGCTGCATAAAAGGTGAACATCCGGCCCATGCAGTCACCGATATAAACAGCGGTCTCCGGCCTGACAAGACCACCCGGGCTGTGCTTCTGAACAGCGTACCCCAGTCCGGCGGCCAGATCGGCCGCCGTCTGAAACCGCTCCGGATGCCGGGGAACCAGGATCAGCAGACAATCAGGGAGGAGTTCCCTGAGCCCGGCATGGGCCTTGAGCACGGCTTCATCCTCTCCGGCGTGGGTGCTGGCCGCTATCCAGACCGGCCGTCTCGGGCCGATTGAATCGCGGAGCAGTTTTCCGGACCGGATGTGGTCTTTTGGGACCGGCTGATCGAATTTGATGTTTCCGGTGGTCAGGATTTTTTGCGGCAGGACCCCGATTTCCGTGAATCGGCCGCGGTCGGCCTCGCTCTGGGCCAGGATCCGGGTGCAGCGGTTCAAAATATCGGCCATGAACGGCCTGATTTTCATGTATCCCTTGAAGGACCCGGGAGAGAGCCTGGCATTGGCCATGATGATGGGCACGGAGCGCCGGGCCAGTTTTGTGTAAAGATTGGGCCAGATCTCTGTCTCCATGAACAGGGCCAGTCCCGGGTTGGTCCTTTGCAGAAAGCGTTCGGCCATGGACTCGAGGTCGTAGGGCAGATAGCTGTGCCGGACCGTGTCTGCGAACAGCTGTTGGAGTTCGTGCGACCCCGTGGGGGTGGTCGTGGTCACCACAAGCTCTTGCTTGGGATGCTCCTTTTTAAGGGCCTTGATCAGGGAAGCGGCCGCCCTGACCTCTCCGACCGAAACCGCATGAACCCAGATCGTTCCGGGACCTGTTTGCGGGGGATAGGAAGTATACCCGAATCGTTCCGGCCAGCGGTGCCTGTATTCCGGTGCCTTGACCGATTTCAGGAGCAGGCTGAGCAGGTACAGGGGAAAAAAGGTCCGGGTCAGGGTTGAGTAGCCCAGGGCTATGAGTTTTTGCATCGGTTATCTTCACAGGCCTGCTGGTTGATTCGGTAATGGCGGCCAAGCGCGAGACAGGAACCCAGGGCGGTTCCCAGAATGATGAACGGCGGTGCCATCATGTAAGGGGAATACAGATCGAGGGCACCGATTGCGGCTATGAAAAAAGCGAACAGGGACAGGTTGAAGAAGAACACTATCCCGGAAGCGGAGGCAGAATACTCTTTGAGAGCAGAACTGGATCGGTGGATTGATTTCAGGCACAGGAACAAGAATAGCAGGAATACGGCCAGGCCTAGAAGGCCGGTGTCGACCAGCAGGCCCAGAAATAAATTGTGAGTGGATTCAAAGTATTCTCCGGCATAATAAACAGGTTTTTTAAAAATGATCTGCATGGCTTTGAAGGTATTGAGGCCGGAACCGAAGAGGATGTTTTCCTTGCTTAGCACCAGGGCCGTCTTCCAGATCTCCCACTGCAGGCTTCTGGCTATCTGACTGAAGAGAAAGCGCGTCGGTCCTATAAAGAAAAAAAGAAAAGAAGCGCTCAGGACCAGCAGTCCGGAAAGAAGTTTTCGTTTTAAAAGAAAGTACATGGTCAGGGCAAAAGCAAAGGCGATGAATCCGGTCCTCCGGAAGGAAAAGAAAAGGAAAAAATAAGCCGGGAATGTCAAGAGAATATAAATTATAGTCTTTTTGAGCTTGCTCCAGGAATCCGGCGCCAGGTAAAAAAAGGAAAAGGTGATCGGCAAAAAGATCGCGACCAGGTTTCCCAGCAAGGGATCATCCCGTGTCGCCGTCAGCATGAAGCCGAATTTCGGCATCTGAAAAAAGAGATCATGACCGAATATGCATTGGTACAGCGCGTCCCCGCCTATATAAAATAGCAGGGCTGTGACTGCAATGACCAGGCCGTTGATATCCTTTTTGTGTTTGACAAACTCCAGGGCCGGAAAGAACAACAGGAGACTGTCGTAGGAAACATGATCCAGGGCCCGCAGGCTCTTGGGAACATTCACGGAGTGAAACGTCTTGAATATAAGTATGCAGTAAAAAAAAAGAAAGAGGTATTTGTATGGAAAACGTCTGAAGTTCGAATTTTTGTAGTCCCCGAGATAGTAAAAAAAGACCGCGGTTATGGAGATCACACTGCAGATTTCCCGTAGAGCCTGTCCTAACGGGAAAAGCAGGATGTAGGACAGGATCCCGAATTGAAGCAATCCATGCTGCAGATTGATCCAGGATTGGTTTTTCAAAAAGGTTATACTGGCCATATGCCGGGAAGGTTATTCAAGATCTTGGAAGCGAATGAGAGAGTCGTCAGGGATCATTTTAGCGGCCTTTCTGCCCAGAACCAGGGAGAGCTGTTCCGGGCTGATGCCTGTCCCGGGTCTTTTAAAGACCAGCATTTCCCGGCCGATTATCTGTCCGGCCTTGATGTCGGTCCCGGCCACGATGCTCTTCCCGGCCCATTGCCTGCTTTTTCGTTCTGCTGCCGAGGGTTTTTTCTCCGGGCTGCCCAGGGCCATCTCCAGCCTGCGGATGGAGTTGACCAGTTCGATGAGCCCCTTTTGATCGCAGGACACCGGGCAGTCCTGGGACCCGGGCGCGTTTCTGGACAGGGCGATATGCTTCTCAATGACCCGGGCCCCCAGGGCCACGGCGGCCAGGGCGATGTCGTTGCCCCGATTGTGATCGGAATAGCCGATGGGGCAGGCAAACTCCCCGGACATGGTCTCTATGGCCCGCAGGTTGATCTCATCCGGTTGCGGCGGGTAGGCGGTATTGCAGTGCAGGAGGATGAGATCCTGGTTCTCGGCCCGGGAAAAAATATCCAGGGCCTTGTGCACGTCTTCAAGGGTGTACATCCCGGTGGACAGAATGACCGGCTTTTGTTTTGCGGCGATTTTCTGCAGAAACAAAGGATTGGCTATCTCTCCGGAACCGATCTTATAGGCCGCCGGCTTCAGGGAGGCCAGAAAGTCTAAGCTTTCCTCGTCGTGGGCAGTTGCCAGGAAGACGATGTTTTTCTGCTGGCAGTATCTTTGCAGACGGGCAAAGCCCTGGTAGGGCAGCTCCTTGGACTTCATCCTCTGGATCCAGTCGGGGGCGGCCCCGGAAATGAGGTTTTTTGTCTTGAAGATCTGGAACTTGACCGCGTCCGCTCCGGCCAGCACGGCCATGTCGATCAGGTGTTCGGCCAGTTCCATACGGCCGAAGTGGTTGACTCCGGCTTCGGCAATGATGAAAACCGGGTGCTTGGGGCCGACGATTCTCCCGGCAATAGGGACGTATTCATTAAATTGCATGCGGTTTTTCTCTTTTTAAAACATATTCGGCGATTTCCAGGTCGAAGTATTCATCGATATCCAGGGCCTCGATTTCGGAAACCACAAGGGGCAGGGAGCGACGGCCGTACAGGGATCCCTGTTCAATGATGGTCCTTGTCCAGGAGGTATAGAGATTGCCGAAAAAAAAGACCGGCGGGGCGGACTGGGTGTTGGGGCATTTCCTTTTTTCCTCGGCGAACATGAAGGAGATGGTCCCGTCCGGATTGATCTTCCTGGCATTGAAGGGGTGGTAATGAAACGGAGGCCGGGTGACCGTGGTCACTGAATCGATGTCTGGCCGGTTTAATATGGCAGCAATGGACTGCTCGACATTGTCCACCGACAGAAAGGGGTAGGTGGGCTGGATGGTCAGGACGATATCAGCCGAAAATCCGGTCTTGTCCAGCTCTTCGAGGACCTGGACGATGACCGGAAGAGTCGGGGTCCTGTCTGCGGCCAGCTCCTCCGGTCTTTCGATGACCTCGACCCCTTCTTCCCGGACGACCCGGGCAATGGCCCCGGACTCGGTGGAAACCGCCAGCCTGCCCAGGGAAGGGCATTGTCTGGCCGTCCTCAGACAGTGGGCAATCAGGGGGATCCCTCCCAGGGGGTGGATGTTCTTGCGGGGGATCCTCTTCGAACCTCCCCTGGCCGGGACGATCCCGAGCACGTTCATCGTATCTCCTGATCCGGTCTTGCCCTGCGGGGCGGTTGCTTGTCGAGGACTTCCCCCTCCAGGCCAAGGAAGTCCAGGGTCTTGTCGATGACGAAGCGCTGGGTCAGATGCCAGGCGTCTCGCGTGGAGCCCGCTATATGCGGGGTGATGATCAGATTGTTGTTTTTCCTGGCGTATTCGACCAGAGGATGGGTCCCGGCCCTGGCGGCGAATCCGGGTTCGAATTCATGGTCCAGGACGTCCAGGGCCGCTCCTTTGAGGATGCCTTCTTCCAGAGCCCGGATAAGGGCCAGGGAGTCGACCAGTTCTCCTCTGGCCGTGTTGATGAAATAGGCCCCGGGCTTGAAGGCGGAAAAGGCCTCCCTGTCGAAGAGATGGATGTTATGCTCATGTAAATCCGCATGGACCGAGACGATGTCGGAGCAGCAAAGCAGATCCTGCAGGCTGGTCATCCGCGTACAGGTCAGGCTCCGGTCCCCTGGCGGGCAGGGATCGTAAAACCTGACCTCCATGCCCAGGGCGGCCCCGTAGCCGGCCACGATCCTGCCCAGCCTCCCCAGTCCGACGATGCCCAGACTCATGCGGGAAAGCATGGCCTGCCCCCCGAAATCCCAGCGGTTCCAGCGGCCGTCCAGGACCGACTCCCTGGCCGGGATCATGTTCCGGGTCAGACAGAGGATCAGGCCCAGGGTCAATTCCGCGGTCGGGGTGATTCTCTCCAGAAAGCCGGTTTCCCCTTTGAGGGAGAAGACCCGGATGCCCCGCTCTGCGGCGGCCTGTTCATCGATGTGCGGAACTCCGGTGGTGTTGCTGGCGATCACCCGGAGACAGGGGGCCTTTTCAAAAAATTCCCGGCCGAAGAAGTAGCCCAGAGGGGCGAAGAGCAGGCTTGCCTCCGCGAGGTGGCCGGGCCTGAGCTGCGAAGGGTCCTCCAGGCGGATGAGGTCGAAGCTGTCTTGTAAGAGGCTCAGGTTTTCCCCGGTGTAGTTGAGGATATCGAAATAGATCGCTTTTTTCATTGTCCTAATAATTCAGGTTCTTCTGGATGCGGATGGTTCTGGTCTTCAGTTCCCTGACGATCTGTTTGCCTGCCCTGCCCCGGCCGTACAGAAAATCCCGGGGGTATCCGCCGCTGTTGAGTTGCTTTTGGACGGCATCCATGATTTCCAGGCGGTCATAGCCGCAATCCATGACATTTTTGCCCCGTTCCCTGCCGTTTTGCCTGCTGCCGATGTTGACCACCGGGACGCCGAGGTAGGAGGCTTCCCTGATGCCGCTGCTGGAATTGCCCACCAGGACGGCGCAGTTTTTCAAGAGCCTGGCGTAGTCTTCGAAGCTGAAGTTCTTGAAGAAGTGGATCTTCGAAGGCCGGAACGTCTCCCTGAAGGGCCTGATGCCTTTGGAGATCTCGTCCGTCCCGGCATCCATGTTCGGCCAGAGCCAGAGGACAGGCAGGTCCAGATCGTGGAGGGCGTGCAGGGTCTCGGTAATCTGGGAGCGGGCCAGGTGGAACTCGGTGGTCACGGGGTGCTGGATGGCCAGGAGGTAGTCCCCTTTTTCAATGGAAAAGCGGGGCCCCACCCCGGCGTATTTTGCAAAGACGTCGAAGTCCGGGCTCAGGTCCAGTCCGTCCAAAAGATCCAGGGTCGGGGTCCCGACCACAAAGACGCTGTCCGGGTCTTCCCCCATGCGGACCACGCGCTCGGCGCTCTTGGCCGTGGCCGTGAAGTGCAGGTGGGAGAGCTTGGTTATGGCGTGCCGGATGGATTCGTCTATGGATCCGGACAGTTCCCCGCCCTCCAGATGAGCCACCGGTATATTCATGTAGCTGGCGGCCACAGCCACGGCCAGGGCCTCGAAGCGGTCGGCGATGGACACGACCACATCCGGCTTGAGGTTTTCAAATACGGTTGAGAGCTCGACGATGGCCAGACCCGTGGATTTGGCCATGGTGATTGTCCGCCCGCCTTCGACCAGGAAATGGATGGTTTCGTCGACCTTGAACCCGTCCTCCCGGATCAGGTTGACGGGATTGCCGTACTTGTGGAGGATAACGGCTCCTCCGGCCACGAGCTGGAGTTCAAGATCGGGATCGTTCTCTATTTCCCGCATCAGGGATTTCATCTTGGAGTAGTTGCCCCTGACCGTCAACACGATGCATATCTTTTTTTTCATAGTACTGCTTGCTTAAGTCTCTGCAGGCAATGATGCCTGTTGTGTTCTGCGGGTTTTCGGCCTCTAAGACGGCCGAAGTCTCTTTTTAGCGCTTCAGGTAGTCCAGGACCACGGAAGCGATCCTTTGTCCGGATCGGCCGTCCAGCTTCCAGCACTGCTCCCTGACGATCCGTCTTCTTCCCTGGCTGTCCTGGTCCCTGTCTTCCAGGTAGCTGTTGATTTGGGCGATCAATTCCTCCCGGTCCCCGGCCAGTCTGACCCCGCCTGTCTTCAGGATGTTCTTGTAATGATCATAGTCGTAGTATCTTCTGCAGGAATCCATGTAGGGTTGCGCGGCATGCCCGTCGTAGGCCACGTTTATGATCGGGGTGTCGAAGCAGGCCGCGTCGATGGTGATGGTCGAGGCGATGTTGACCACCAGGTCGGTGTGGAGCATGAGTTCGGCCAGACCGTACATGTCCTCCCGCTTGGGATTCCATTTGTCTTTGGTTGCGGCCCTTGGTCCGGGTTGCTGGATGACCAGGCAGGGATAGTCTTGAAAATGACCGGCATAATCGAAATCATCCTTGGGGTGAGGCCGGACCAGGAGCTGGCAGGGATGGCCGCATCGCTTGTTGACAAAGAGCTCCTGGTAGAGGCCCTCGATGACTTCATGCTCCAGGGGAAGCATGTTGGAGGAACCGGTGGTATAGGTAATGAGTTTCTTGTGCGGATCGAGGTTCCATTTTTCGCAGAAGGCCTCTTTGCCCAGGAAGTTCTCCCGGTCGAGATAGAGGTCGAACTGGGGGACCCCGGTGATGTGGATCCGGTCCTTGGGCATGTTGTGAAAGCGGAGGACCTCCTTCTGCAGGATTTCGTTCCAGACGATGACCCTGTCCGGAGTGACCGGAAAGGGACCCTTGGAAGTGGGGTTGTCCCAGCTCTGGATGAAACTGATGGTCTTGATCTTTCTCTTTTGGGCCGAGAGTTCCAGGGAAAGATATTTTGTATACAAGGTGGTGTAAAAGACCAGATCGGGTTTGTATTTTTCAAAGATGTCCCTGTTGAGATCTGGGGTAAAGGCCATTTCCAGCCTGGATAAAGCAGACAACAAGAGGTCGATGCCTTGGGGATATATGCCTTTCAGGGGCTTGATCAGCAGCCAGCGGGTCAGAAAGCGTTCCTTCTTCTTTCTTCTGTTGATGAAGGTAAAGATGCCCTTGCTTTCGGCCCAGAGATCCTTTTTGGCCGATTGGATGAGCTTGACCAGTCCGTTGGGCTTTAACCTGGGCAGCGGTTCGATGATCACGTTCTCGGCCTGGAATTCATCCTTGAAACTCTGATCGGTAAGGGTCGAGAAGATAACTATCCGCAAATTTTCCTGGTTTCGCAGGCAATGGAAAACATCGGTCCGCAGGATGTTTCTGATGGATATCCCCAGATCGAGAATGATGAACAGGGTTTTGCCGTTTGTTTGATTCATGGGCCGGATCCAGACCAGGATATTTTCTTTATAGTTAGTGCTTGGACGAAAACTCAGCCATTTCATTCGTCACTGCAAAATTTTGAAATCCTCATGTATTGGAATACACTGCGGTTTCAAAATTTCTTGTTCCTCGTATCCGGGCAAGTTTACGTCCAGTCACTGTTTTCGTTCAGACACTAATTACCCAAATATACGGAAGAAGATTCAGCCCGCGGATCACACAGATGACACGGATATCAAAGTATCAAAGCATCGATACAGGACTGCCGAATTCCAGGACCTTGCAAAAGAATCGATCCTCAGGCCGGCTGCTGTTCGGGGAAATTAACTCGAAATTGAACAATTATCAACTCAACATCCAGAGCGCGGTCAGGGCGATGGCCTCTGGACATTATTTTTTAAATGTCAAGCCTGCCTCTGGCAAATCTGATATATAATTATTTAGTATATATAAGAATATGGGGCAGGCTGTTGTTCTATTGGCTTGAAGTCCGCAACTGCCAGTTTGATCGAAAAAGAAACTCCAATTTGAGTCAGTGACACCTTCTTTTCGAACCGGGCAACAGGGTTCTCTTGCGCGACCTCGCTGGGAGGTTCTCAGGTTTTTCTTAGGCTCGCGAAATGGGGGAAACCGGACCGCGCCTATAGATTCAAAGTAGAAAACAGCAGAAGATCCTGTTCAGGCAACGTCAAAGTACATAGCAGAGTCTAAGAGTCCGGAGGGGGCAGGGATCCCCCATGAGCGAGCCTTAGAAAACCGAGAACCGGAAGCGGTTAAGCGTAAGAGAGCCCTGTGACCGGTTCGCACTCTGTGCTGAAGTTTCATACGAGCGAACGAGGAATCTCTCTTCCAGAACAAATGAAGAGGACACGGCCATTTTCAAATGCAATCGCCCTGATTCTTCCTGGGTGGACATTTGACAGGGGCTGTGAATTATAGCATAAGAAATTGTTTTAGACATTCTTTTATCGGCTTAGCCCGGATCCCGGGCATCGGCTCTGAAGAAAGACCAGTCAAAATGAAACTCCAACTTTGAGTACAGGCACCCTCTTTTTGAACCGGACAACAGGGTTCTCTTGCGCGACCTCGCTGGGAGGTTCTCAGGTTTTCTTAGGCTCGCGAAATGGGGGAAACCGGACCGCGTCTGCGGCTTCAAACCATAAGACATCTGAAAATCCTTGTTTATGCAACAGCGAAGTCCAGAGCTCGGAGTTAAGAGTCCGGAGGGGGCAGGGATCCCCCATGAGCGAGCCTTAGAAAACCGAGAGCCGGAAGCGTTTAAGCGCAAGAGAGCCCTGTGGCCGGTTCGCATTCTGTGATGGAGTTTCATACGAGCACTGCCAGAGGCAGGGCTGACCAGGAAGCAGTTTGGAAAACGAGGGCCGTGCTGCCGCGGAACAACCTCAGGCCGGGCCGTTTTAATCCAAACCCCGGCACGAATCTTTTGCCCGGAAAGGGGCAGGAGGTGATGATTCAGCCGAAAAATCCCGTCCAGGCCTTCTGGGACTGGTTTTCAGACCTTCCGGTTGCCCACAGGAAATTCCTGGCCCATGTTTTCTGGGTCTGCACCGGCGAAGAGAGCACAGACCTGATCATGGATCCTGAGGAATCCCTCGCAAAATTCGGTCATTATCTGCAGCGACAGGACTTCCCGCTGCGCATGCTCAGCCGGATGGTCATTGTCCGGGGAATGGTCACCTTTATCCTGGACAACCGCCAGTCCTTCGAGAACAGACAGCTCTGGCCGGGGTACCGGCAGGGGGGGAAGGTCTCCTTTTTGTCCGAGGCCCAATGGAACAAACACCTTCGGAGCTGGAGAGAGCTGCTGACAAGAGAGCTCTCCGATGCCTCCCTGGGCTATTGGGCCGGGATGGTCACACGATAATAGAATTTGAGGACGGTATGTTGTTTTGTCGTAAAATGTGTTTTCGAGACGGTCTTGGGACGGTTCCCGGCCTTGCCCTCGGGGTCTTCCTGGGGATTTCCCTCGTGCTCGGGGGACGGGTCTCCAGGGCCGCGTCAAACCCCGAGGTTCCCGAGAGTCTGACCCTGGTCGAATCGGTGCTCTACGGCCTGGACAACAACCCCAATATCAAGGCCGCCGAGTTCGAGATCAAGAAGTCTGCATCAGACGTCGGCCAGGCCAGGAGCCAATTCCTGCCCAGGTTGACTTCGAGCTGGGAAAACCGGAGACTGGAGAGCATCTCGGCCGAAGGCCCGACCGCGGAGGAGGCCATCAGCCAGGATTTTTCGTCCCTCGCCATCCAGGTCGTTCAGCCCCTGTTCGCCGGGCTGTCCAATTTGAACGGCTATCAACAGGCCAAGATGCAGAAGGAGTTGAGCCGGCAGGAGAAGGGCCGCAGAGAACTGCAGTTGATTCTGGACATCCAGACCAATTTCTTGAAGCTCTTAAAGGCCAGAGAGGATGTCGAGACCCTGGAGAAGACCGTAAGGCGGCTTGAAGTCAATGTCGAGTCGGCCCAGGCCTATCAGCGCCAGGAACTGGTCCCCTACTATCAAGTCCTGCAGGCCGAGGTCGAGCTGGCCGATGCCCAACAGGAATTGAGTCAGGCCCGAAACAGCGTGGCCAAATTGGGATTCACCCTGAACAGCCTGCTGAATATCCCGGTGGGTTCCGATACCAGGTATAAGGGTCGCCTGGCCGATTTTGAAAGGGATTTTCCCTACTCCTACGAGCAGGCCCTCGGCCGGGCCCTGAACAAACGTCCGGAGATGCAGTCGGCCAGGCTTCAGGTGGACATGGCCCTGGAGCAGATGGATGTCGAGCGGGGTAAATTCTTCCCCCGCCTCGATCTGGTGGGTGGATACACGATCACCGACCGGGACTTTTCAGAAACCGGCACCAATATTTTCGGGGAACCGGTGGAGCGGGACCAGTTCAATGAGTACTGGAGCGTGGGCATCCGACTCAAATGGGATCTCTTTTCCGGAGGCAGCAAGATCCACCAGTATCAGAAGGTAGGACACGAGCTGCGGCGGATGCAGAGCAAAGTCCAGGATATTGAAAACCAGATCGACAACCAGGTCAGGTCCAGCCACATCTCCTTTCAGGAAGCAAAAGAGCGGGTGCTATCCACCCGGAAAGCGGTGCAGGCGGCCCGGGAGGGCTTTGCCCGGGCCGAAAAGAACCTGCAGCTGGGCCTGGGCACCATCCCCGAGCTCCTCGATGCCCAGGCCCGTCTGCGCCGGGCCGAGGGAAACTGGAACAAGGCCCGGGGGGACCAGCTCCTGGCCAAGGCCCGCCTGTACTACTCCATGGGCATCCCCAACAAGGGCCTGGATTCCGAAGTCATGAAAAAATGACGATCTTAAATATTTCCCCGCTGTCTTGCAGCGGCGGGACGAGGTCAGATTCATGGTCAACCCCAGTGTCTTGATCGCCGGATGGGTCGCCGCCCTGTACCTGATTCTCGGACCATTGGTTCTTTTCGGGTTCTATTCCTTTTTCGATTACCTCTCTCAGAAAAAGGAACCCCGGATCAGGAAGCGCTCCGGATACTTTGAAGGCGTCGACCCCGCCCTCTGGACCGAACAGGAGGCGGGGCAGTTTCTCCGGGCCGAAAGCAGGGACGGGAAGTAGCGGCTTGCATTTAAACCATAAGACTGCTGAAGATTCTCGTTCAGGCAGCATCAAAGTTTATAGCAGAGTCTAAGAGTCCGGAGGGGGCAGGGATCCCCCAGGAGCGAGCCTTAGAAAACCGAGAGCCGGAAGCGTTTAAGCGAAAAGAGAGCCCTGTGACCGGTTCGCATT
>JAIPDR010000105.1 GCA_021737615.1 Desulfohalobiaceae bacterium | reverse complement strand
TGAGGGGCCACACCCGATACCATTCCGAACTCGGAAGTTAAGCCCTCTAACGCCGATGATACTGCGGTACGAAAACCGTGGGAAAGTAGGTAACCGCCAGGACTTTTTTTTAAAATCACCAAAAAAAGGGACGCCCGCCTAAGCGTCCCTTTTTTTGTTGATTTTTCAGGCTGATCACTGGGTGGTGGAGGTCGTTTTGCTTTCCGGGGTGGTTAAGCCCCGAAGGAGATTTTGTCCTTTTTCAGTTCTTTTCCAGGCCTCAAAAAGCTGCATCCAATCCTTAAAGTCCATGACCTTTCCTTCAAGCTGATCGGCGTGGACATCGCTCCAGATGTGAAAGGCGGTTATTTCAGCTTCAAAACTCTTGCTGTTCAACACGCTGTTGATCAGGCTGTGGTCATAGACCGGGCCGTCCAGGGTCGTGCTGATAAACTCGATTAAAGTCTTCTGCGAAATTTCAGGGGTCATAAACTGATGGTTGATCTTCTTGGCCAGCCCGGCGAAACGTTCATATTCTTTTTCAAAGTAGGCCAGATCCTCCTCAGGAATGGATACCAGGAGCTGATCTCCTTGTTCTTTCAGGTAGTAGAAACGGAGCCAATGCTCGAATTTGCAGATGTCGGTCACGTCTTTCAAGGCCTGTTTGAATTTTCGTTGCATGATCTTTCTTCCCTCGGTTTTTCGTGAAAATTTTGGTCCTTGCATGAATTCTTAAAGAACAGAAATTGCACCCGGGATAACCTTAGAGACTGTGTTCTCGTCCTGCCCAGATTACTTTTCCCAGCAGGGTGATCCCTTCGGCTTCTTCCCGGGGCAAGGAACGGTTTGGATAGTCGGGGTTATCGCACTGGAGCTCTAGATGCCCGGGAGATTTTTCCGTTCTGCGGATGAGGATGAAACCGTCTATGGCTAAGGCGAATATCCCCCCTGAAAACATTTTCTTGTCGCCCAGATGAATAAGGACCATATCCTTTTCTTTGATCTCAGGATGCATACATGGTCCGGTCATGGTCAGACTGACCATCTCGTTGGGGTTGCCAAGACTACTCAGCCAGTCGCTGTTGAAATGGATCTTTTCAGTAAAATGTTCGTCGAAGAGCAACGATCCGTCCCCGGAGAGCCTGGGCAGGATATGCGGGACTTTGGCGCAACCGTGGCTCTGCTCTTTTGAAACTGGATACGGAGAACCGTTTCCCGTAGCCAGCCAGTCGGAGTTAAGTGAAAATTCTTGAGCCAGGAAGAAAATCCATTTGGAAGGGACGCTGTCCTTCTGCTTGGCCAAAGAAACCGCCGCTCGTCCAACATTGAGTTTTTCCGCCAACTGAGATTGGTTTTGCACAGGAGTCATGGAGATCAATCGTTGGAGAAAGGCGGAAAAAGAAGCGAAAGATGTGTCGTGCCCCATTGAAAACCGAAAAGCCTTGTTCTTGAAATCCTGTCAGCAAAATTCCTGCAAATTTAAGAGGTTGTCACAACTTGCCTGCTGATAAGAAATTCTGGAAAAAAAGGTTTGAGCATTTAAATCAGTTGCCCGGATGCGCAATTGAAATAGTAGTATAATTTTAGAGTGTCAGTCAATGGAGCTAATAGATGAAATAAAAATACCGGGTATCCCTTTGAAGCATTTACATGTCTTAAGCGTATATTCTTTAGCATCAGGATCTCCTGTTCAAAGAGAAACCTTGGAAGAACAACGACAAGACAACCTGACAGGATTTTTTTTTCGATTTATAAATAAACTACCAATATACATTTTTTGTTTGACAAAAATAAAACAGCAGGATACATTTAATAGGATTAGGTGGTGAAGTTGGGAAGTTTTTCATTTTAAATTTTAAATCAAGCATGATTTTTTTCTTAAAGGTAATTCATTTTTTGAAAGGAGGAACCTATGGAAGAGTATGTTAAAGAAGCTTTGAAAATAGTAAAGGCTCAGGCCAGTGTCCGCAACATGACTGAGGAAGAAATTGCTTCAATGGTGAAAACCCTGGCCGGGAGTATTAAAGATTTGGCGGAAGCATCTGAAGAAACTGCACCGGCTGGAACAGCAGCAAAGCCTGCTTTGGAACCGAAAAAAGCCATTCGGGAGAAGTCAGTCGTCTGCCTGGAATGTGGCAAAACTTTCAAAGTCTTGACCAAAAAACATCTGGCCAATCACGATTTGACTCCGGTTCAGTATAAGGAGAGATGGGGATACAAGAAAGGGACTGCTTTGATCTGCAAATCCCTTGCCCGGGACAGACGAAAGAAGATGCAGGAGATGAAGCTCTGGACCAGGAGAGATGAGTAGTGTTTGGCCGGAAACTCACCCATCTACTTAGTCACTGCAAAATTTTGAAATCCTCATGTATTGGAATACACTGCGGTTTCGAATTTTTTTGTTCCTTCCGGTTTTCTGTCCGAACTTGTGATTAACTGTGTCTGGTCAGTCCTAAATAGATGCCGTACAGGGCCAGTCCGGCGCCGGCAAAGTCCAGGATGGTAGTGGGGCGTTGAAAGAAGAGAATGTCCCAGGCAAAGGACAGGGCCGGCTGAAGAAGGATCAATAACCCGGCCAGGGAAACATTGATGCGGGGCAGGGAGAAAGAAATGAGTATCCAGCCCACCATCTGAGAGATGAAACCATAACCCGCCAAGGCAAGGAAGGTCTTTATGCCGGGGATCCGGAAACTCTCACCCGCGACAATAATCTCTCCGGCCATAATGACCGCGGTTACAAGGGACAAAAGGGCCATGTTGGCGACCACGGAGTCCAGGGACTGTTTTGTCTGCAGGAGCCTGACAGAAAGTATATAGAGGGCGTAAGCGACCGCGGCGCAGAGACCGTAAACGACCCCCATCCTCCAATTTGTTCCCACCGAATTCCAGCCCGGACCGACCAGCAGAAACAGGCCGCCCAGGGCCAGACCGACGGCGGCAGCGAACCTCAGGTTCGTTTTTTCGTGAAAAAAGAGCACACCTATCCCGGCCAGCACCAGGACCTGGAAATTCGAGAGAACCGTGGCCAGTCCCGGACCGACACTGTGGATGCTTTTGTGCCAGAGGGTCAGGTTGAGGGCAAAGACAAGCCCGCAGACAAAGGAGAGCCCAAGGCCCCGCCTGCTGATGGAAGCGGTTGCGCCCCTGAGGATCAGCATGGCCAGGAGAAAGCCTCCTCCAAAGAGGACCCGGTAAAATCCCGCCGTGATGGGGCCGCATTCGGCTACCTTGACGAAGACAGAGGAAAAGCTGATCAGGGTGGCGCCCAGGCCGAGATACAGGGCGGCGGCAGGATCTTTGAGAATAAGTTGTTTGGACATATGCCGCTTTAACCTGCCGCTTTCTTAAGCAGTCCTGGAAACAAGGAGACACGGGGTTTGCAGCGAAAAACAATATCGGGCCGGTAAAGCGGGGTCAGGATTGAAAAGAACATTTCGTGGCTCGGGTCCTTTGAAGTTGTATGCAAAACCAATGACTTGAACGACTTTCAACTACTTGGCATCGTCGTCCTCACTTTCCTGATTTTCGGAAGGCGGGTCCTCGCGGTGGTTCGGATCCGGGTCGTGATCATCGTTTTTGGCCAGGCCGAAGATATAGACAACGATCAAAAGAGGAGCCATGATCATGGCCTGCTGGAATTTGCCCTGAAACAGGGAAATTACGCTGTGTCCCAGTATAATCAGGACCAGGAAAAGCATCAGCAGGGCAAGTGGTCTTTTTCTTATCATACTCATAGCCCGGATGATCCGGCGGTGACTGTTTTGAATCGCTTACACGATTCTTGGGACGGCCGGCCCGGAGAAAAGCAGAACTGTCCGGAAAAATCGATACCAAGCGGATTTCCTCACAGACCTCAGGTTTCCGGTTGTCCCTCGGACTCGACGAGAAGTGTGCCTCCGGAGATCCCGGCCAGGGCCTGTTTGAGGCCTTGTTCATTCTCAATCGGGAGTTCGAGTACGAATTCAGCTTCAGTTGCGTATGCTTCAGCAATTATTTTGGTGTCATGATCCAAAAGGATTGCTTTGAGACGGTCGATGAGCCCGTATTCGACCAAGACGCGAAACCTGATTTTTTCTATCTTTTCAGCCAGGGATAAAGATTCCAGCCCGAGTTTGACCATCCCGGAATAGGCTCGAACCAACCCCCCGCTGCCGAGTTTCGTCCCCCCGAAATATCTAGTCACAACCGCCGCTATTTCCCCGACTCCACTGTAGAGAAGGGCCTGCAGCATCGGTTTACCGGCTGTGTTCCTGGGCTCTCCGTCGTCACTGCAGCCGACCCTGGATGTATCGCCAGGAGGGCCGGCAACAAAGGCCCAGCAGTTATGAGTCGCGTCCCTGTAGCCGGATTGCACTTCCAGGATGAAGCGTTTCGCCTCTTCCAGGTTCGGAGCATGGGCCAGAGTGGTTATGAAACGGCTCTTGCTGATTGTTGATTGAACACGATGTCTGTGCACTCCGGGTATTGGGTAGCGGGTATGAGCCATAAACGAAATGAGTACTGTTCGCTATTCGGATTCAGAACTCGGGCGGGATCCTCAGGCTATAAGGGCTGAACCGAAATTTTCGGATTTAGTTTGCATTTTCCTATTTCCGAAGTTATACCAGGACAAGGCTTCGATTGGGTCTTTGAGCCGGCCGGCAGCATGCATTTTTTGACGATATGTATGCAGGAAGCGGGTCTTGGGGCCGGCTGCCGATATCCAATTTGATACAGAAACTTCCGTCAATTCCTGGTTTACCCTGATCCAGGCAGGTTTTTATGGCGAAAAACAAGCACTGAAGCCGGTGCCGCCGCCGGCAGACGGCAATGGATCAATACCCCTATCAGGAAATCCAGTGCCCGGTCAAATCAGAAATGGGACACATGAAACCGCAGAAAGCTGTTTGTCTGGCACTTGGTCACGGTGGAGCGCGCTGTCTGGCCCATATCGGTGTGCTCCAGGTGCTTCAGGAAGAAAAGATAAGAGTCAGCCGGATAGCAGGGACCAGCGGTGGCGCTATTGTTGGCTCCATGTTTGCGCTGACCCTGGATGCCTTGATTATCGAAGAAAAATTCCGGGAACTCATAGAAAGCGAGCCATACGAACGGATGGGCCTTTCCAGACTGTCCAGGTCCAGGGATATAGAAACCAATTTCTGGGACCAGATCTCCACTAGGATTAAAGGCACCGTGGCCATGCATATCGCCCAGAGCAGGATGTCCATTTTAAAAGGGGATCTCTATGTGCAGTGTTTGGAAATTTTGATCGGGACCCGGGATTTTCTTCGGTGCCGTCTCCCTTTTCTGGCCCTGGCCACAGATTTGACCACCGGTTTGGAGGTGCCCTTATCTTCAGGGGACTTGATCGAGGCTGTCCGGGCCAGTTCAGCCATCCCCGGATTCCTGCCTCCCGTGAACAGGGAGGATCACCTGCTTGCAGACGGAGCCATCTGTTGCCCGGTACCGGTCTGTTACGCCGGTGATCCGGAAAAGGACGTCATTATCGCAGTTGAAGTCTCACCACACCTGACCCGGCAAAGGGAGCATCACAATGCCCTGGAGATTATGGTTCGGGCGGAAGAGATCAATCTGCATCACCTTTCACGGCAGCAGACCAGACAGGCGGATATCCAGATCCACCCGGACACTGGGACGGTTTCCTGGAACGAAATCCATCGGATCGAAGAGGCCGTCGCCGCCGGAAGAGCAGCCGCCAAAAAGGTTTTGCCGGAAATCCATCGGATCATTCAAAACTAGATCCTTGCCTCAGCTGCCGCTCCATCGGGCCAGGATCTTTCTTGACCTCGGTCCGTCGAATTCGGCGAAGAAAATCCCTTGCCAGGTCCCAAGCATGAGCCGGCCGGAGTGGACCAGGATCTGTTCGCTGCAGCCGATAAGGGAAGATTTGATATGCGCGTCACTGTTGCCCTCCAGATGTCTGTAATCGCCCTTTTCCGGGACAAGGCGGGAGAGATTGACCAGCAAGTCTCTGACCACAGTGGGATCTGCAGCTTCGTTGATGGTTAGCCCGGCAGTGGTATGGGTGCAGAAAAGGAGGAGCATTCCTTCCTGCCATCCATTTTCCCTGACCAGATCTCTGATCTGGTCCGTGATGTTCACCAGCTCCTGTCTCTTGCGGGTGGCGATTTTGATTTCCTGCATGCCTGTCCTCCTTATTTTTCTTGCATGATAAGAATTTTTCCAGGTTTCAGCAACATATTCGAACCGGAAGCGTCTTTTTGGGAGTTGACGTTATAGGACAAGACTTTTATCATTAATTTGAATGATCCGAGGAAGGACGTTCTCCAAAAGCCTTAACAAAGAGAGGTACATATGACAGAACAGCTTTCTTTCTCAAGATTTGAAAAGGAAGTTCTTCCCAACTACAGGAACAAGATGAACAACGCCGAATCATCAGAGGATGTAAAAAAATTTTTTGTGTACACGGCCCAGGATTTTTTGAGCAAAGTCTTTAACAATGAACCTCGGATTGAGTTTGAGGATATAACCCTGGCCCCTGGTCAGACCCCGGCCTATACTCTGAGCAGCAGGATTGTAAATGATCGGCAGTTTAGTGAAGTAATCAACAGGTCTGATCTTTCATATATTCTGGAAAGGCTGGCCGGCACCGCAGCCAAGAGATACAACCGCCTTGAAAGAAATCCCGAAAAATCAGACTCCAAAATACGAGCATAATGTCCAAGGAGTTATAATGTCCGCTAGTCAAGCCAATGCAATTGAAATCGATGTCCTCGGTCCGGCCCGGATTCCATCCCCTCTGCCCATGCAGAAGTTTGTCCAGGACCATGAGAAGCTGACCATGCATATCTCGCCGGAGACGGCCGACGATTTTCCCCTTGAAGGCGCGACCTATGATTTCGAAGAGGCCGGACCTCGAGAAAAGATCTATTTCGATCCCAGGAAGACAAAGTGTGCCGTGGTTACCTGCGGCGGTCTCTGTCCGGGGACAAACGATGTTATCCGGGCCATTGTCATGGAAGCCCACCATCAGTACTCCATATCGTCCACCCTGGGCATACGCTTCGGATTGCAAGGCTTTATCCCTGAATTCGGGCATGAGATCATGGAGTTGACTCCGAAGTCGGTGGCCAGAGCCCACGAATTCGGAGGCACAATCCTGGGGTCGTCCAGAGGCCATCAACGGGTGGATGAAATTGTCGATGCCCTGGATCGGATGAACATCAGTATCCTGTTTTTAATCGGTGGCGACGGCACCATGAAAGCTGCTTCCGCAATAAACGAGCAGATAAAGAACAGGAACTTGAAGATTTCCATTGTCTGCATCCCCAAAACCATCGACAACGATATCCATTTCGTCTCCAAGTCTTTCGGATTCGATACGGCTGTGGCCAAGGCCACCGAAGCCATCCGCTGCGCCCATACTGAAGCCATGGGAGCTCCGTATGGCATCGGCATGGTCAAACTCATGGGCAGACAGGCCGGATTCATCGCAGTGGAGGCAACCCTGGCCATGCGTGACGTCAATTTCGTTCTCGTGCCCGAGGCCCCGTTTGCCCTGGAAGGTCCGAACGGGTTCCTGAATTCTCTCAAGGAGAGGGTCATGTGCAGGGGGCACGCCGTAGTGGTGGTGGCTGAAGGGGCTGGACAGGAACTCTGTTGGCAGGATAGACAGCAGAATGCTCAGCAGGGTGTTGATTTGTCAGGGAATCCTATTCTGGAGGATATCACGGGACTGCTACAGCGAAAGATCAAGGAGTATTTTCTTGCCGAAGGGGTGGAAATAACACTGAAGTTCATCGACCCAAGCTACATTATCCGCTCTGTTCCGGCAAATGCCGGAGATCGCGTCTACTGCGGCTTTCTGGGGCAGCACGCGGTCCATGCCGCCATGGCCGGCAAAACAGACCTGGTGGTCAGCAGGTTGAACGACCGTTATGTGTACCTGCCTCTGGAGCTGGTGACCCAGAAAAGGCGAACCTTGAACATTGACTCCAACTACTGGCGGGCGGTGCTTGCCTCAACCGGGCAGCCCGTCAATCTGTGCGGCAACGGCAACCCTGTTCAACTAGAGGGGCTGAGAACGTGATCTCTGGCCGGCGGGTCGAGTGGACTACGGGTTCGGCCTTGAGAGTATCCCTGATGTAGGGCAAAGCTCTCAAGGCCGAATCGCTCTTACTGCATCAGGGATTTGACCAGCTTACTGGCGGAACCCGCGTCCGGGGCGTAACCTTCCGCTCCGATTTCTTTGGCGTATTTTTCAGTGACCGGAGCTCCGCCGACGATGATCTTGACCTGGTCTTTGAGACCGCTTTCCTTCAAGGCGGCAATGGTCTTCTGCATCTGGGGCATGGTCGTTGTCAAAAGGGCTGAGAGAGCGACTATTTGAGCCTCGTGCTTCTTGACCGCTTCCACAAAGTTTTCCGGTGCGATGTCCACACCGAGGTTGACGACTTCGTAGCCGGCGCTTTCCAGCATCATGGCCACCAGATTTTTACCGATGTCGTGGAGATCGCCTTTGACTGTGCCGATGACCACCTTGCCGGCTGATTTCGATTCCTCGGGGGTCAAAAGCGGTTTCAAGATCTCCAGGGTCCCACTCATGGCCTTGGCGGACATGAGTACTTCCGGAATAAACATGTCACCGTTTTCCATCCTTTCCCCGACCACATCCATGCCCGGCATCAGGGCCTTGCCCAGTATCTCGCTCGCTCCGGTCCCTTCATCAATGGCCTGTTGAACGAGTTTTTTTAAGTCTTCAATTTTTCCGGCTATCAACGTGTCGCTGATTTTCTGCATGTCAGCCATATCTCACTCTCCTTGTTTAATGAATCAAATTGAACAGCACCCTTTATGAGACATCTTGCTGGAAATGTCAACTGAATTTTTGCTTCTAACCAACTGCATTTTTTTGGAATAAAAATAACAGGCAAAACTATTTAAATTTAAATAGTTTATTTAAGTATTATATCTGTAAAAAATATTTGTGCTTAAATAGTCTTGACTTTAATAAAAAGCATGGCTATGATTGATGCTGATTGGTTGCGACCGGCTCTTGCCCGGACTGGCGGACCGGCTTTCAACAAATCAGCCACATCAACAAAAAAGGAGATGAAGATATGAGAATGTCCAGCAAAGAACGTGAGATTGTTCAGAGCATACAGGAGCTGAGCGATCAGGCCGGAACCCATTCCCCTAGTATCTCCACTATTACTGAAAAAATACCTGAGCTCAATATCGAGGTTGATGCCTGTTTTTTGTCCAACCCATACGCTACAGATCTTTTCTCAAGGCAGATGCATGAGGATCTGATACAAAGCGGGAGACTCAGGGAAGTGCTTGAGTTTTATCCATCCCAGAATCAGGTCGTTGCTGAACATCTCGCGGGTTATTTAAACGTCCCCAAGGAGAAGATATTCATCGGCAATGGAGCCACGGAGATCATTCAGGGGGTCATACATAATTTTACCAGGCGCAAGATCGTGATCAATATCCCAACCTTTTCACCGTATTACGAGTTTGTGCCCGAAGGCGTCGAGGTGGTTTATAACCAGCTCTATCATGGTGAAGGGTTTCGGTTCAATCTGGAGAGATACATCGAGATGATCGAGAGGGAAAACCCTGACACTCTGGTTTTGATCAACCCCAACAATCCAAGCGGCTGTTATATAGAGCTCGCGGATATCGAATATCTGGTCAATCGTTTGCACTGGGTGGATAATATCATCATCGATGAGAGTTTCATCCATTTCGCTTTTGAAGGCCAGAGCACCGATCTTGTCAGTGCTACTTTTTTGACCGAAAAATTTGATAACCTGGTACTCATGAAGAGCATGTCCAAGGATTTCGGTATTGCCGGAATCCGGGCCGGCTATGCAGTCATGGATGAAAACAAGGTCAATGACCTTTTGGAGAATGGGTATCTATGGAACTTGTCAGGGCTGGCAGAATACTTTTTCCGGTTGTATGTCAATCCTGAATTTCAGAAAGAGTATGAAAAGGTCAGGGTGCGCTACCTCAATGAAACACAGCAGTTTTTCGCCGAACTCGGAAAGCTTCAGGGGCTAAAGGCCTATCCCAGCAAGGCCAATTTTGTCCTGGTGGAACTGACCAACGGGATGAAGGCCGTCGATTTCACTTCCGGCATGCTGGTCAAGCATGGTGTGTACACCAGAGACTGCCGCGATAAAATTGGTCTGGACGGTGAATTCGTCAGGATCGCATCCAGGAGCTGGGAGGAAAACAGAAGAATCGTGAAAGCGGCCCGTGACGTGCTGAAAACCGGCAATACCGGGCTTGGGCTCGGTCGAAACTAATAACAATACGTTCGACTGGAGAAGAGTTGAAGAAAGAACGTATAAAAGAACGTATTATAATGAGTAAGGAGGTTACTTCATGACGATTCGCTATGAACATGCCGATCTTCTCAGTCAGGGCAGGTTTGGCTTAAATGCCTTGAGCCCTGATGATATTGAGCAGATCCATCAGTCCACTCTGGATGTCCTCTGGAATATTGGGCTCAAGGTGATGAGCCCCAATGCCAGGGAGATTTTCGGTGACCATGGATGTCCAGTGGACGAAGAGAACAGTATAGTCAAGATTCCGGCCCACCTGGTGGAGGACGCCATTCAATCCACTCCAGCTACCTATCGGGCCCATGCCATCGATTCCAAAAACGATTACGTGCCCGGGGGCAAGAGAACGGGCTTTGTCAATTTTGGCGAGGCAGCGTCTCTGATGGACCCGGTGACCAGGAAAATCCGGGAGGCTACCAAGCAGGATGTCGATGATTCCGTGCGATTCATCGATGCCATGGAAAACAGTGTGGGCTGGGAACGTCCGCTGACCCCGCTGGACGTGGATCAGGATGTGTCCAGCATCTACAATGCCTATTCATTTTTTTCCAATTCATCAAAACACGGTTTCCTGGGCATATATTCGGTCGAGCACTTCGAGGCTGCCGTAAAAATGGGCGCGGTCATGGCCGGCGGTGAGGATAAGCTGGCTCAGCAGCCCCTGTTTACCTGTTCAGCCGACCCGGTCAGCCCGCTGGTTCTCACCAGGGAGGCAACGGATGTCCTGATCGAGGCTTGCAAATTCGGAATACCTATCAAGATCAACAGCTTAGGTATGTGCGGGGCAACCACCTGCGTCAATCTGGCCAGTACCCTGGTGACCCACAACTGCGAGGTGCTGGGATCCATCGTCCTTGGACAGCTGGTTCGCAAAGGAGCGCCCATGGTCTACGGGAGTTCGACAAGCATCATGGACCTTCGAACGACCCTGGCCTCCATGGGGGCGCCGGAGATGGCCATGATCAGCGCGGCTGTGGCCAAACTGGCCCTGCACTATAAGATTCCCTCTTGGGTTGGCGGCGGGTAGGTAGACAGTAAAAAGCTTGATGCCCAGTCCGGCCACGAATTCACCCTGACCGCCTTAGTACCAGCGTTGGCAGGCGCCAACATGATTTACGGCATCGGGATGATCGACAGCGCCCTGGCCTGGGACTACGCCTCGGCCCTTTTGCAGAACGAGTTTCTGGATATGGTTCTCAAGGTTGTGAACGGTATTCAAGTAACAGAGGAAAACATCGCCTATGATGTTATCAAAGAGGTCGGGCCGGCAGGGGAATTTATCACCCACGAACATACCTTCAAGCATTTCAACGAAATGTCCAGGACCGGCCTCATGGACCGCAGGAGCCGGGAACAGTGGGAAGCTTCCGGATCTCCGGATATAGTTGAGAAGGCTTATGAGAAGTCTCTGGATATTCTGGAGAACTACAAACCGGAACCGCGCCCGGATGATGTTCAGAAGGAGCTGGATTCTATCTACGCCGAGTTTGAAGAACGGGTGGCTGAACGCAAAGCCCGGGAAGCAGCCGGTAAGAATTAAGACCCTTTTTCGCCTCCGGACAAGAAGTCCGGAGGCGAAAAAGGGTCTGTGACCCCTCCCCTTTCCTCTCAACCCGCCACCACCTTGTCGCGACCGCTGCGCTTGGCCTGATACAGATTTTCGTCAGCCCTTTTGATCAAGCTATCCGGGTCATCCCGGTCCTGCATTTGAACCACACCGAGGCTGCAGGTCACCTGAATCTTCTGATTGCAGAAGAAAGTGCCCTTGACGGCCTTGCGGAGTCTTTCGGCAATCTGCCCGGCTTGTTGCAGTCTGGTGTATTTGAGCAGAAAAACGAATTCTTCGCCGCCCCAGCGGCCCAGTATATCAGTGTGGCGAAGTTCTCGGCGGCAGACTGCGGCAAGCGTTATCAGGCAATCGTCTCCCTGGGGATGCCCGTAGGTGTCGTTTATCTCCTGAGTAACGAATTTGCCGTTTACATCCCGCAGGTTCAAAATATTTTGCCCATCCAGCTCCGGTAGAGCCGGATAGAGGATATCGACGCCTTCAAGACTGATAATAACGAAATTATCCCGGCCCTTATCATAAGGGATATCCCGCAGAACATCAGTGATCAGAGCCTTGATCCGATCTTCACTCAGGCTGTTGCTGTTCTGGGCATAGATGTCGCTCATATGAAACTTCATTTAAAAATGCGGAATAGTTCGAACCGGTCACAGGGCTCTCTTGCGCTTAAACGCTTCCGGCTCTCGGTTTTCTAAGGCTCGTGAACACGGGATCCCTGCCCCCTCCGGACTCTTAGGCTCTGCTATAACCTTTGATGTTGCATGAATGACAATCTTCTGCAGTCTTATGGTTTGA
>JAIPDR010000104.1 GCA_021737615.1 Desulfohalobiaceae bacterium | reverse complement strand
TAGCCGGGGTCAATGACGAGGCCCAGCTCAGAGGGCATCGCCGGAGTTATGTGGGTTCGCTTCCCGGAAGGATCATCCAGGAGATCAAACGGGTACAGACCAGGAATCCGGTCTTTATGCTCGACGAGATCGACAAACTCGGCCAGGAGTTCAAAGGCGACCCGGCCGCGGCCCTCCTGGAAATCCTGGATCCCGAGCAGAACCGGTATTTTTCCGACCACTACCTGGAAGTCCCCTTTGATCTGTCCAGGGTCATGTTCATCGCCACGGCCAACACCACGGACTCCATACCACCCCCTTTGCTGGACCGCTTGGAGATCATCCGGCTCTCCGGGTATACCCGGGAGGAAAAGGAACGAATCGTCTTTGACTATCTGCTGCCAAAAGAGAAGAAGAATGCCTCTTTGCAGGACTACGATATCGAGTTGACCCCAGAGGCGGTGCAGAAATTGATCCGGGGCTATACACGGGAAGCCGGGCTGCGCAATCTCCAGAGGCAGGTGGCCTCCATCTGCCGCAAGACAGCCAGGAACGTCCTGCAGGAAGAAAAAGACCGGCAGAACACGATCAGCATCACTCCGGCAAAAGTGGAAGCCATGCTCGGACCGGAGCTGTATTATTTCGAGGTCCCCCAGGCCAAAGACAGGATCGGGGTGGCCACGGGCCTGGCCTGGACCCAGTTCGGGGGAGAGATCCTGTTCGTGGAAGCGACGAAGATGAAAGGCTCCGGTAAATTGATCCTGACCGGTTCCCTGGGGGAAATCCTCAAAGAGTCGGCCCAGGCCGCTTTGAGCTATCTGCGCAGCAACACCGAGTCCTTCGGGCTTGCGGATGATTTTTTTACCCGCCAGGACATCCACATCCATGTCCCTGCCGGGGCCATCCCCAAGGACGGCCCTTCCGCCGGGCTGACCATTGCCGTGGCCCTGCTTTCCCTGCTCACCGGGCGTCCCTGCAAACGGGATCTTGCCTGCAGCGGCGAATTGACCTTGAGCGGCCGAATCCTCCCCGTTTCCGGGATCAGGGAAAAGCTGCTGGCGGCCAGGAACTCCGGGGTCACGACCGTTGTCTTTCCAGCCAAAAACAAAACCGATCTGCAAAAAATCCCGGACTATGTGACCAGGGATCTGAAGCTTTTTTTCGTGCAGGAGCTGCTGGAGATCAGGGACGAGGCCCTGCTACCCGTGAGCGAGGCTTGAAAACGTGAAACAAGACCGGCTGGCATGGGAAACGGCCGGCAAGTTTTGTCGTCAGCATCGGTATAGTCCATGCTTTCTTCATAATCGAACCCGGGCGGCAGAAAAAGGAGTCCTGCTCAGAGCGTCTCAGTATCGAGTCGGGACAGGGAGAACAGGGCGGCCTCGGAACTGGAGAAAAAGGCCGCTCCCATGATGAACAGGGCCTGGAGGCAGAGTCGAATGACCATTTCCGTCTCCCGCAGCAGAGCCGGATCGAAGGTCAAAAGATCAATGAACCTGCTCCAGGTTTCCTGGAATATGAAAAAACCATGGACCATTGTTGGTGCTCTCCTGCATAACCTCTCTACGTTCCACCCTATCCTGTATTCTGTCAACAGTGAAAATACTGCTATCTACTATAAGTAGAAGAAATAGCTCATGGCCACTAAGATGGCTATGTAAATGACGGACAGGATTCCACCGATTCTTATATAGTCCTTGGTTCGATATTCTCCCGGCCCCATGTACAGGGCGTTGACCTGATGGGTCGGCAGAATGAAGGAGTTGGAAACCCCGAGCCCCACGACGATGGCGGCCACGCGCGGGTCGACCCCTATCTGGTTCGCGATGGAGATGCCCAGGGGGACGAGGAGCGTGCAGGCCCCCACGTTGGAGATGACCATGGTGAATGCGCAGCTCAGCGTGGCCAGGATGATCAACAGCAGCAACGGCGACATGAGACCGCCGAGTCCGCTGACGATCCCTCTGGCGATCCATGCGGCCGTCCCGGTCTGGTCCACGGCCATACCCAGCGGGATGAGCCCTCCCAGCAGGAATACGGTACGCCAGTCCACGGCGCGGTAGGCCTCATTGATGGTTATGACCCTGGTCAGGACCATGCCGATGGCGCCCACCATGAGACAGACAGACAGGGGAATCGGATTGTACGGGCGGCTTTGAAAATAGAAACTGGAGATGAGCATCAGGATCAGGGCCACTAAAAAGCAGATCAATGCCGAGGGGGATTTTTCAGGCTTGTGAAACTCTTTTTCAAAGGGGGTGATAAAGATCAGGTTCTTGTGGAGATCCTGCAGAGCGTGAAACTGCTCCCAGGTGCCGTGCATCAACACGGCATCCCCGGGCTGGAGGGGGCGGTCCGCCAATTGCTGGTAATAGGTCTTGCCGGATTGGTGAATTGCCAGGGGGTTCACGCCGAATGTCTCCCTGAAGCGGATTTCCTTGATCGTCTGCCCGATGAGGTTGGATCTCGGAGAGATCACCCCCTCCACGATCCCCGCCAGCGAAGGGTTGAACATGCTGTCCTTGAAACACTCCGGCTCTTCCCGCAAAATCAGGCCGTAATCCTTCACGAACTGTGAGACGGCCTCCTGCGGGCCGTAGACACAGAGGATAAAACCCGGCTGGATATTGCTCTCCGGCAGAGGGGCGATTTTACAGGTGCCGTCGGATTTGGCCGAGGCCACGATGTTCACCAGGAAGCGCCGGCGAATCTGCACCACGGCCTGGGGGAGTTCGCCCGGCCGGTAATCTTCAGGCACGTATATCTCAAAGGGGCCATTGATCAAGGGGTACGCGCCGAGGATGCCTTCTTCGCCTTGTTTGGCCTCTGTGTCCTGATCGCTGTTTTGTCTCTCGGAAACCCCGGCCAGCATGCGCATGCCAAAAGTGGAGAGGTAGACAATGCCACCGCCGACAATGGCCACAGCGATCGGCGTCATTTCCAGAAAACCGAACTTGGGCATTCCCGGCGGCAGGATGTCGTTGAGCAAAATCAGGGGGCTGGTGCCGATCATGGTCAAGGTACCGCCCAGGATCGCCGCCATCCCGATGGGCATGAGCACCCGGGAAATAGGGATCTTCAGCCGGTATGACGTGACCAGTCTGATGCCGGGCAAGAAGAGCACGGCGGCCCCAGTGTTCTGCATCACGCTTGATATGACCGCGATAAGGCTCGAAAAAATCACTGTCAACCGGCGTGAGCTCGTGCCGACGTATTTCAGCAGGGGCTGGATGATACGATTGACCAGCCCGGCCCGATTCAACCCGTAGCTGATGATCATCACCCCGATGATGGCCATCACGGCATTGCTGCTGATGCCGGCAAAGGTGTCTCTGGCGTCCAGCAAACCCAGTTCCGGCAGCAGGACCATCATCGCGATGGCCACGACGTCGACCCTCACCCATTCCACGATAAAGAGGAAGACCGCGGCAGCCACAACCAGCAGCATCAAGAGCTTGGTCATGAAATGGGTATCGACCTTGATGGGGAACTTGACGATGCCCAGGTCCTGGATCTGACTACCATTTGCAGCCTGCAGCTTTCCGGAGAGATCCATCCAGAAAAAGTGGCTGCCGGCACTTGTCCGGGGGTTGACACTGTAGGCCACTTTGGCCCTCAGCGGCCTGGAATCGGAGCCGGGGGGAGTGAATTTGACCAGAGTATGGTGGCGGGGTCTGTCCGGATGGGCCTTGTCCATAAAGGTGATGCCGCTGTCCTTCGGCGTGGCAATCCAGATGACCAGGGGGTGGGCCGCATTCCGGTCCCAGCGAAGTGATTTCAGGAAGGAATCCTGTGGCTGCTGCAGACTGGCCTCCAGCTCAACGGTGCCGCTTTCTCCGGTGATCAGGGTCGTAAGCGGCTTTTTCATCCGCACAGACACATACCGGGGAGACCGGGTGGGGGAGGCAGAAGCGGCATTAACCGGCTGTTGCCTGCCGGGTGGCGACTGGGCATAGGTCTTTCGGATACTTCGAGGTGAGAGCAAGGGTTTGATGACGACCGCGGCCGGGACGATTAAACAGAATATCAATAGGATTCGTAGAGTGGTTCGCATATGAGCAGATCTGTCCTGCATGTTTGATGAAGAAGATGTATGAATAGGCAGTCCGGAATCTGATGCGGGTACCTCAACGCAGAATCAGTACCGAGGAATCGGCGCTGGTCAAGATCCGGTCCAGACTCCTGGGGGGAATGAACCTGCGGAGCAGCGATTGCCTGCCCATCCACAAGGCCACCAGGTTTTCCCTGGCCCTCTCCTCGGCAAAGGCCTGCAAAGAGGTCTCCGATACCAGGCGGACCAGGGCCTTGATGCCGTTGGCGGCATAATACTTCAGAATCTGGCCCATCTTGCTGTCCACCTCATCGGGCAGTCCGCCGGAAGTGGTCAAGCCCACAATTTCCAGGTCAGCCTGGTAAAGGGTCACCATCTGGTTGATCATTTCCAGGGAAGGCTGGCTCACCTGGTCGTGATCCAGACAGGCGACGATCCGGCGGGGCTGTTTGGCTTCAGCCACCACCAGCACGGTGGTATCGGCCTCTCTGATCACCTTTCTTGCCGGCCGCCCGATTTCACTACCGGCAGCCGCTGCATCGCTTCCGATCACGATCAAATCGCACGGGTCCTGTCGGACTTCAGCCAGGACTGCCTTGGCCGGGTTCCCCGGACGGATGCGCGTCAGGAGTTGCTTGTGTCTCCCCCGGCAAACCTTGAGATCCTCCCACAGGCCCTTTCCTTCCCCCACCAGCTCGAAGGAGCAGTTGGTTTGAGCGTATGGGGAGGCTTCCTCTGGGAGGTGGACCAGAAAACAGTCCCGGTGTTTCCGCAGTGCTTGGACCAGGGGATGATCTTCAGCGATCCTGTCCGTGGCGTTCAACCGCCTTTCGTTTTGTGTCTCTTCCGGTTCGATGCCGAGCAGGGTGACATCGGCCCAGGTATTGCCGGCCAGACGCGCCACTTCCTGGACAAGGAAATCACCTTGAGAAGTCGTATCCAATGCAACGAGAATTTTCATGACCACCTCATGGAGTCGGTTTTTTGGGTCTTCGCCTGCAAAGCAGGATCGGAGAGGCCACATCGCTCAACATTTCCAACAGGCCTTCGTCTCTCGTCCGGCTATTGGGCAGGCCGATGGCAATCAGACTGTACTCGTCTATCTGCCTGACCAGGTTGTCCACACCCCCTCCCAGCGCTATACGGTTCTCGGGAGTCAAGCCGTGGCGTTGGAGAATCGCATCCGCCTCACGAAACATACCTTCTGCCTCATCGATGGGTTCGACCGGACTTCCCCTGTCGGAGAACTTGCAATACAGCAAATCAAAGCCCACTCCTGTACCTTTGAAGAGCCTGCTCACAGCGGGAGCGATCTTTTCGATGCCGACCTGATCGTCGAAAACGACCAGGATCTTGCGAAGCTCGACGAGATTGCGGGCAATGATCACAGGGCATGGCAGATTGCGGTAGAGCCGGGAGTTGATCCGCCGCATGAATTCTGATTTCTCAAAGCAGGACACGCACCCCTCCACAAAGAGATCGTAAGCGCCATCCTGCAGAGTATACAGGATCTGATCATCCCGCCCGCCCAAAAGAACCATGGGCCTGGACAGAATCCGGCAGTTAGCCCTTTCGCTCTCAACGAGGTGATCAACGGCCTCCTGTTCTTTGCTCAAGAGGCTGCCTTCCCAGGTATGCTGCACCCAGCCCACTCCGGGAACTTCCAATTCTGATTCCGGTTCCTTGACATAAAGCGGCTGGACGCCCATCTCGATGATCCTGGAGAGACGGCAGGCATAATTCATGGCGATGACCGAAGCCAGATCCGGATTTATTGAAACAAGGGTTCTGATCATAAGCTGGAACCTACTGTCTCAGAGGACGACTCTGGAATTATACTTACGGTCGTCATAAATTGAGGGTTAATTATTCGAAAAACCGCAATTTATGCCAACTTCTGGTATAGAACTGTTTCATGCCTTATCGGGTTCGAAGGCATGCGGTTCGCTCTGTCTCAGAGCATCGGCCGCCTGCTGGATGGTTCTGCGGATCTCTCTGGATTTAAACGGCTTGGCAATGAAATCAAAAGCCCCTTTGGTCAAGGCTTCTCGAGCGAGTTCAAGGGTGGCGTACCCTGTGATCAGAATAACCTTGATCGATGGTGACTTTTGAAACACCAGGTTCATGACCTGGATGCCATCCATTTCCCGCATGCGGATATCGCTGATCACGATGTCGAACTCCTCTTCTTCCAGACGCAGTAAGGCTCTGTTCGGATCGATAAAGGTCTCCACCCGGTGTCCGTCTTTTTCCAAAAGTGACTTGAGGCGGGCCCCGACGATGGTTTCGTCATCCAAAACAAGAATGTGGCCTGGATTGCTCATGTTCTTCTCCTTGAATGTTTGTTTTAAAGCGGGCTTCGCCCGCAACCCAAAAGATTCCAGGTTCACGAGACCGCCTTGTTCGATCCAGCCATTTCCAGTTCCGGGTTGCTGGCGACGAGCAGGGTTTTCTGAATTTTCCTGCGCTGTCTATAGGACTGCACGACTTTGAAGAGAATGACCACGGCACCTGAAATGCCGCTGGCAAAAAGGAAAAATTTGCTGGCCAGGTTGAAATAGCCGTCATAGACAGGGTCAAAGCTTATCACCTCCAATTGACGGAGATAGATCGGAATGGCAATGACCCGGCTAAAAACACACAACAGGATAATTAGGCTGGTGACGACGCGGATGTACTTTTCGTTGACCACCTTGACCCCGTAAACGCCCAGGTGGATCCCGGCCAGGGAGCCGAGGTAGAGAAGCATGGTCAGGCGGATGTCGACAAAGCCCTGATAGGCATAGCTGAGAGCCCCGTAAGCCCCCATAAAGAGGGCCAGGAAGAGCTCAGTCCCTGTGGCCACTGCAGTCGGGACCCCGAAGACATAGATCATGGCCGGCACCCCGATGAAGCCGCCCACACCGATGGTCCCGGCCAGGTATCCGGTGCTGATGCCCCCGGCCATGAGGACCCAGAGACTGACCTTGGTCTCGGCCACGTCGAAGTGAATGACCGGCGGCAGGTTCAGCCGGGAGAGAAATTCGGCGATCTTCAGGGACGGCCCACCCTCATCGCCTTTGCCTCTGGATTTGAGAATATCCTTGAGCATGGAAATGGAAACAGTCGACAAGATGACAGCAAAGACCAGGCTGATGTATAAATTGGCCCCTGCGCTGCCTCCGGCGCCGTGGCCGCCCCCCCCGCCTTTGAACAGGTAGCTGTTGATGGCCACGGCGATCTGAATACCGATAATCGCCGTGATCAGCATGAAGACCGCCAGTTTTTTGTCCACGTTGCCTGCTGCTGCATGCTTGCGGGAACCGACCATGGCCTTGCCGAACTTATGTGTTATATTGCTGGCTACGGCAATGACGCCGTCCACACCGAGGTTCATCATGCCCGGGGTCATGAAAAAGGCGCCGCCGCTGCCGATGAAGCCGCTGAGTATCCCTCCGATAAATCCCAACAGAACAACCTGAAGCGCCGTTGCCAGGTTGATGTCGATATAGGTGATTAACGTGTGCATGCTTGCCTCCCGGACTCTAGTCGATGTTGATGATCTTCAGGGCCAGCCCCGTGACCGTACTGTACACATAGGCGATGAACGGAATGAACAGGACAATGACAAGTGGTGACAGCCACTTCATATTCCGGTGGATGGGACCGCTGAGAAAATCCAGAACCGCATTCTGGTTCGAGAAGACCAGGAAGTAGATCATAATCACCACGGCCGCATGCCCCACGAGGGACAGGGCCTGACGTTTTCCGAACAGAAAGCGCGACTGCAGTTCATCTGCAGTTATCACCGGCGCCTTGAGCCGGTCACGGATAGCCGTCGCCAATTCACGGGATCTGCGGGTGCGTGTCGAATGACCTTTTGACAGGAACATGTCTCCGACTACCACCAGGGCGTAGTCGGCGTCATCCCTGACCCGCTCCAGAATTTTGTCATAGCCGCCGTAGACCGTGTGCCCTCCGCCACTGCGGCCCTGATGAATCAACTGCTCGATGGTCGCGGTCAAGCCGCCGTCGTCTTCGGCCGCATCAGGGCCGTCATCCTCGACACCGCCGTTGTAAGCAACTGGGTCTTCCTGCCGGCCAAGTCCATCATCAGGTCCTGAATCGATGGTTCCTGCATGACCTGCCATTTCTTCTGAAGAGATCAGACGCATCAGTTCTACGGCTGCTCCCCAGCGCTGGGCCAGTCGCAGGATCTGTTCATAATTCTCCGATTCCGGGTCGAAGCGTTCCTGCACCCAGAGGATATTCGTCTCGGCCATGGTACATTGAATCTCCCGGCAACCGGGCAGGTCTGCCAATACAAGGGGGATGCGGCTGCTGACCGCATTCTGATGCGGCGGATAGGTCACCGTGAGCACACCGTTGTCTGCCCCTGCTTTCAGATCCGCCCCCCGGATTCTCTCATCCATGTTCAGACGCAGCTCGGCCTGGGCGGCAACCAAGAGATCCTGCAAAACTCTGGAGCTGGTCTTTGTTGCCTGATATTCAGGCAGCTGCGCAATTTGATGCACTGTTTCGGCCGCATTGGCCGCCGTCATGTTTTCCAGATTGAAAAACACGTCGTATTGGTCTGGATCCTGGATCGAAGAGTTCGAGACATGATGCATGTAATGAATCCAGTTGCGGATGTCTTCCTCCAGCCTAACCAGGTAGGATTCGGCCTGTCCCGGCTGCATCTGCAGGTCCATAGCCGTTTTTTGAATCCGGACGGCCGGAGGCACCGTCAGCCCCACTCGAAGCCTGTGGCCGACCCCGGGCAAGAGCAGGTGTCCGGCCCGACCATAGTAGATGATATTTCCCTGGAGGGCCTTCTCGCAAAGGGTGGCGGTCAGGAAGGCGAGATACATATTCCTTTCACGGGCCAGCCTTTCCGACAGAGAAGGCCTCTTGATAACGGATACCTCCAGCCGGCCCACCCTGATTCCCTGCTGTTTCGCTCCTTCCTGGAGTTCTTCCCGGCTGAGCACCGGCCAGCCGGTCCTGGCGGCCAGGGCACGGGCCAATTCCTCGCGGTCTCCCTGATACATGCTTGAGATCATGACGAGTGCCATACTAATTCTCCTCCCCGTGTATAATGTGCCGGTCATCTTTCTGTCTGACCTGAATAATCTGGCCGGGAACAAGGGGTTTGATCCGAAACAGCAAGCGCTCTGAGACCTCCTCGCCCGTGTTGAAAATCAACAGATCAATGTGTTCGGCCCTGGCAAGGTCCACAATCTCCTCCTCAAAATGTGAAGTAACCACATAGTGAGTCACGATGACCCCTGCCTGACGAGCGTCATTGATCAAACTGCGCAGGGTTTCGTCCAGCCATGGGTTAAAAGGGGTTACGGCATCCTCCGAGAAGCCGGAGTGTTGAAGAATATAGATCTGCGTCTGGAGCCTCCTGGCCAGGGCCAGGGCATATTGGAGGCTTTTCAGATCTACTGCCTTGATCCCTATGGGAACCAGAATTTTTTTTGTTGCATGATCCATCTCTTTCCTCTTTCAAAGCAAAATATGTGCCTAGAGATAAACAACCAATAATATCAAGACAATAAATAATAAAAAGAATTTTTCGAGCAGAAAAAACGTTCCGATGTGAAACGTTAAGACTGTGATTGGTAAGCAGGTGAGGCAGGAAGGCTTTAAGTGTGAGGGGGTTAGATTCTATGTTTCATTTCGGAACAGATATCAGGAAAGCAGTTATACCAGAAGTTGGCATAATTTGCGGTTTGTATCTGCCTTCAATAAAACCTTATAGAAATCATGCAGGATAGGAGCTTTACCTTGAGCCAACTTCTGGTATCAGCTTGATAATATGTATGAAAATGCAATTTTTACTGGATTCCTCTGATCCATGTTGCTTGGCCATTCTTGTGTAACTGTTCAAAATTATGGATACTTACGGGAGGAATAAATTGCAAGGTCGCCGAAACATACGTCATCGACTACCAAGATGCCGAATAATGAAAATCTCAATTTATGACGACCGTAAGTATAGGTGGCCGTCAGTGACAGTGCCGGTCTGAAGGTCGGGTCACGGTTTCATCCCGGCAGACTCGCGGCGTCTTATGAGTCCGAATCGACCCGGCGGGCTCAGTCCAGCCCATGCTGTTTCATTTTGCGCCAGAGGGTTGTGCGGGGCATCTTGAGGATTTCAGCGGCCAGGTTCTTGCGATAGTTGGTTTTGACCAGCACCTGTTCGATATACTGTTTCTCCTTCTCTTCGAGGGAGGGCCAGGTTTTCTTTTCCAAGCTGCTCATGGAGAGCTCCCTGAGATCTGAAGGCAGATCGCTGTCCGAGATGAACGTATCATCAGACAGGGCAACGGCTCGTTCGATGATGTTCTCCAGCTCACGGACATTGCCCGGGAAAGGATATTTGATCAGGATTTCCAGGACTTCATTGGAAACACAGTTGATCTGCTTCCCAAAGGCCCGGCTGTACTTCTTCAGGAAATGGCGAACCAGCAGGGGGATGTCGTCCTGTCTCTTTCTAAGAGGCGGCAGAGTGACGTTCACGACGTTGAGCCGGTAGTAGAGGTCTTCTCGAAAACCCCTGCTCTCGACCAGGGTCTTCAGATCCTGGTTGCTTGCCGCGATCAGGCGGACATCCATGGGATGTGCCTTGACCCCGCCCACCCGGATCAAGGCGTGTTCTTCGACGAAACGGAGAAGCTTGACCTGCATGCTCATCGGCATTTCACCGATTTCATCGAGAAAGATGGTCCCCTTGTGGGCGGCCTCCAACAGCCCGATCTTGGTTTCCGTGGCTCCGGTGAAGGCACCCTTTTCATGTCCGAACAGTTCGTTGGCGATCAATTCTTCGGTGAAACCTCCACAGTTGAAAGAAACGAAGGGATGATGGCTTCGCGGATTCCGCTGATGCAGGGCCCTGGCCACCATTTCCTTGCCGGTGCCGCTTTCCCCCTGGATGAGCACATTGCAATCCAGCGGGGCGACTTTCCCGATCAGACGGAAAATTTCGAGCATGGGCTTACTGTTGCCGATAAAATCCATGGGCCTGTTTTGCGACAAAAGAGCTTCTTGAAGGGCTTCCTTTTCCCGGATCAGCAGGACTTTATCCAAAGCCCGCTTGACCAGCGATTTGAGATCAGCCAGCTTGATCGGCTTGGTGACGTAATGAAAGGCTCCGAAGCGGATGGCTTCGATGGCTGTATCCACCGAGCTGTAGGCGGTGATGATGATGACTTCGCAGTCGGGGCTTCGCCTGCGGACGGACTTCAACAGATCGAGGCCGCTGGATCCCGGCAGGCGGAGGTCGCAGAGGATCAGGTCGAAACCCGCCTGGTCAAAGCGGGCCAGGGCTGCTTCGCCGTCAGAGAAGGTCTCGACATCGTACTGCTCTTTCGTCAATCCCCGTTTGACCTCCCGGCAGACGATGGGTTCGTCGTCGATAACGGCAATTCTGAATGGTTCCATGCTCATCCTCGGGTCTTGGCTGCCACAAGAAAAATGGAAAAGCAGGCTCCCTGTCCGGGCTGGCTGTGGACCTCCATCCGGCCGCCGTTTTTCTCGATGATGTTATAACTGACGGAGAGGCCGAGCCCTGTTCCCTCGCCTTCCTTTTTCATCGAAAAAAAAGGATCGAAGACCTGATCGAGATATTCAGAGGGGATGCCGGGTCCGTTGTCGACGACATCGATCCTGACCTCGCCGGGGGTCTTGGCCGGAGCGATGTTCACCTTGAGCTCTCCATCCTTGCCCATGGCCTGGATGGCGTTCAGGAACAGGTTGAGCAGGACCTGCTGCAGGCCGCCTTTATCCAGACGCACCCGCGGTATATGCCCGCTTATGTCCTTGACAAAGCTGGTGCTGTTCAGGTTCATCTCGTTGTTGAGCAGGCGGGCGGTTTGGTCTACGAGTTCCTCCAGGTCAACATCCTCCACCTTGTGATAACTGGCCCTGGAAAATTCCAGCAGGTTCTTGACGATTTCGCTGGTGCGGTCGGCCTGATCCATGGCCTCCTGATAAAGCCGGCGACGCTCCTCTGCATCCATTGTCTCTCCGTCTTCGAACAGAGCCTCCAGGGTCAGGGACAGATTGTTGACCGGATTGTTGATTTCATGGGCAATGCCCGCTGTCAACGTGCCAATGGAAGCAATCTTGCGCGAATGGATCAACTGTTCCTGGCGCTTTTCCAGCTCGGTCATCATGCTGTTGATGGCCGAGACAAGATGATGGATTTCATTCTTGTCGTCTCCGTAGGGGGTGATCCGTTGGAAGGCCCCTTTGGCCACGGCTTCTGATTCTCGGGTGATGCGGGCCAGGGGCCTGATTACCCGTTCGCCGATGTAAAAGATGACAAACCCCAGGAGAATCACGAGAAAGACCAGGCTGATCAAAGGCAGGGGGATCATCTTCTGCAACAAATTATTGATGGCCCTTCGCTCGGTGCTCACCAGTTGATCCGCCAGGATCATCAGGTTCTGGCCGATGCCCCGGATCTGATCCTCTAATTGAGCGCACCCGTCCGACTGGCACGACGACTGGCGCAACTGAGACATAAGGCTGTCGTACATATTCATGTGTTCGATGAAATTTTGATAATTCTTCTGTCCGATGGCTGCAACCAGGCTGGACTTCTCCCTTTGCAGGGTCAGGGCCAAGAGATTGGTATAGGTGACGTTTTCCTCGTAATTGAAATCCTGGCGGTACAGGAAATAGTTCTTCTC
>JAIPDR010000103.1 GCA_021737615.1 Desulfohalobiaceae bacterium | reverse complement strand
GAGCCTAAGAGTCCGGAGGGGGCAGGGATCCCCCATGAGCGAGCCTTAGAAAACCGAGAGCCGGAAGCGTCTTAGCGAAAGAGAGCCCTGTGACCGGTTCGCTGTCTATAACCGGAGTCTCATACGAGCCCTGCCTCTGACCGCAGACGCCCAGTTTGATCAATGAAGAAACTGAATGTTTGTAACAACCGTTCGCCAAGCCTCACTTGATAAAAAGGCAGATTATGGGGATGGATGAAAAGGCAGATGAGTTTTTCTTTTTTGCCCAGCGACGTTCCTGGGCAAAAAGCGCCATCGCTGGCTCGAAAGCAACCCGGCTCTTGCCGCGACAGCGGCTGGACCTTCCGCCCGGGGAGAGTCGCCCGGGCGGAAAGAAAATCGTCCTCTGCCGTCCCTGCCTTCGTCCCCATAATCAAGCGACCGCAGGGAGCGGTTGTTTCAAAACAATTCTGAAGTTTCATACGAGCCCTGCCGGAGTAATATCTTGAACTTAAGCATCAATACGCTGATCCGAAATCCGAACCTATGAGCCTCATACAAAGATTGCACCGCTTTTGCAGAGAGTACGCCGGCTCCCTGCACCAGGGCCTCCGGTACAGGGCCCGGTTCGAAGGACTCGAGCGCTATTGCATGTTCCTCGGCTATCCCCGCAGCGGCCACAGCCTGGTCGGCTCCCTGCTGGACGCCCACCCCGAGGCCGTCATCGCCCACGAGCTCGATGCCCTGAAGTATTTGAAGCGGGGATTCAGCCGCAACCAGGTCTACCACCTTCTGGCCGCCAACTCAGAACACTTTGCCGCGACCGGCAGGAACTGGACCGGCTATTCCTACAGCGTCCCCAAGCAGTGGCAGGGACAAACCACCCGGCTGCGGGTCATCGGGGATAAAAAAGGGGGCAAGTCCACCAGGGACATCGGCTTCAGACCGGATCTGCTCGACCTCCTCTTGCGCAAGATCCCCCTTCCGGTCAAGTTCATCCACGTCGTGCGCAACCCCTTTGACAACATCAGCAAGATCAAGCAGAAAAACGTGCCGGACATCATTTGCCCCATCCTGGACCATCTCGGCCTGGACCTCGATCCGAACGGCCTGGAAGCGGCTGTTCAGGCCTATCTCTTCCTCTGCCGGACCGTGGAGACCGTTAAAAAGCGTGTCGAACCCGGGAATTGGCTGGATATCAGCCAGGAGTCCCTGATCAGGGACCCGGAAGAACGGCTCCGGGAGATCTGCGGCTTCCTGGAGCTGGACGCCCCCCGGGATTACCTCCGGGACTGCGCCGGGATCGTCTTCCGCTCCCCCCGGAAAGTCAGACATGAGTGCGACTGGGATCAAGGCCTGATCGATGAGGTCCAGGCGGCCATGCAGGGCTTGAGTTTCGGGGCCGGGTACGCCTTTGCCAACGACGAATGACAGAGGCGGTTTTTTCCTCCCCGCTTGGCCCGGGCTGCGGGCAAAGCCCCCCGGGACAGGAGGCGATCCGGACTAGGACATCTTGTCCTTGCTGACGAACCGGGAAAAGGGCTCCAGCTCCGGAAAGACAACCAGCTTGATCCCCTTTTCCCGGCAGATGGTCTCGATTTGCCGCCGCTTGGCCTTGTCCGGGACGAAGGTCATCCAGAGTTCATCGAACTGATGGACCTCGTGGATGGTCGGAATTTCGCTGCCGTGGCCCAGGACCGGATAGCCCTTGATCCGCTTTCCCTTGTGCTCGGGGGTATCGTCGATAAAGCCCTTCAAGGCCCCGTTGGTGAACCAGGAGACCAGGGCCCGGCCTCCCCTGCCGGTACCATAGACAGCCACGGTGTGGGTCTGCTTCTGCAGCTCGTTTTCCCTTTTCTCCCAGCGCAGCCTGGCCACCATCCGGGACGTAATCAGCAAAACGACCAGGATCACGAAGAAGATGGGGAAGAGGTACAGGGACAGGCTCCGTTCCAGGCCCAGCAAAAGCAGAAAGACCAGGATCCAGGTCAGTCCGGATACCCGGAGCAGCCGCCCGGCATCACTGAGGGAAAAGTATTTGGGAGGATGGTTGTAGACCCCGAACAGGAGGAAGCCCGCGATGAGGGACGCGGGGAGCAGGACCAGGCCCAGCTTGTAGCTCTGTTGGATATGCAGGCTCTGGAGTTCGGGGTACCTGGTCAGGTAGGCCAGGGTCCAGGCCACGGAGATGCAGATCAGATCCAGAAAAATCCGCCGGCCGTGGCCCTTGAAGAACATCTTCCAGGGCACGCTCCCGAAAAGGCTCACCCAGACCCCCTGGAGGATGTAGCCCAAGTCCTTGAACAGGGTGGAACGGGAGAAATATTTTAGATCATTGGCCGCCTTTTTTGGAAACAGGACCCGGGCATAAAAGGCTTCCGGATCCTCGTCCGGGGGATAGAGGTAGCTCTCGTTGCGAAAGGCGACCTGGTTGGGGCCGAAGATTCCAGGCACAAAATCCAGGACCCGTTCATAGCCCCGGTCGAAGAGTTCGGCAAAGCGGAGACTCTCCGGTCTGGGACCGACAAAGGCCATCTCGCCTTTGAGGATGTTCCAGAGCTGGGGAAGCTCGTCGAATTTCAAGCGTTCGAGCATGGCCCCGACCCTGGTCAGGCGCGGATCATGGGCAGTGGTCACCCCGGAACCGCCGTCGGTCCAGTTCACCGGAAACTTTCGAAACTTGTACAGCAAAAAAGGCCTGCCGCGATAGCCGAGCCTCTTCTGGGAATAGATCACCGGACCGGGGGTCTCCAGCCAGATCAGGACCGCTATAACCAGCATGACCGGGCCGAAGAGAATCAGGGCCGGGACGGCCAGGCAGATGTCGAAGGTCCTCTTGACGATGTGTTTCATGATTCCAGGTTCACTGTTTCACGGTTCAGGGTGCAGGCTTGCAAACCGGGATACAGGATTCAAGGTTAAGAGGTCCCTGGAGTACCATGGCCCGGGATCGATCAGACACTTTCCTGAAAGTCCCGCTGGGCCTGCCTGAAATCCTCTTCCCGGCCGATATCCATCCATAACCCGTCATGCCTGTAGACATAGACCGGATAGTCCCGTTCAAGCATGATATGCATCAGGTCGTCAAAGCCGAAGGGCACCCCCTGGGGGATAAGCTCCAGGATCTCGGGGTCCATGCAGTAAATCCCCATGCTGACCTGAAAGCTTTTGACCGGTTTTTCCTGAAAGGAAGTGGTTCTCTGCTCTTTGCTTTCCAGGATGCCGAGATCCAGCTTGATCTTCTTTTCCGTGACCCCTACGGTGATCTTGCCCTGATGCTGCTTGTGGAACTTGATAAAGGAACGCAGATCCAGATCGGTTATCAGATCGCCATTGAGCACGAGAAAGGTATCATCTAATTGCTCGCGGATCAAGCGCAGGGGACCGATCGTGCCCAGGGGCTCCGGTTCCTGGCTGTAATTCACCGAAATCCCCCACTGGCTGCCGTCTCCGCAGAAGGAGCGGATGAGATGCCCCAGGTAGCCCACCGTGATGAAGACATCGGAGAATCCGTTCCGGCGGAGCCATTTCAGGAGCATTTCTATGACCGGCAAGTCATTGACCGGCATCAGCGGCTTGGGAAGGACCAGGGTGTAGGGCCGGAGCCTGGTGCCTTTGCCCCCGGCTTGAATCACAGCTTTCATGGCCACCTCGGCGAATAAGAGGTTAAGAAGGTTCACGAACAAGAGGTTAAGAAAGTTCACGAACAAGAGGTTAAGAAGGTTCACAGTTCACAGTTCACGGTTGAAAGCCGAAGAATAACTCCAAACGACTTACCCCATTTCGCTATCGCTATCGCTATCGGAATCGGTATCGAGCCCCTTCCGTCTTACCGACCACTGTTCTTTCACGGGCCTTCCGGCACGCCGCAAAATATCCTTCTTCATCCTGTACATCCTGTAAATCCTGTCGACATTTCTGAAGAATTCTTAGACAGGATTTACAGGATTAAACAGGATAAGAGAGAAAAAAAACAGATTTCAGCCGCCCCGGAAGGTCGGCTGAAAACCCTCAGCCTCCGGCAGGGAGGCCACTGTCAACTGTCCCCTGGACCTCTTTCATGTTCCTTAACTGTGAACTGTGAACCGTGAACCTGGAACTTCTTTCATTAGACAGGATTTACAGGATTAGACAGGATAAGAGAGAAGAGCCAGATTTCAGCCACCCCGGATGGCCGGCTGAAAAGCTCTCAGCCTCCGGCGGGGAAGAGCTCCGTCATCCACCCTCTGTCTTCTTCCAATTCCAGCATGCCAGCATACCAGCATGCCAGCATTTCTTCTTCCGTCCCTGTCCTCTGAACCTCTGAACCTCTTTCTCCTACACTCCTTAACCGTGAACCGTGAACCCTTTACTGTTCTTACATCCTGTCGTCCAGATACTTCCCGGTCTCCAGGTGCCTGAATTCCGGAAGAACGGATTGAAACAGGGCGATCAGTTCCTCCCGGTCCCAGCGTCCCCGGTCCCTGATCCGGGTTATTTCCCGGAAAAAGAGGTCCCTCTTTTCCCGGCGGGGCTGGAAAGGGTTCTTGATGACCCCGATACTGGAAAAGCGCTGCAGGTCCAGTTCCTGTTCAGGGGTGTAAAATTCCTCGAAATCCTTTTCCCCGGTGGTCTCGGTCCGGTGGAAATAACAGGCCCATTGGCCCTTGGCCGGGAGCTCACCCGCCCTGTCCCTGGCCTCCTGCTCGCTCCGGCACTCAAAGGGTTCGTATCCCAGGCTGTAGAGATATCTGCGGGCTATGTCGGCAAAGGTGGTCAGGTGCAGGGCCTCGCTCAGCTTGGGAAAGAGGATGTCCCGGTCCCGGCCCAGGATGCAGGACAGCAGGCACAGCTGCCCGGCTTCCCCGGGGGTCAGGAAATATCTGCGGATGTCCAGGGGGGCGGTCAGGGGCTGCCGCTTCTGGAGCCTGCGGGTGAATCCGTGCAAAAGGCTGCCGTCGGAAAAGGCCACGTTGGCGAACCTGGAGGTGGAGACCGGGATCTCCCGCCGGCCTGTAAACAAAAAGATCTCCATGATCCGCTTGGAAGCGCCCATCATGTTCACCGGGTTGGTGGCCTTGTCCGTGGAAACGCAGAAGTACTTGCGGGCTTTTCGGCTTTGGGCCTGGTTCAGGAGTTTTTCCGTGTTCAAGACATTGACTTCGATCATGCGCATCAGGGTGTAGGGGTCCTTTTCGCTGCGGACGTGCTTCAAAGCCGAGAGGTTGAGGACGAAGTCATAGGGCCCCTGCTCTTCGAACAACAGATCAAAGGCCCTGGATCCGCAGTCCAGGGCAAAGGTCCTGAAGTCTCCGCTGATGTATCCCAGGGAGCTCCTTACGTCTCGAACCAGCTCCACCAGGTTGTTCTCGCTGATATCGACCACGTGGAGCACCCCGGGGCCCCGCTTGAAGAGCTCCTTGACCACGGCCCGGCCGATGGCCCCGGCCCCGCCCACGACCAGGAAGCTGCTGTTTTGAACTTCGAAGGACAGCCTCTGTTCATGGTTGCGGACATCTTCGCTGAAGAGCTCCTGATCCCTGCCGATCAAGTGGTGGATTGCATCCATGGTCCCTGTCCGAAAGAGCTATAGCCTTTAAGAAAAAGTTTTTGGATTTATGCCAGATAACCAGCTCTTATTCTTTGTCTTAACAATCGAAAATCCAAAATCCAAAATCCAAAATTCTGTAGAGGGTTGTGATTGAAGTTTCGTACCTTATCTCGTGTTTGGTCTTCACCCGGTCCGGGCCGGCAGAATGCTTCCCTGCTCCTGTTTCCGGTCCCCTCAGCTTCACTTGGAGGCAACAGCCAGCAGTGATTGCAGCCTGTCGCAGACCAGGTCGACCTGTTTCAGGGTCATGGTCGGAAACAGGGGCAGGGTCAGTTCCCTCTGAGACAGATCCCTGGCAATGGGGGTCTCTGCGGCCTGCTGGTCTTGGAACCCTGAAAAATCCTGGGGAACCGGATAATGGATGCTGGACTGGATGCCCGCCTCCTTGAGCCCCTGCATCAGATTAGGGCGGTCGATGCCCCTGTCCAGGAGAACCGGAAAGATATGATGGGTGGGGGACCCCAGATCCCAGCTGCTGAAGGGTATCTGCAGCCCGGAAGTCCCGGCCAGCCGCTCGCGGTACCTCTTGACCTTCTCAAAGCGCTGCCTGTTGGCCCGGGGCAGCTTATCCAGCTGCACCAGGCCCAGGGCGGCCCGAAGCTCGTCCATGCGGTAGTTGAGACCCGGCCGGACAACATCGTAGGACAGGGCTCTGCCCTGATGGCGGTCCAGGGTCAGGCTGCTCATGCCGTGGGAGCGGAGGTGCCCGGCTTTCCGGAGCAGGGTTTTGGAGGCTGTGACCAGCATTCCCCCTTCCCCGACCGAGAGATTCTTGTTGCTGAAAAAGCTGAAGCAGCCGACGTCCCCGATCGTCCCGCAGGGCGTGCCCTTATAATCGCCCCCCGGCCCGTGGGCCGTATCCTCGATCAGATAGATCTTCCGGGAAAGACCGGATTCCTGAATCGCGGCCCGGATCGGCCCCATGTCGCAGGAGTAGCCACCATAATGGACAACGATGACCGCCCTGGTTCGCGGGGTGAGGGCCGCCTTGACTGCCCCCGGGCTGATGTTGAAGTCGTCGGCCGAGGTGCTGTCCACGAAAACCGGTTTTGCGCCGACCATGCGCACGACATTGCTGTCGGCCACAAAGGTCAGGGCCGGGACCAGGACTTCGTCTCCCGGGCCAACCGAGGCGGCCAGCAGGGCCAGATGCAGGGCGGCCGTGCCGCAGGATACTGCCAGGCAGGCGGACCCGTTGCCCAGGAATTCGGCAAAGCGTTTCTCGAATTCCCGGGTCTTCTCGCCCATGGTCAGCCAGCGGGAGGCAATGACTTCCTGAACAGCCTGCATTTCCCGGTCATCGTAGTTGAGATCAAAAAGAGGTACGGTCCACATAGGTTCTCAGCCCTCCCGCATAGCCTGGTCCACGATCCCCAGGATGGGCTCCAGGAGGTATCCGAGGACGGTGCGCTTCTCGGTGGTGATGTAGCAGACCGCAGGCATGCCCGGGGAGAGATAGGCCCCGAATTCCTCCAGCTGCTCCGGGTTGACCCGGACATGGGCCAGATAATAGGACCGGACACCCATGGAGGTCTCCTCGGTGACCTGGTCCGCCGAGACATAGATGACCTCCCCGGGAACAGGGGGAGTGGATCTGCGGTTGAAGGCGGAAAGCTGGACTTTGGTGGGCTGCCCTCTTTTGACGTCGGTGATGTCCTGGAGCCTGACCCTGGCCTCGACCACGAGCTTGGCCTGGCCCGGCACGATGTCCAGGATGGGCTGGCCCGCCTGGATGACCCCGCTTTCTTCCGAGTGGATCCGCAGATTCATGACCTCGCCGGCGATGGGGGCGGTGATCTCCAGCCGCTGCTGGGCGTCGACCTGGGGTCTGAGCTTTTCCCGGAGCTCGAAGATGAGGTCCGAGACCTCGCTCAACCTGGAAACCGCCTTCTCCCGGTAAGAATTGCGCAGGTCCACGATGCGCAGCTTGAGCTCCTCGATCTTCTGCCTGGCCTCGGCGATGTTCTGTTTGAGCCGCCCTTCCCGGCCTTTCCGCTCGGCCAGCATGCGCCGCAGCTCTAAAATCGCGGCCTTGTCGATGTACTTGCCCTGCAGGAGCTCCTTTTTGGCCGTGAACTCCTCCTGCAGGGCCTGGATGATGTCCTTCTGGGCCAAAAGCTCTTCCCGGATGCCCTCGATTTGCTCCTTGAGCTGCTCGATCTGGGAATAGTGCAGAGAGATCTTGCCCTCGAGATCCTTGCGTCTGGAAGCGAAGATGTCCTGCTGCTTCTTAAGAATCATGGCCGTTTCGGGCCGATCCTTGACCTCGAGCAGGTCTTTGGGCCAGTCGATGCTCTTTTCCATGGTGCTCTCGGCCTGAAGCCTGGCCGCCTCCGCCTTTTTGGCCCTGAGCTGGCCCCGGAGCAGGGACACCGAGGCGATGACCCTGGAACTCCTGAGCCGGACCAGGAGCTGGCCCTTTTCCACCCGGTCCCCTTCCTGGACCAGGATCTCGTCGACGATCCCCCCCTCGAGGTGCTGGACCGTCTTCTTCTCATTGGAGACCTTGACCGTGCCCGAGGCAATGACCGCCCCCTGAAAAGGGAAAAAAGCCGACCAGGCCCCCAGGCCGCCGAAAAAAAGGACAATGATCAGCAACCCGGCCAGGATCAATCCCCTGGGGTTGGTATTGATCTTGCGGGCGGCCGGATCCTGTTGTGTTTGTTCTGTCATCGCTGCCAACTCCTTGGCGTCTTAGAATAAGAGGTTAAGAAAGTTCACGGTTCACGGTTCACGGTTGAAAGGCAGGGTTAAGAGAGTTCACGGTTCACGGTTAAAAGGCAGGGTTAAGAAAGTTCACGGTTCACGGTTCACGGTTAAAAGGCAGGGTTAAGAGAGTTCACGGTTCACGGTTCACGGTTAAAAGGCAGGGTTAAGAGAGTTCACGGTTCACGGTTCACGGTTGAAAGACGAAGAAGGCAGAATACAGGATTTACAGGATTTAACAGGATAAGAGAAAAGAGCCAGATTCCAGCCGCCCCGGATGGCCGGCTGAAAAGCTCTCCGCCTCCGGCAGGGAAGGCCTCCGTAGTCTGTCTTCCGCCCTCTGTCCTCTTCCAATACCAGCATGCCAGCATACCAACATTTATTCTTCTGTCCACTGTCCCCTGCCCCCTGGACCTCTTTCACTCTTTAACTGTGAACCGTGAACCGTGAACCGTGAACCCTCTCAACCTTTTGTTCGTGAACCCTCTCAACCTCTCTGCTGTTTCTGCCCCATCAACCGCTGGAAGACCTCCTGTCTGGGTCCGAAGGTCACGGTCTGTCCATCCTTGAGCATGAGCACCTTGTCCGCGGCGTTTAAAAGCAGCGGCTTGTGGGTGACCATGATCACGGTGACTCCTTCATCCTTGAGCAGGCGCAGACAATTCAAGAGGGCCTGTTCCCCGGCCTCGTCCAGATCGGCATTGGGCTCGTCCAGAACCACCAGTCCCGGCCGGTTGTAGACGGCCCGGGCCAGCCCCAGCAGTCTGCGCTGGCCTGCGGCCAGCCTGGCCCCGCCCTCGCCGATTTCCGTGTCGTAACCCTGCGGCAGTCTGAGGATGGTCTCGTGCAGTCCGGCCTTCCGGGCCGCGGCCAGGACCTGGTCCGCGCTTACTTCTCCCAGGCGGGCGATATTCCGGCTTACGCTCCCGGAGAAAAGGGACACCTCCTGAGGAAGGTACCCGATACAGGGGCCCAGTTTTCGATGGTCCCACAAAAAGACATCCGCCCCGTCGAGCCGGACCTTGCCCCCAAGGGACGGCCAGATGCCCAGGATCATCTTGGCCAGGACGGTTTTTCCGGCCCCGCTGGGACCGATGACCCCCAAGAATTCCCCCGGTTCCAGGGAAAAAGAGATGTTTCGCAGCAAGTTCCTGCCCCCCAGGGCCAGTCCGGCCCCTTCGACTTCCAGCTTTCCTTTGGGGGCTGGCAGTTCCATGCTTTCCTGCTGCCCGGCACCCTTGAGCAGCTGATCCAGGCGCTTGAAAGCACTCCTGGCCTCGACACTCTTCTTCCAGGTGGACATGGCCTGTTCCAGGGAGAAGAGGGAGCGCCCGGTGAGCACCAGGGCGGCCACGGCGATTCCGGCCGTGATATCACCCTGGAAGACCAGGTAAATCCCCAGAGCGAAGACCACGGCCTGCAGGGTCAGCCGCAAAAAAACGTTCAATGAGCCAAGACCGGTCAGATAGCCGTTGACCCGGGCCTGAAGGTCCACTCCCAGTTGATGCCCCTTCTGCCATTGGGCCTCGATCCCCCGGCCCATGCCCATGGCCGTGACGGTTTCCAGGTTTCGCAGAGCCGAGGCTACCAGATTCTCGCCAAGGGCCAGAACCGCCCCGGCCTGGTCCCATCTCTTGCGGATCAAACGATGCTGCACAAACCAGAGAAGGACGAGGCCGATGGTTCCGCACAGGGTCACGATTCCCAGATCCGGATGGAGCAAAAAGATGGCCAGGACAAAGAGGGGAACAAAGAAGACGTCGAACAAGGCGCCAAGGGTCCCGTCCCCGAGATAATTCCGCAGGATGTCCAGATCGGTAAGCCCCTGCCTGTAGCCGGCCCGGTTCAAACTGACCCCGGAGGCGAACATTTCCGCAAGAACCGTACTCTTCAGGTCCCTGTCCACCTCCAGTCCGGAACGGATCAGGATTCTGGAACGGATAAAGTGCAAAAGCCCCATGACCGCCAGGGCAAAGACGGTTCCGACCGTGACCGTGAGCAGACTGGAAAAACTGTAGCTGTCCAGGACTTTCTCAAACAGGACCAGCAAATACAGGGGAAAGACCAGGTAGAGGACATTGACCACCAGGCTGAACAGCCCAACAAAGAAAAAATATTTCAACAACTTCAAAACGATGTGGCGCATTGTGCTTTCAGACCCCTTATAACCGGCAGTTACTGATACCCCGCTTTTGAATTTGGCCTGCAGTTATGCATGCCCGAAAACATGTATGCCGCAAATTTCATCCAAGGGCAACCGCGGCTAGCTGATTGATTCTTGCTATTTTTCTTTGTTTATGAAATTAGAAAATTAGAATTTCGTGCTTGTTTCGGATTTCGGGTTTCGTGCTTCGAATTTTTGGTTCATCCAGTTTTTGCGTACTTTCAGTTCTTCAGTTGCCTCATTCTCAAAGTTTCTTTTTCGATCAAACTGGGCGTCTGCGGCCAGCGGCAGGGCTCGTATGAAACTTCATCACAGAATGTGAGCCGGTCACAGGGCTCTCTTGCGCTTAAACGCTTCCGGTTCCCGGGAAAGAGCTCTGAAAAAAGAGATTACGCGGCCTTATTTCCGGCTCAGGCTCCCGAAAATCTCCCGGCCGGGACCGAACCGGTCCATGGTTCCCTGTTTGAGGACAAGTATCTTGTCGGCAAAAGAGAGCAGCCCCGGCTTGTGGCTGATCATGACCGTGGTCGTGCCCTGTCTCTTCAGCCGCCGCAGGGTCTGGGTCAGGGCCTTCTCCCCTGCCTCGTCCAGATTCGAACCTGGTTCATCCAGGACCACCAGGGCCGGGTCGCCGAAAACCGCCCGGGCCAGGCCCACCCGCTGCCGCTGACCGCCGGAGAGGTTGCCGCCCCTGGGGCCGATTTCGGTTTCATAACCCTTGGCGAATCTGAGGATGGTCTCGTGGGCCCCGGCCTTTTTGGCCGCCTCGATGACCTTGTCCGTCTCCGGAGCCTGCATCCTGGCGATGTTTTCACTGACCGTTCCCGGGAAAAGCTCGATATCCTGGGGCAGGTAGCCGAGAAAAGCCCCGAGCTCCTCCTGGTCCCAGGTAAAGATGTCCTCTCCGTCCAAAAGGACCTGCCCGGTCGAGGCCGGCCAAATTCCCAGCAAAAGCCGGCAGAGGGTGGTCTTTCCGGCTCCGTTGGGGCCGATGATTCCCAGAAATTCCCCGGCCTGCAGCTCAAAGGAAATGTCCCGGAGAATGGGCTGCTCCTCCACGGAAAATCCGGCCTTCACGACCCGCAGATCGCCCTTTGGCTCGATATGCCTGGTCACACTGCCCGGGCCGGAGCCCTGCAGAAGGGTCCGCAGCCGCTTATAGGCTTCCCTGGCCTCAGCCGTCTGCTTCCAGGTCCCCAGGGCCTGGTCCACCGGAGCCAGGGCCCGGCCCATGATGATCGAAGCGGCGATAATGATCCCTGAATTCGTCTGGTTCTGGAGCACGAGATAGGCCCCGGCCCCGAAAATCATGACCTGCATCAGCAGCCTGAAGCTCCTGCTTGCGGATTGAAAGGCCTCCGACCTTCGATCCGCCCTGTCCTGGAGGGAGACCTCCCGGTCGTTGACCTGCTTCCAGTGGGCCGCCAGACCGGAAACCATGCCCATACTGTGCACGAACTCGGCATTGCCCAGGCTTTTGTCCAGGAAATTGCGGCCCTGAATATTGGCCGATCTGGCCTGGTCGCGGTCCCTGCGGGTCGCAAGCTCCTGAGTCAGGCTCAGGGCCAAAAGGACAATCGCCCCCCCGGTGGCCACCAGCCCCAAAAAAGGGTGCATCAGGTAGATGATCAAGAGATAAAGAGGGACCCAGGGGGCGTCGAAAAAGGAAAACACGGCATTGCCGGCAAAAAAGTTCCGCAACTGATTCACGTCCCTGAGGGCCTGCCCGGACCGGTTGCGTTCCACCCCTGCCGCCTTTCTGAGCATCTCGGACAAAACCCCCCGGCTCAGCCTGCGGTCCATCTCCACCCCGACCTGGACCAGGAGCCGGGAACGCAGGAAATCCAGGATCCCGAGCACGGTCAGGGCCGCCAGCGCCACCAGGGTCACGCTGTACAGGGTGGGAAAGCTGAAGCTGTCCAGCACCCGGACATAGATGGCCAGCATGTAAATGGGAAAAGTCAGATACAGGGCATTGATGAACATGCTGTAGAGCCCGGCAAAGGCGAAGTATCTGGAAAACTGTTTCAAGAAGGCCAACATGGAAATATTACAAGAGGTTAAGAGGGTTCAAGGTTCATGAATAAGAGGTTAAGAAAGTTCACAGTTCACGGTTCATGAATAAGAGGTTAAGAAAGTTCACAGTTCACGGTTCACAGTTTAAAACCTGAAAAAAGCAGAACATTAGACAGGATTTACAGGATTAAACAGGATAAGAGAGATGAAACAGATTTCAGCCGCCCCGGATGGTCGGCTGAAAACTCTCCGCCTCCGGCAGGAAGACCGCTGGCCACTGCTCTCCGCCCTCTTTCCTCTAACCTCTAATCTGCTCACCGACCA
>JAIPDR010000102.1 GCA_021737615.1 Desulfohalobiaceae bacterium | reverse complement strand
TACCGTCTGGCAGTGAACCATTTACCGATCCTGCCGTCTGCGGAAAAGGAGGCCGCATGAAATTGAAAGAAGCGATTTGATTGTCATCTGAATGGTCTTTTTTCTTGTGCCCGGGTCCAGTGCCCTGGCCGTGAACCGAAAATGGAGGGAAAAGCATATGCCCAGCTATGTGGATACCGAAAAATGTGACGGCTGCAAGGGAGGAGAGAAAACGGCCTGCATGTATGTCTGTCCCAACGACCTCATGGTCCTGGATGAAGCAGAGATGAAGGCCTACAACCAGGAACCCAACGCCTGCTGGGAGTGTTACTCCTGCGTCAAGATCTGCCCGCAAGGGGCCATCGCGGTCAGGCCCTATGCCGATTTTGCTCCTCTGGGAGGCACTTCAATTCCTCTGCTCAGCGCCGAAGACATCATGTGGACCGTGCAATTCCGGGACGGTTCGGTCAAACGCTTCAAGTTTCCCAACCGCACCACTCCGGAAGGTTCCATCAACCCTTACAGCAACTTCCCTGAACCAGGGGACATCAAGGACGAGAGGCAATACTCCGAGACCGCACTGTTGAATCCTGAAAAAACCATCCGGCAGCTTGTGGAACAGGAAGAGATGGACCACACCTATGTCTGGCAGAATCCCAATGTCCAGGCCCGTTAACCCGAGAGCAAGCAAAGGAGGGCGCCATGCCTCAATTACCAACAAAAGCAAAGCGAAAAGGCCTTGATCTGGCTGAGCCGGCCATCAAAGAGCTTGAGACCGAATGCCTGATCGTGGGCGGGGGAGCGGCAGGATGCGGATCTGCAGTCGAGGCCATGGCCTGGGCCAACAAGCACGGGGTGGAGACGCTCCTTGTGGAGAAGGCCGCCCTGGAGCGATCCGGGGCCCTGGCCCAGGGTCTGTCGGCCATCAACACCTACATCGGCTTGAAGCAGGGCCACAACACCGTGGACGACTACACCCGCATGGTCCACATGGACCTCATGCATCTGACCAGGGACGACCTGGTCTTTGATGTTGGTCGCCATGTCGACGACTCGGTCCATCTTTTCGAGGAGTGGGGTCTGCCCATCTGGGTCAACAAGGACGGCAAGAACATTGACGGGGCCAAAGCCAAGGAGCAGGGACTGCAGATCCGAGAAGGGGCCGAACCCGTTCGCACCGGTTCCTGGCAATGCATGATCAATGGAGAGTCCTACAAACGGATCATGGCCGAAGCGGCCAAGAACGTCTTGGGCGAAGACCGCTACCTGGAGCGGATCTTCATCTGCAAGATCCTCATGGACGCCCAGGAACCCAACCGGGTGGCCGGGGTGGCCGGGATCAATGTCCGGGAGAACGAAGTGGTCATCATCAAGGCCAATGCCGTGATCTTCGCCTCGGGTGGCTGCGTCAACGTCTACCGGACCCGGTCCCAGGGAGAAGGCGAGGGACGGGCCTGGTATCCGGTCTGGAACGCCGGGACCACCTATGCCCTGGCTGTGCAGGCCGGCGCCGAGACGACCATGATGGAGAACCGCTTCGTGCCCACCAGGTTCAAAGACGGCTATGGTCCGGTCGGGGCCTGGTTCCTGCTCTTCAAGGCCAAGGCCACCAATGGCAAGGGCGAGGTCTATCTGGACAAGAACATCAAAATGCTCGAGCCCTATGAAAAGCGCGGCTACGCCATGGGCAAGGTCATGCCCACCTGTCTGCGCAATCATATGATGATCAGGGAGATGCGCAACGGCAACGGCCCGATCTTCATGGACACCCCAACGGCCCTGGCCGAACTGGGCAAGACCCTGAACGACAAGGACCGGAAGCACCTTGAATCCGAAGCCTGGGAGGATTTTCTGGACATGACCGTATCCCAGGCCAATGTCTGGGCCGCAAACAACATCATGCCGGAGAAGAACCGCTCCGAGATTATGCCCACCGAACCCTATCTCCTCGGTTCCCATTCCGGCTGCTGCGGCTTGTGGGTTTCCGGGCCGGACGAAGACTGGGTCCCGGAGGAGTACAAGATCAGAGCGGACAACGGCCAGGTCTACAACCGGATGACTACGGTCAACGGCCTGTTCACCTGCGGGGACGGGGTCGGGGCTTCAGGTCACAAGTACTCTTCGGGCTCTTTTGCCGAGGGGCGCATTGCCGCTAAATCCGCGATCCGCTGGTGCCTGGACCACAAGGGGTTCCAGCCCAAGTTCAAACAGACAAACGATGAGGTCAAGAACGAACTCTATAAGCCCTGGTATACCTTCACGGAATTCGCCAACGTGTCCACAGACCCGGACGTCAACCCGCACTACATCACCCCGGCCAATTTCATGAAACGGATCATGAAGGTCTCTGATGAATATGGCGGCGGGACCTCGACCTACTACACGACCAACAAGGAGAGCCTGGAAGAGGGCATCCGCTACCTGGACCTCCTGGAGCAGGATTCACAGAAACTGGCCGCCAGGGACCTGCACGAGCTGATGCGCTGCTGGGAACAGCACAACCGGCTGTGGACCGTGCGCATGCACATGCTGAACATCCTCTTCCGGGAAGAGACCCGCTACCCGGGGTTCTACTACCGCAGCGACTTCATGGGCATCGACGACAAGAAATGGCGGGTCTTCACCAATGGCAAATACGATGTGGAGACCGGAAAGCTGACTATGTTCAAGAGGCCGCTGATCAAGCTCATCCCGGACAAGAGCCTGGAGTTCTTCTCTGCTCTGGGGACCTAATATGCAGTTTGACCCCTGACTTTGAGGTCCGGGGTCAAACTGCATATCAAAACAAGGAGCTCTTATGTCTACAGTAAATAATCACCTATACGATGTTGGAGACGAAGAGCTCGAGCAAGAAGAGAACATCACCCATCCTTTGAAAGTTGAAGACGTGGCCTTCTCCAAACAGGCTCAGCTGACCTTACGGGATGCCGAGGAAAAAATCGCTGAATACTGCCAGGTGCCTCCCAGTCTTCTCTCTCAAAAACTGGATCAGAATCTCTTCTGGCTCGAACCTTCCGGTATTCTGGTCATCAATATCCAGGTCCCGGAGGCGGAGGCCGACATGTTCATCGAAATTCCTCCGGGCTATTGGTGGATTGACAAGGACAGCAGGTCACACTGAAAAGGAGAAACCAGTATGGAATCGCAGCGATACAGAGCCGAAAGAAGATTTCTGGTATCCCTCCTGGGGCTGGTGTTATTTATGGTCTGCTTTTTCCAGCCCGGCCTGCCTGGCGGGGATTGTCCGGCCGCTCAATCCAGGCCCGGAAAACAATTCTTCGAATCGACAAGAATACCTTCTCAGCACTCTCCAGCACGCAGGCCCTCCAGGCCTTCCTTGATAAGCCAGGGAACCATGAGAAGCGCGGCTAGCGGATCCGCCCACCACCAGCCGGCAACCGCGTTGGCCACAAGCCCCAAAAGCAGGGTCAGAGAGAGATAGGAGCAGGCCAGGGTCTCTTTTGCCTCCGCCCTGAGTGCGGAGCTTCCAATATTCCTGGCTGCGTACAGTTTCCCCCAGGCAACAAGCGGCATGACGAGCAGCGAAACTCCGGCCAGGACCATGCCGATGAGGCTTTCCCTGGCGGCCTCCTGCCCCAGGAGCATCCAAGATGCCTGGATGACCACATAAAGGGTGAGCGCCAGGAAGGTGCCGCCGACAAAGCGCTGGACCACCCTCTCGCTATGCTCGATCGCTTCGTGCTTCGCCCCCCGCGCCTCAACGGTAAGACGCCAGAAGAGCGCCGTTGCGGCGGCGCATTCGATGTAGCTGTCCAGGCCGAAACCTATGAGGGCGATGCTGCCCGCGCGCAGGCCGGCCCAGAGCGCCACGATCCCTTCCAGAAGGTTATAGGCCATGGTAACGGCCACCAGCCAAAGGCCAATGCACCTCCAGTTACGCCTTGGCACCGGTCCGGGCGCAGATGACTGCAAAGGCATCCATGGAAAGTTATACATATGAACGCGCTTTCACCTGGTATGGACACTCATCTTTTCATCAGGAGATTGGGAACCAAATCCACCCGACCAAGCGGCTGCGATTCATTGGGACGGAGCGTTTCAGAGTGATTCCCACGCCTTCTCCGATGACCTTCGCCACCAGATAGTTATAATCCGGCAGAACTAAAAGTCTATTGTCTGCACCGATTGTATGTCAATCAGGGAATAGATCTTGAATGAAATTTTCTCTTGGCTCCGTCTTTTACGAATGATATTATTGCCAAACTTATCCCGATCTGCGGACGCTCTTTCCGCCTGGGTCGACAATACATTGATGATGCTCATCATATCCTGCTCTTGGAAAGAGTCTTTCAACTCGGACACGATTTCGACAACTACTCTGCAACGGCACAGCTTAAATTTTTTCGTATAAAGGATCTGCCATGACCGAAGGAGTCGAACCGCTTCTTGAGCGCTTGAGAAAGGACGTCGTTCTAGTCGCCGAGGGCTATCTGTTTGAATTGGAAAGGCGGGGTTATGTCAAGGCCGGACCATTTGTGCCCCAGGTAGTCCTTGAACACCCTGATGCTGTCAAAGAATTGCATCTCGAGCTCTTGCGGGCCGGCTCTGAGGTTATGGTTGCTTTCACCTACTATGGTCACCGGGCCAAAATGAAGGCTATCGGCCGCGAAGACATGCTTGAGGAGCTTAATTTGAAAGCGGTCATGCTGGCCGGAGAAGTAGCCAGACAAGGAAACGCACTCACAGCCGGCAATCTTTCGAATACATGGAAATACGACAGCAAAAATCTTGAAGAATCCAGCAAGGTGGTCCGGGCCATTTTCAAGGAACAGACCCGTTGGGCTGTTCAAGTCGGCGTTGACTTCATGGTCGCTGAGACATTCAGTCATCTGGGCGAAGCCCTTCTGGCCCTGGAAGTTATAAAAGAGAAGGGCTTGCCGGGCGTGATCACCTTCATTCCTCTTCAGGAAAAAAGCTGTGACGGCTACTTGTGGGAGGACGCCTGCCGGATCCTGGATGAAAACGGCGCCGACGTCGTCGGGCTGAACTGCGGTCGCGGACCGGATACCATGCTACCGATTCTGGAGAAAATACGCGAAAAAACAAATTGTTACATAGCAGGACTCCCTGTGCCCTATCGAACCACGCCAGAGCAGCCCTGTTTTTTCGACCTCAAGACGCCTGGGCAAAAAAACGCTTTCCCTGTTGGATTGGATCCCTTTCTTTTAACCCGGTTCGAGATGGCTGATTTCGCAGTCAAAGCGCGGGATATGGGGGTAAACTACATCGGAATCTGCTGCGGTGCAGGCCCTCATCACGTCCGCGCCATGGCTGAAGCACTTGGCCGCAGCGTTCCTGCCGGCAAGTACTCGCCTGACTTGAAGCAACATCCTCGCATAGGTTCTAAAGAAATGACGTATTGTTTCGCACCCAGGGGAGAGTAAGAAGCAGGCCAGGTTAAGGGTACTTTCCGGACTTGTCTTTCCAGGCGATTCAGGGTAATACTTCCTGCACCATGAAGAACCAAAAGCACTTTCCTTTCTTTTTTTTCCTTGCAGGCTTCCTCGGACTGGCTGTAACGGGCTGCACCCAGAAAGCCCATCCCCCGATTCATCCTGTGGCTCCGGCTACGGCTAAAATCAAGGGGTCGCCCGCCGAATTCAGGCCAGGCCGGATAATCGACCTCGCCAGCGGCCAAGCAATCGCCTTCTCCGATCTCATCAACCGCCTCCAGGCCAAGGATCTGGTCTTTATAGGAGAAGTCCACGACCATGCGGAACACCACCTCATTCAGGTCCAGATCCTGCAAAGGCTCCTGAACGATAGACCTCGGTCCGCGGTCGGAATCGAGTTTCTGCCCCATACGGCGCAACCGGCGGTGGACCGCTACCTGGACCGGGAAATCACCGAATCGGCTTTTCTGGAACAGGCCGGCTGGAAAGACAACTGGGGGTTTCCCTTCCACCTCTACCGCCCGATTTTCCACCTGATCAGGGAACAGGGCCAAGCCCTGTCGGCCCTGAACGCTCCGCATGAGGTGGTCAGGAAAGTGGCCAGAAAGGGGCTTTCCGGGTTGAAGGCAAAAGAACGTCGGCTCCTGGCGAAAAGCATCAACCTGGACAATGAGCAGCACCGGGCTTATGTGAGAGAAGCTTTCGAAAATCAGGCCCATGGACAGCTTAAAAATTTCGGCTACTTCTATCAGGCCCAGTGCGCCTGGGAAGAGACCATGGCCGAAATCATCGCAGCTTGCAGGCAACCGCAGGCCGCAAAAATGGTGGTCTTGTCCGGCAACGGCCACATCATCTATAAATTCGGCATCCCGGATCGGGTACAAAGACGCGTTGAAACCGATCTGGCCACCCTCCTGCTCAAACCCCTGAACGATTCCCTGATCATAGATCCAAAGGAAGCGGACTTTGTCTGGCTGACCGGGAACTGATATCCAGTTTTTGCCTGGGGACTTTACGATAAAGTCCCCAGGCAAAACTGGATAATTGAATATTTTTTTTATGGCAGGATTTACGAAATTCAGATCTCGTCGCAACAAAGCATTAAGTGCAGGTGTCTGCATTACAATTTGGATCTGTCTGTTCCTCTTGCTGCCCCTGACTGGTCCAGAAAATGCGATCTCCGGGACACTGCTCCAGAAGAATTCAGAAGGATCGGCCGGCATTACTGCAGACGCAGATCCCCTCCAGAGAGCCGGATCCTTGCACCTGACCCCGGAAGAACGGGAATTTTTACAAAATCATCCGGTCATCCGGGTCGGCAACGAAGACGACTGGCCACCCTTCGACTTCAGTGAACAGGGCAAGCCCAGGGGCTACGCCATCGAGCATCTCGAACTCCTGGGCAAGATGCTCGGGATCTCCTTTGAATATGTCAACGGCTATACCTGGTCGGAACTGCTCGAACTGTTCAAGAATGGAAAAATCGATGTCCTGCCTTCCCTGTGGATCTCGGAAACCCGCAAGCAGTATATGCTTTTTAGCGAAGCCTTTCTCGAGCTTCCCTACGTGATTGTCACCCCCAGAAACGACTCCGGCATCGATTCCTTCCAGGACCTTCAGGACAAAACCATTTCCGTGCCCAGAGGGTTCAAGCAGGAAGAAGTGCTCAGGGAGCATTATCCGGGGATCGGACTGCACCTGGTCAAAAACGCCCTGGAGGGACTGAAGGCGGTCAGCTACGGCCGGGCCGATGCCTATCTGGGCTACCGGGGCGTGGTGGATCATCTCATTGGTGCCAATTTCCTGAGTGACTTGAAAATAGTCGGCGAAGCCGGGGTCCCGGAACTCGGCCCCCAGGGCCTGTATATCGCTGTCCGCCAGGAACTGCCCCTGTTGCAGAGCATCCTTCAAAAAGCGATGCAGTCCGTCGATGAAAAGGAGAAGGTGGCCCTGGCTCAAAAATGGATCAGCGTGGACCGGACCGGTTTTCCCCAACTGACCCGAGAGGAGAGGCTTTTTTTGGAGGGGAACCCCGTGCTTCGGGTCGACAATCTGCAGGACTGGCCCCCGTTCAATTTTCAGGAAAATGGTGTCCCCAAGGGGTTCTGCATAGATTACATGAACCTGATTGGAAAAAAACTGAGCGTCAGGATCGAACATGCTTCCGAACCGACCTGGCCTGATTTTTTAGGCATGCTCCAAAGCGGGGAGATCGATGTGCTCTGTGACGTGGTGAAAACCCGAAAGCGGGAAGAATTCATAGATTTCACAAGGCCGTACTTTGAAATCTTCTCCGGAATCGTGGTCAAGAAAGGCCGGGAGTCTTTTGGTTCTATCGAAGACCTGGCCGGAAAGAAGGTAGCAGTGCCTGATAAGTTTTATTACCACGAAATCCTTGAAGAACACTACCCTGATATCCGGGTTGTCCTTAAAAATTCAATCCTGGACTGCCTGAAGGCGGTTTCCTCGGAGGAGGTCGATGCCGCGCTTTCGGAAAAACCGGTCTTCGATTACCTGATCCAAAAACATTTTCTCATGGATCTGCGCAGCATTCCCATCATGGAAGATACCCATTTTGCAAACACCCCGGTCTCGTTCGGGGTACGCAATGGCAACACCAGGCTGCAGAAAATCCTGCAAAAAGCCATGGATGTGGTCTCAGAAGAAGAAATCACCAGGCTCAGACAGCGCTGGCTCAATCCCGAAGATCTCCGCACGCAGCAGGATCGGATCTATCTCTCTACCGGGGAGCGGAACCGTCTGCAAGACTATCAACGGATCAAGGTCTGTGTGAATGATGACTGGATGCCTTTTGAAGGCATCGACGATCAAAAAAGGCATGACGGGATAGCCGCAGAGGTCCTTGCAGTGATCTCCGAAAGGATCGGCACACCCCTCAGTGTCGTCCCCAGTAAAGGCTGGAATGAGAGCAGGCGGTTCATAGAAAACGGAAAGTGCGACCTCCTCTCCTGTGTGCAAAAAACACCTGAAAAGAGCAGATATCTCCAATTTTCCAAGCCGTATATCGAATCAGTCAATGTCATGGTCACCAGAAGCCAAGAGCCCTACATTTCGAGCCTGGACTCCCTGGCCGGGAAGCAGCTGGGCATTGACAGGGACAATCCTGTCTCCGGATATATCCAGAACAGCTACCCCAATCTCAGGGTGGTTGCAGTAGACAATATCGATCAGGGACTGTCCCTGGTTTCCAAAGGGAAATTAGATGCGGTTTTGGGCAGGCTGCACGAGGTAAGCTACAAAATCCTTGACCTGGGGCTCTACGACTTGAAGATCGCCGGGCAGTCTCCGTACAAGGAATTCCTGCGGATAGGTATCAGGAAAGACGCTCCGGAGATGGCCGGGGCGATCAACAAGGCCCTTGACTCGCTTTCTCAGGAAGGCCTCAACCACATCACCCGGAAATGGTTGTCAATCAAATACGAACACGGCTTCAACTACGATCTGTTCTGGAAACTCCTGGCCGGGGGCTTGATCGTGCTGGTGGCAGTCCTGTACTGGAACAGAAAGCTTTCTCTTTTGAACCGGGAAATCGCCGAGGCCCACGCCGAGCTCGAAGCCAAGAGCAGGGAACTGGAACTGACCTCCATCACCGACCCCCTGACCGGGATCTATAACCGCTTGAAGCTGGAAGAGGTTCTCGGCCAGGAGTGCAGGCGGGCCTCCAGATATATGCATCTCGTCTGCGTGATCATGCTGGATGTGGATCGATTCAAGTCCATCAACGACAATTACGGGCACCAGGCCGGGGACCGGGTTTTGACCGAAATAGCGGCGATTATCGTTCAGAATACCCGGGAGTCCGACACGGTCGGCAGATGGGGCGGGGAAGAATTCTTGATCATCTGTCCTGACATCGATCTCAATGGAGCCTGTTCCCTGGCTGAGAAGCTCCGTAAGATACTGGAGAACCATCGCTTCTCGAGTATCGGACGATGCACCGCCAGCTTCGGAGTGGCCCAGTACAGGCAGGGGCAGCGTTCAGTGGATGTGACCAGCCGGGCTGATCAGGCCATGTATGCGGCCAAGGCCAAAGGACGGAATCGGGTCGAGAAAGAACCGGAAGAGCAGAACCCTGGAAAGACACAGGACAAGCCGTCAATTGTGCTCCCTGACCTGCATGAATGATATCTCCGGCCAATCTTCCCCGGCCTGATCCAATCTGTATCTGGAGGAAAAGAAAAGGGCCGGATGCCCTTCAAAATCTTCCACCAGGGAATGGGCATATCCGGACATCAGCTCCTTGAGCTTCTTCCGGTCCGTTGAGTCGATCCAGCGCACGGCAAAGACATCCACCGGCTCGTAGCCGGCCTGGACCCCGTATTCCGCGGCAAGCCTTGCGGCTGTGACATCGAACTGCAGAGCCCCGACCGCCCCCAGGATGTATTCGCTGCCGTGCACCGGCCGAAAGACCTGGATGGCCCCTTCCTCTGCTAGCTGAAAAAGGCCTTTGCCCAGCTGCTTGGCCCGGAAAGGGTCCTTGAGCACCACCCGCCTGAAGAACTCCGGGGCAAAATTGGGGATGCCCAGGAATTTCAAGGGCTCTTTCTTGCTCAAGGTGTCCCCGATCTTCAAGGTGCCGTGATTGTGAATCCCGATGATGTCTCCGGGCCAGGCGCTGTCCGCTTCTGAACGGTCCCGGGCCATAAAGGTGATGGCATTGGAGAGGTTCATGTTCTTCTGCAGGCGGTGATGCCGGACCTGCATACCCTGCTGGAAGCGACCGGAGCAGATGCGCACAAAGGCGATCCTGTCCCGGTGTTCAGGGTTCATGTTGGCCTGGATCTTGAAGACCACCCCGGAAAATTCCTCTTCCTCGGAGGAAACCTCCCTGGTCCGGGCTAAACGCCTGCCTGGAGCCGGTGCATAGTTCACAAAGATATCCAGGAGTTCCCGGACACCGAAGTTATTGACAGCGCTGCCGAAAAAGACCGGGGTCTGCTTTCCTTTCAGATAGGACTGGATGTCGAAAGGGTAGCCCGCACCTTCCAGCAGCTCGACATCCCGGCGCAGCTCATCCGCGGCAGGTCCGCCCACCAACTCGTCCAGCCCGTGATCGGCCAGGTCGGTGAGCACGGCTTTTTCACGGGGTATTTTGGACTTGCACTCGAGCGGATGGAAGAATCGGATCTCGCCCTTCAGCAGGTTGTAAATGCCCTGGAAGCCCTTTCCCCGGCCGATGGGCCAGGTCAAAGGGGCGGCCTGTATGCCCAGGCTCTGCTCGATGTCGTCCAGGAGTTCGAACGGATCCCTGCCCTCGCGGTCCAGCTTGTTGATAAAGGTCATGATCGGGGTGGAACGCATCCGGCAGACCTGCATCAGTTTCTCTGTCTGGCTCTCCACCCCTTTGCTGCTGTCGATGACCATGAGGGCCGAATCCACGGCCGTCAAAACCCGGTAGGTGTCTTCGGAGAAATCCTGGTGCCCGGGTGTGTCCAGAAGGTTTATCTCGCGCCCCTGGTAGGCGAATCTCATCACGGACGAAGTCACGGAAATGCCGCGTTCCTTCTCCACGCTCATCCAGTCCGACCTGGCATGGCGGCCGGCCTTTTTGGCCTTGACCGACCCGGCGCTTTGAATGGCCCCGCCGAAAAGGAGCAGTTTTTCGGTGAGCGTGGTCTTGCCCGCATCCGGATGGCTGATGATGCCGAAGGTCCGTCTCTTTTGAACTTCTTTGCGCAGCTTATTTGTGGTTATGGTTTGAGGCATAGGTTTACGAAACTCACTACTCCAGAGCCCTTTTCCGGTTTCTAAGATTTAGAAGCCTTCAGGATGCCAACTTCTGGTATAAATACCTGCGGCAGGGAAGGTGTCGGGCGGGTTTCCGGGCAGACACTACTGAGCACAGGAGATGCAGAGTCTTGATTCAGGCAGGGCTATGAGCCGTTTCGGGTTGATATCTTGCCCGCATTCCAGGCAATGACCGAATTCGGGGTCATCGATGTCTTGCAGGGTCCTTTGCAGCGCAGTCAGTCTGGCCTTTGATTTCGAGATGCCGGAGAGCAGTATCCCTTGATTGGTCAGGGAGTCTATCCTGGAAAGCCGGCCAATGGGTTGATACAGGTTTACGGTCTGGGCTCGCTCCTCGAACTCGGACAGGCCTTGGGTCAAATCCTGAATCTGTTTTCCCACCGCCCGTCGGATCTCGTTTTTGGCCTGCTCTTCCATCAAGATTTTTCCCTTCCCAAAAATAGACATTTTATCCCCTTACCGGCCAGGGGTCAAGGGATGCTGAAGGCTCCCCCGGAAAAATATTCTTGACTATCTGAGCTTATTTTTACAAACTTCAGGGTTGCGGTTTGCATGAATAAAACAAACCAGGAGAATTCGCATGAGCGAATCGGACGGCAGTCATAGTTGCCAGACCATTGATCAGAACTTTCAATTTAAGCCAACCGACAAAGCCGACCTGGCGCAGAAGATCTCTGCGGACGGATTCCTGAACCGACGGCACTCTCTCAGATTTTAGATTGGTTCACCTCCGGCCGCAGCCCTATGCCTGCGGCTAGTGCAAAGGAGGTGAACCATGACCGCCAAAAATCCTCTCCTTGTTCCAGAGCTGCGCAAGCTACTGGCAAACGGAAACACAGAAGCCCTTCAAGAATTTTGCTCAGAAGGACATCCAGCGGATATCGCTGAACTCATAACCGCCCTGCCCGGTCAGGAAGCCTGGTCCCTGCTCAGCCATATCGATCTGCCCCTCCGGGCCGAGATCTTCAGTCACCTGGATGATGATCTTCAGGTGGAGATGATCGACCTCCTGCGCCGGGAGGAAATCGTCCGCATGGTCAGCGAAATGCCCCATGACGAGCGGGCCGACCTGTTCAAGCGTTTGCCGGAAGAGAGGCGCGAAGACCTCCTCCCGGCCCTGGCTCAGGCCGAGCGGGAGGACATACGGCGTCTTACCGCTCATGTCGACGGGACCGCCGGGGCGGTCATGACCTCGGACTATGCCACACTGTCGTCTGAAATGACCGCCGCCCAGGCAATCGAGCATCTCCGGGAAGTGGCGCCGGACCGGGAAACCATTTACTACGCCTATGTGGTCGATAAAGACCGCAAGCTCCTCGGGTTCGTCTCTCTTAAGGACCTGATCCTGGCCAGGCGCAACGCTCTGGTCAAGGCAATCATGCACCGGGACGTTATTTTTGCACATGTAGAGGACGACCAGGAGGATGCGGCCCGTAAAATCCAGAAGTACGACCTCCTCGCCCTGCCGGTGATCAACGGCAAAGACGCCCTGGTGGGCATCATCACTCACGATGACGCCATGGACATCATCACCCAGGAACATACCGAAGACATGGAAAAACTCATGGCCATCTCCGGCAGACACGAGGAGGCCGTGTATATGAAAACTCCTGCCTGGGATCATTTCAAGAACCGTTCTCCCT
>JAIPDR010000004.1 GCA_021737615.1 Desulfohalobiaceae bacterium | reverse complement strand
GAGACATCGATTGTATAGGGAAGCAACAATTCATCCAAATCATGGCTGATGCTATTCAGCACATGCAAATCGAGATCCTCGCCTTTCAGCGTCAAATCAATATCAGAGCCCGGCTTAAAGGTGCCTTTGGCCCGGGATCCATACAATATAGCCTGTTTTACCTGCTCATACCTGGCAAGTATTGTCTGAATTTTATCGACCGCCTCTTCAGAAAGACCAAATGGCATATTATAGATCGTGTTTACCAAAATCAGAGTGCAATGAAGACAACTTCTTCTTGAGCTGCTGAAATAGTGGAAAATAGTCCCTTTGTACCGCCAGGCATATTTCTTGGGCTGTCTCTTCGTTATAAGTATGGGAGGTTTTGTTCCTGCTTTCCAGCATATCCATCCAGCCTTGTCCATCGTCGATCAAATTGACTTCAAATGCCTTCCTGATCGAATCCCGGGATCCATAGATGTCGGTGTGTCCCTGATATTCGAGAAAATCTTTCAAGGTCGTCCAGGCTAACTCAAAGGTGTACTCAAAGGCTTTGATCAGACCTTGTTCTTCGAGTTCCGACAATTCACCTTTATCTATGAACTTTTGCAATCGGCCCAATGCCTTCAGAAAATTCTGAAACCGTTGTTCCCAGCGAATATCGTGGTCGTACATCATAGATCGGCCCATCCGGTTTTTGAGGACTTTTCAGTTCTTCAGATGCCTCATTCTCTTCTCCGTCATTCCGGCGGAGGCCGGAATCCAGTCAGACGATGCATTGACTGTTTCCATGCTTGTCCTCCGGCTGCAGTGAATAGAATCACACGCCATTTAAAAACTAAGTCAAGAACTAAGTCAATATCCAATTTTGGCCCTGCGGATATTTGATCTGCAGAACTCAAACCAGGTGAACATCCTGTTTACATTTCACATTCAAAAGAGTAAGATCTATGTATAGCAGAAGGTGGCATAAATTGTGCTTTTATCTGCCGGAGAGGAAAACTTTCCTAGGGCATTTGAGACAGGAGATTTATTTTGGGCCAACTTCTGGTATCTATTTGATAAATTTAATTAAAACCTCAATATATGACGAACGTAGGTATAACAGGGAGCTCTTCCAGCGCTTGAATCTGGATTTCCAAAAATTTCCTGACTGACCATGTCCACTTTCATGAACGATCCACGCCTGCCCAGTGCAGAAGCTGTTCTCCAGGAGTGTTTTTGGGGCGATTACAACTTGTCAGCCGCGGAGATTCTGAATCGATTGGACCGAAATGAACCTGGATTCGATCGTTTTCTCTTTTCAAAGATCATGAACAACAGCAAGCATCCCTCCCGGTATCTTCGCGCTCTCTTCCCGATGGAAACACTGAAGCGCTTTCTTGAGCAGGAACTCAAACGAAGTGGCGGGAACAAACGCTTTCGTCTCGTGGCGGCCAACATCTTTGAGCAGTACGATCTGGTTCCGGAGTATCAATGGAGGCACTAAATTATCAAGAGCTTTATACCCTGCAGAACAAACTTCTATCCATTATTTTCTCGGAAGAGACGAACTTCTATCTTACCGGGGGCACCTGCCTGCACCGCTTCTACTTTGCTAAACGCCATTCTGACGATTTGGATTTATTCACAAGCGAAAACACCCAGTACCGCGAGGATCTCCGTGTAATCATGGATCGACTCGCCTCCGAATCCGTCATCTACCAAGTCTCGGTAGATACCCGGGATTTTGCTCGTCTCATCATCCAGAAAAAGCTGCGGATCGATCTTGTGAATGACCGGGTCTTCAGATACGGAAAATTGGTTCGCACCGAACACGGTATTGTCCTTGACAATCTGGAAAACATTGCCGCCAACAAGATCTGCGCCATCCTCGGCAGGGACGACCCCAAAGATATCTTTGATCTGTATACCATTTATGCAGCTGCCAATATCGATTGGCAAACCACCATGTCGGCAGCGGCCAGAAAATGCGCTCTGGATATGGAAACCCTCGAATACAGGCTGGCTTCCTTTCCCTTGAAACTGCTGGATCTGCTGTCGGTTACTGATCTAGGATTTATTGATGAAATAAAAGGAAATTACAAGAGGATGGTCAAACACATTGCAGCTGCAATGTAAGACTACAAGCCAAAACATATCCAGCTTAAGCCTGCGGACGTTTTTTATTCAGCCGCTCAAACTGGATACTAGCCCGAAGTCAGGCACTCCCCGCAGACCTGGCGGAAGCCGCTTTTGTAGTCCAGCGGATGCACGATCCTCATGGCCTTGTTGCACTGCTCGCAGAGCAGCGGTTCCAGATCCTTGAGCAATGGGTTCCAGGTCACGTGAATGTCCCGCTTGAGCTTGCGGTAGACTACCCGGACCTGCAACTGGACCACGTCGACCAAAAGCCGGACCAGGGCTGCTATCCTGACGTCCACCTCGATCCTGTACTTTGCCTTCAGATCCTTGACCTTTAGCTCTGCTTCTGCGGGCAGTTCCCGGATCTTGGACTCCCTGTCCCGTCTCTGGTCCGGGCTCAGATTGCGATGCTGCAGGCTCTCCTCCATCTCCCGGGCCAGGGCCTCATAATACTCACTGGTATTGCGGACGTCACGCTTCAAGCGGCGCTGCATGCTCTGATAAAAAGGATCGAGTTCCTCCCGAATCCGAGTCTTGGCCCAATTTAATCCCGAGGCAGCCGCCTGGTCGATATTACTCTGAAAATGCGGCGGAATCCTGTTTCGGGGATCGTATTCAACCTCTTGATTTCCGGCCTGTTTCCTGGGATTGGTGTCCTTGAGAAGGAACTTCCCTGAACTCTTGTTATTTTTAATCTTCTTTTTGGATTTCATGCTCCGGGTTTCTCAGGTCGCTTCAATGAAATAAGCACTTTTCTGCCAGTCTTTCAGGCGCTCCTGGTCTTTTTTCAGAAAGGAGCGGCCCTTCTTGTTGACAAAGGCAAAGATGGCGTGCCTCAGGAGGGTCACCGGCACCCCGCCCTTGAGATGCAGGCTGATCTCGTAGCGGTTGAACCCTGAGATCAGGCCCCGCAGGATCTCGCCCTCCAGAAGGGTTACCAGGACCACCTCCCGGTCCAGCATAAGGGGATACAGGGACTTGTTCTTCACGAAGCAGCGGTCTTTGCTGTAATAGAGAGGCCCCAATCCCTTTGCCCGAACCGTTTTGCCCAGCTTGAGGGATTTGGCCACGGCTTCAGCCTGTTCCTGCGGGTAGAAGAACTTGACCTCGGTCTTGTGAACGCTCTCCGGCCGCGGGCCGCTTTTGCCGAAAATCAGCTCATAGCGTTCGTTTTGAAAATCCGCCGAAACGACACTCCGATCCCCGTGCAGATGGAAGACCCATTCCCGGCCCGAGGCCCGGGCCTGATCCAGGACCGCCTGTTCGTAATGAGCATCCAGGTATTCTTTTAAGCCATTGAGATATTTCATGAATTATATTATATCCCAAAAAAAGAGCCGGGTCAATTCGACAACTTCTGCAGATTTTGATACACACATATCCAGTTGGCGCCCATCCGCTTACACTTTGAAAATCGCAAGTTTCTATGCTGAATGGAAGGTAGAAGGTTTTTTATCCACATTCTTTTTTCTTGAGCGTTTTTTGTATCAGCAATTCTCAAAGTATTCATGAAGGACACCTATCCAGTTTTGAGTTCTCAGATTTTCAATTCCTGTTATCAAAACAGGATAACGAAAGTAAGACAACCGTCAGTAATCGAACCATACACTTGAAAATGCCAGGCACAGTCCCTGACCATTTGGAGCCAGACCATGATTGCCTTTGACCAGGACTATATCCGCAGCCGGATCGCGGATTCAGACGTTATTTTCTCCAGGGGCCAAAAGATTTATGAGTGCGGCTCCTACATCTGCCGGGAGACCGATCCTGAACAGACTTGGTTCGTCTATGACATCGACGGCAACTACGGGGATTACACCGCAAGGATAGGGGTCGACGGGGACGGCCTGGAATACGAGTGCGACTGCCCCTACCCCGGCCCGGGCTGCAAGCATGTCGTGGCGGTCATGCTCGACGCTCTGGACAGGATCCAGGGCTGGAAAGAAGAAGCCCCCGGCCGGGACAAACCTGCCGAAAAGTGCCTGACCCCCGGGGAAATACGGCAAAAGGCCCTGGAAGACCGGGCCAAGAGGGCCAAAAGCGAAGCCTACAGCGTTAGCCTGGGGGAAACGTACAAGGGCGAGCACCTCCTGGAAACCGAAAAAGGACGACAGTACACGGTCTGCCTCCACGATCCGGAAAAGGGGCAGGGCCATTGCTCCTGTCCGGATTTCAACTCCAACTGCCTGCAGACCTGCAAGCATCTCATCTATCTCAGCGATCACATCAAGAAGCGCCAGGACTTCAAGCAACGGGTCGAGACAGAGCAGTTCCCCTTCGTGGACATCTTCTGGGATTCCGCCGCCGATCGGCCGCGGGTCTTCTTCGAGCCGGCAGTCACTGCCGGCAATGAACTGCTGGAGACCATCCAGGAGTTCTTTGCAGAGGACGGCCTGTTTCGCAGCCAGGACCTGAGCCGTTTCCCATTTCTGCTCCGGCGGGTCCAAGGCAGGAAGCAGGTCCGCATTTCAGAAGAGACCCTGCGCCGGGTGGAATCCCGCTTCCTGGATCAGGAGGTGCGGAGTCTGGAAGGCCGGGACCTGCCTCCGCTTCATTTCTTGAAGACCGAGCTCTACCCCTATCAACAAGAAGGGGTCAGGTTCGGTCTCTATAAAAAAGCGGCCCTGATCGGAGACGAGATGGGGCTGGGAAAAACCCTGCAGGCCATTGCCCTGGCCGTCCTCAAGAAAGACCTCTTCGGTTTCGGCAGGGTGCTGGTGGTCACCCTGGCCTCGCTCAAGGAGCAGTGGAAGCGGGAAATCGAAAAATTCACCACCGAGCGGGCCGCCATCGTGGCCGGCAGTCCCGGGCAGAGACGGAAAACCTATGAACAAAATTCTGCTCTTTTTAAGATCACCAATTATGAAGCCGTGCTCAGAGACGTGACCATCCTCTCCGGATTCAACCCCGATCTGATCATCCTGGATGAGGCCCAGCGCATCAAGAACTTCGCCACCAAGACCGCGGACGCGGTCAAGAGCCTCCCCAGGAAGCACTCCCTGGTCCTGACCGGGACCCCGCTTGAAAACAAGCTCGAAGATGTCTACTCCATCGTCCAGTTTTTGGATCCGGAAATGCTCTCCCCCTTGTGGCGGTTTGCCGCCGAGCATTTCATGCTCAGCCGGGACAAGAAGGACAAGATCATCGGCTACCGCAACCTGGACTCCCTGCACGACAAGCTAAAATCCATCGTCATCCGCAGGCGCAAGGAAGAGGTCCTCTCCGACCTGCCGGACGAACTCGTGAACACCTATTATCTCGACCTGACCCATGAACAGGCCAAAATCCACAACGGCTTCCTGCAGTCCCTTCTGCCCCTGTTGAACAAGAAATTCCTGACCCCCCATGGATGTCAGGCGAATACAGGAACTTCTGGTTCAGATGCGCAGAGTCTGCGATTCGACCTATCTCATCGACCGCAAGAGCAATATATCGCCCAAGCTCAAGGAACTGGAAAACATCCTGGATGAACTGGTCCTGCAGAGCGGCCGCAAGGTGGTCATCTTCAGCGAGTGGACCACCATGACCTATCTGATCGGCAAGCAGCTGTCCCGGGCCGGCATCCCCTTTGTCGAATTAAGCGGCAAGATCCCGGTCAAGAAACGTCAGGCCCTGATCGACGAATTCTCCGAAAACCCCGAGTGCAAAGTCTTTCTGTCAACCGATTCCGGAGGCACGGGCTTGAACCTCCAGGCTGCGGACTGCGTGATCAACTTCGAACTCCCCTGGAATCCGGCCCGGATGAACCAGCGGATCGGCCGGGTGAACCGCATCGGCCAGACCAGCAAGAGCGTGAATGTCATCAATCTGGTCTGCAAAGACAGCATCGAGGAAAAGATCCTGGCCGGGATCCATTTGAAAACCGAACTCTTTCAGGGAGTGTTCGACGGCACGGTCGATTCGGTGGAGTTTTCCAGAGAAAAGCGCAACGAAATGTTAAATCGACTCAGGGAGATGATGGGCCAGGAGCCGGAGGATGCACCCGCTTCTGAGCCCAGGCAGAGCGAGGACATACCCGAAGACACGCCCCACTACCTTAACCCCCGGGTCCTGCAGGAAGAACCTCCGGGCCTGGACGTGGCTGCCGAAGAAACATTGGAACCCCTTGCTGCCGATCAGACCCCGGCTGAAAACCGAAGCGGCCTTTCCCAAGGCCCCGGGGAAGCATCTTCTTCGCTTGCACATCAGTCACAGGAAAAGATGGAAGAGGTCTTAAACACGGGCCTGTCCTTTATCAGTGGCCTCCTGGAGATGGCTACCGGGCAGAAACTGACCCCGGGGGATGATCAGGAGCAGCTGCTCAGCCTCGACCGGAAAACCGGGGAAGTGACCATGAAATTCAAGCTCCCCGGCTTCTGATAACAGGTTTGAGCCCGGGCAACATGTCCGGGGCAAAGATAACAGGATACGTACTTTTGCCGCTGAAATTATCGTTTTGATTATGAAAAAAAAGCCGGCAGCCCCTGTCTATTCAAGCGAAAGAGGAAGGCTCTGCCCTGAATGCGGACGGCCGGTCTCCGGCTGCAGGTGTGCTGCCGGAGCGGATCTGCCCGAAGAAGGCGGTCCGGTCAGGGTCTCCAGGGAGAGCAAAGGGCGCAAAGGCAGGGGGGTGACCGTGATCAGCGGTCTCCCACTAAAGGAAACCGATCTGAAGATCCTGGGCCGGAAACTGAAAAAGAAATGCGGCTCCGGGGGAACGGTCAAGAGCGGGACGATTGAAATCCAGGGCGACCATCGGGATCTCGTGCTGACCGAACTGAAAAACCTGGGCTATGCAGTCAAGAAAAGCGGCGGATAGTGGCCGGTCCGGCCGGCGGCCGGGCTGACCCAAAGCCCAGGCAGGCCCGGGCTTCAGGCTTTCCCCTGAACCCTGGACCGGATCATTCGCCGGCTGCTCGGAGCTTACGGCATTTCTCGCGTACCAGCTCGCTGATATGCACAACCCGGGCCTGAAGCCCGGCCCGTCGCACACCGTACCCGAGCTGAATGCAGCAGGAAGGGCATTCCGTGGTCAAGACCGCGGCCCCGGTCTTTTTGAGATTGTCCATCTTCCGATCCAGGATCCGCATGGACTGATCATAGTGCAGGATGTTGTAACTCCCGGCCGCGCCGCAGCAGCGGTCCGATTCCGGAAGCTCTACCAGCTCGACCCCTGGTATCTTCTGCAGCAGCTCCCTGGGCTCCTTCTTCAAATTCTGATAGCGGCACATGTGACAGGGGTCGTGATAGGTGACCTTGACCGATTCTCCCGGACCCTGCTCCTGCTCCTGCTCCGGGAGTTTGTCGTGCAGATATTCGCTGAACCCTTTGACCCGCTTGATGAGTGTCTCGGCCCGCTCCACCCAATCGGGATCGCCTTCCAGGACCTCCGGGTACTCCTTGAGAAACGAGGAGCAACTGGCGCATTCGGTGAGAATCAAGTCGGCGTCCAGACCCTCAAAGGTCTCGATGTTTTTCTTGGCCATCTTCCTGGCCGCCTCCAGATCTCCATAGACATAGGCCGGCAGGCCGCAGCAGCCGTGATCCGGTACCACCACCTCGGCTCCGTGCCCGACCAGGACCTCCAGGGTGGCTTCACTGCAGTGGGGCAGGACGAAATTGAAGCCGCAGCCCACAAAATAGGCGATTTTCGTAACCGGCTTTTCCGGAACCAACTGCAGGGAGTCGACCCGGTCCCGGAAAAACCGGGTGGGCATCTTCTCCACGATGTTTTCGGCCTTGTCCAGATCACGGCGGAACCACTTCAAGATCCCTAGAGACCTGGCCATCCTGCTCATGCCGGCGTTCTTGCCGAAGGCCAGAAAGCGGATGTACTTGGCCATCTTTTTCTGGTCAGGCAGGAGCTTATGAAACAAAAAATGCATCATCCTGGGCTGGCCCACCTGCTGCATGTACTCGGAACGCCCCTTGACCACGATCTTGTTGGTCAGGACGCCGGGGAAGCAGTTTTCCACACAGGCTTTACAGAGCAGACACTCGTAGAGAGGATCCTTGAATTCCTGGTCCAGTTCCAAATTCCCCTCGATCAGCTTCCGCACCAGGGCGTTGTGTCCCCGGGCCACGGAACGTTCGTCCTTGGTAATGTCGAATATCGGGCAGACCGCCTGGCAGAACCCGCATTTGTTGCAGCGGGCGCTTTCGTCGTAGACCGTTTGCAGCTCTTCACTCATAGCAAATACCCCCAGTCCCTTCATCCGGACAATATGGAAGTTCGATGATCATGCGTTCACTGGTAAGAGGATCCCGGAGGGATCGAATTGATTCTTGACGGGTTGCAGGACGAAGCGATCGACCACGGAATCTCCCCGCAAGCCCCAGCCGCTGATAACGCTGTAAGGGGCCTGGACCGGAACAACGTGGCCCTGCTGTTTTGCGGCCGTGTCTTTCAGAAAGCTTACAAAGGGAAGCAGATCAGCCTCATCTGCGTAATCCAGGTGCGCATACAGGACGCCGTTGCCGGCCAGAAGGACGAGCTTGGCCTCTAAGTCCTGATCTTTCGCCTTTTGCCGGACCTGTCCCAGGGTCTGGGCTCCTTTGGAGATGGGCACCGAGACCTTGAAGATGGCCGTCTTTTCTGCAGCAGGATCCGGGTTGAAAGCCTCTCTGATCCTGGCCTGCACTTTCTCCCGCCCGCTCAGCACCCGGGAGCCGCCCCCGTATTCTTCTCCAAGCTTTGCCAAATCTCTATTCTGACGCTCCACAGCCTTGGGATGGCCCTCAAAAGCGGCAATGACCCGCAAGCCCCGGGTCTTTTTCTCCCTGACGGCAATCAGGGCCGAAGGCACGAGCACAGAGGACCGGACATCCGAAAGCAGTTGCCCGGCCTGTTCCTCGTCTTTGAGCAGGACCTCGCACGTGGAAAAGGCATCCGGCAGAGGCAGGATGCGAAAGGAGACCCGGGTGATGAGACAGAGGCTCCCGGCTGATCCGATAAAAAACTTGGTCAGATCGTATCCCGAGACGTTCTTGACGGTCACCCCCCCGAATTTGACCGCATTGCCCCCGGCATCCAGGGCCCCGGCTCCCAGAGCCAGATCGCGGATGGTTCCGTAGAATTGCCTCCAGGGACCACTGGAATTGGAGGCATAGGCCCCGCCTATGGTTGCCCGCTCCGGGAGCAATGGATCCAGGGGCAGGAAGAAGCCCCGGTCCTGCTCAGCCAGGAACCGGTTGACGGCCTGGATGTTTTGGCCTGCCTGCACGCTCAGGTTCAGATTCTTGGGATCGAACTGGATAATCTGGTCCAGACCGGTCATATCCAGGACAATATCCACTCGCTGCGGCAGGTTGGCGGCTCCGAGGCTCGTCCCCCCGCCCAGAGGCAGGACCTTCAGGTCCCGGCTGGAGGCTTTGGCCATGACAGACTGAAGAGAGTCAACCGAATCCGGTTTTTCTACGTCCTTGTACTCGATTCCCAGTTGGTCCAGTTCCTGCAGAGCGGCCTCAGCCGAAGCAGTCATCTCTGTTGCGGGCACAGCACACCCTCCTTTTTTTATGATAGTCATATCCAGTTTGCCTCCCCCAGGACTTCTCTGGAGAGGCAAACCGGATTCAGGCCGCCTGGGGCAACATCTTGCCCGGGTTGCATAGATTCTTCGGATCAACTGCCTTTTTGATGCCGCGCATCACTTCCAGGTCCTGATCAGAAAAAATAAAGGTCATTTCCTTCATCTTTTCCGCGCCGATGCCGTGCTCTCCGCTGATGGTCCCCCCGAGATCGGCACAGGCCCTCATGATCTCGCTGCCTGCCTTGTGCACCCGGCTGAGTTCTTCCCGGTCCCTTTCGTCAAACAGGATCAGCGGGTGGAGGTTGCCGTCCCCGGCGTGAAAGACATTGGCTATGGGCAGGTCGTACTTCCTGGAGATCTCTTTGACCGCTGACAGAGCCTTGGGAAGGTTGACCCGGGGAACGGTGGCGTCGCAGACCAGGTAGCAGGGCCGCAGCCTGGCGATGGCCCCGAAGGCGCCCTTGCGCCCGGCCCAGAGATTGGCCCGGGCTTTGTCGTCCGTGGCCCTGGACGAACTGACTACGTTGTTCTTGCTGCACAACTCCAGGATCCGGTCCGCCTGCTCTTCCTGGCCCTCGGCTATTCCATCCAGCTCTATGATCAGGACCGCCTCCGCATCCCTGGGAAAGCCGGCATTCATCGAATCCTCGACAGCCTGAATGGTCAGATTGTCCATGATCTCCAGGGAAACCGGAATGATCCCTTCGGATATGATGTCTGAAACCGCCTGGCCGGCCTCTTCTATGGAGTTGAAGATGGTCAGCATGGTGATCACGTTTTCAGGCAGGCGCATGATGCGCACGAGTATCCTGGTCACCACCCCCAAGGTCCCTTCCGAGCCCACAAAAAGGCCCAGGACATCGGCCCCGGGCGCATCGGCGGCGCTGCCGCCGAGCCAGGTGACTTGGCCGTTGGGCAAGACCACCTCCAGGCCCAGGATATGATTGCTGGTCACCCCGTATTTAAGGCACTTGGGACCACCGGAATTCTCCCCGACATTGCCGCCCAGGGTGGAGACCTTCTGACTGGCCGGGTCCGGGGCATAATAGTAGCCGTACGGGGCCAGGGCGTTTTGCAGGGTCAGGTTGAATACCCCTGGTTCGACCAGGGCGGTCTTGTTTTGGACATCGATGTCCAGGATCCGGTCCATACGCCGCATTTCAATGATCAACCCGTCCTTCTGAATGGAGCCCCCGCTGAGGTTGGTCCCGGAGCCCCTGGCTACGTAGGGGATCGAGTGTTCATTGGCGTACTTGACCAAGCCGGAGACCTGCTCAGTAGAGGTGGCAAAGGCGATGGCCCTGGGCCTTGCCTTGAACAGTGAGGCATCGTATTCGTAATGACTGAGGGAAACCTTGTCGTACAAAACGTTTCCCTGGCCGACGATGGCCTCCAGATCTCGAATCAATGGGTCATTATGTTTCACGGCTGTTTCCTCCTTAGGTCAAGAAGACTCTCCCTATCCCGGTAAGATGGTCTAATGAACTTACCATAATAAGCAAGACGCGTTTCTGTCAAGAAGGAAATTCTCAACCGCCTTCGAAAGAGATACCGCGGTCTCGCAATGGGCAATTATCCTGATCCGGCTTGACTTTTTGCCCAAAAGCAGCCATTGACCCAAGGAACAGGATGTCATAGAGAAGAGACTGAAATCGGATGAAAGACATCCCCCACGGACAGGCTGGTTGAGGCAATCATTCTCACCCGATTGAATTCAAGTCATTCTAATTAAAGATATAGATTGAACGACACTCTTTGTCAAACCCTATCTTGCAGCGACGAAGCAGTGACGAAGTGGATGGGTGAGTTTTCGTCCAGGCATCAGGTGAACATATTCTTTGGAGCACGTAATGAACCGGAATGAATGTATTCAAGCTTTCAGCGACAGGGCAGCAGCCGTTTCCGCTTCCGTAGTGCCTGTTTCCGGTCTGCCCCAGGCCTTTGAGCATCTGGTCGCAACCTGTGTGGACAAAGAGGCCTGTCAACCCCTTGCCTCCGGCTGCGAGCATCCGCTCTCGGAAAAGGCGGCCGATCTCTGCGAACTTAAAGAATGGTCCAGGATCATCGCGGCTCCAGGCCTGGCAGACACAGAGTTGGATATGCTCATCACGCTCTGCCGTCCCAGGGGAATCCGGCTCATAGACAAGGGCCTGCATTCCCATTTAAGCGGCATCGATATCGGGCTGACCTGGGCCCAGTACGGGATTGCCGAAAACGGGACCGTGGTCATGGACTCCAGCCGGGAGGAGATCCGTTTGGCCAGCATGATCAGCGAAATCCACGCTGTCCTTCTCCCGGCTTCTGCCATCCATGAAACCGCTGAAGACCTCCTGGAACCCCTGACCCAGATGTTTCATAAGGGTCCGAACTACACCGCCTTTATAACCGGGGCCAGCAGGACGGCCGACATCGAGCGGGTCCTGGCCCTGGGCGTCCACGGACCTTTAGAATTACAGATCTATATTCTTAAGGACCTTTAAAGCGGGCTTCGCCAGCAACCCAGAAGGTTCCAGGATAGATAGTGCCTGAACGAAAACGGTGATTGGACGTAAACTTGCCCAGATACGAGGAACAATAAATTTTGAAACCGCAGTGTATTCCAATACATGAGGATTTCAAAATTTTGCAGTGACGAAGTAGATGGGTGAGTTTCCGTCCAAGCACTAGATAAGACATCCATCCCAAACAAGGGGCACCAATGCAAGACGCCAGAACCCTTCACGAATACCGAAAGGAGCTGAAAACGGCCCTGAAGTACGATTTTCAGCGCAAGGCCCTTGAAAACTTCACCACCGCCTACCGGGGCAGCCGGGAGAAAGCCTTTTCAGATTGTGATCTGGATTTTGTTATCGAGGCCATCAAAGAGGCCAAGGACAACTCGCTCAGCCGCTTCGAAGAGCTCTATAAGCAGTTCAAGGCAAAGGCCGAAGCCCTGGGTATCAAGGTGCATCTGGCCCACAGCGACCGGGAAGCCAACGAAATCATTAGCACAATCGCCGCGGAAAACGACTGCCAACGGGTGGTCAAGACCAAGTCCATGACCGCTGAAGAGGTCAAGCTCTCGGATTTCCTGCAGGACAAAGGGCTCGAGATCACGGAATGCGATCTCGGCGAATGGATCATCCAGTTGCGGCGGGAAGTGCCCTCGCACATGGTCCTTCCGGCCATCCACGTCTCCAAGGAACAGGTCAGCCGGCTCTTCAGCGAGGTCACCGGCCACGAACAGACCACGGACATCCAGAGCCTGGTCAAGGTGGCCAGACGGGAACTCAGGCAGAAATTCATCGAAGCGGACATGGGCATCAGCGGTGCCAATTTCGTGATTGCCGAAACCGGAACCCTGGGCATGGTCACCAACGAAGGCAACCTCAGATTGGCCACCACCCTGCCCAGAGTCCACGTGGCCCTGGTCGGGATCGACAAGCTGGTGCCCACCCTGAAGGAGGCCCTGCCCATCCTCAAAGGGTTGCCCAGAAACGCCACCGGACAGTCCATCTCCTCCTATGTGACCTGGATCACCGGGGCCAATGAATGCCGGGCGGCCCCCGAAGACAGGAAAATCATCCACGTCGTCCTCATCGACAACGGGCGGCTGGCCCTGGCCAGGGACCCGGTCTTCTCCCAGGCCCTGCGCTGTGTCCGCTGCGGTGCCTGCGCCAACGTCTGTCCGGTCTACAGACTGGTGGGCGGCCATGCCTACGGCCATGTCTACATCGGTCCCATCGGCCTCATTTTGACCTATTTCTTTCACGGACGGGAAAAAGACCGCTTCCTGGCCCAGAACTGCCTCAACTGCCAGGCCTGCAAGGCGGTCTGCGTGTCCGGGATCGACCTGCCCAGACTGATCAAGGAAGTCCAGGCCGTGATCCAGTCCGACGATTTCCGACCTGCCCTGAACATCGGCCTGGCCCATGTGCTGACCAGGCGCAGGCTCTTTCATTCCCTGCTCTGGTCCGGAAAGTACCTGCAAAAACCCGTCCGGGGCAGATCCGCCTACCTGCGCCACCTGCCCCGGTTTCTCTTAGGGGATCAGGACTTCAAGGCCCTGCCGGCCCTTGCCGCCAAACCGTTCCGGGACAGCTGGCCGGAGGTGAAACCCGGGGTCGAGGCCCCGCAATACCGAATCGCCCTCTTCTCCGGCTGCCTCCAGGACTTTGTCTATCCGGAACAGCTGGAACGCTTCCTGGAGCTTCTGCAGGGCAGGAATATCGAGGTGGAATTCCCCAAAGAGCAGGGCTGCTGCGGGCTGCCCGTCTTGATGGTCGGGGAGAAAGAGGCCGCCCTTAGAATCGCCCTGCACAACCTGCGGGCCGTCGATCCCTCCAAATACGACGCCATCGTCACCCTCTGCGCCTCCTGCGGCTCCCACCTCAAGGAGAACTACCCCTACCTTGCCGGAAATCTGCCGGGAATCGGGGTCAAAGTCCAACAGTTTGCCGATAAGATCATGGACGCGAGCTCCTTCTTGCGCAATGTGGCCCGCCTCGAAGCAGACCGCTTTTCCGATTCCGGACCCAGCACGGCCTACCACGCCCCCTGCCACCTCTGCCGCGGCCTGGGGGTCAGAAGCGAACCCCGTGAACTCTTGACCCTGGCCGGGTACGACTATGTCCGCAACGACGAGGAAGAGACCTGCTGCGGTCTCGGCGGGACCTACTCCATGAAGTTCCCCGAGGTATCCGCGACCATCGTCCACAATAAATTAGACCGCATCCAGGACCTGGGAGTGGACTGCCTGGTCACGGACTGCCCGGGCTGTATCATGCAGCTCCGGGGGACCGCTGAAAAGGAAAAACGCAAATTCAAAGTCCTGCACATGGCCGAAGCCCTCTGGGCGCAGCTGTCTCCGTCAGACGGCCGAAAGTCCGGTTCATGAATCCGTATCAGGTCAGTAAGCGCCAAGCTGGGCTGGCCGATCAGACGACTTGACTTTTGAAACAGAAAGCTGTATGCACTTTTTGGTTTTACCATCTTACCAAAAACATGCAGGATTTCCGAGACGTTCAAAATACAACCTTTTGTGAAACTTCATTATTAAATATATTAAACAATTATATGTCAGCTTTGCCAGAGGCAAAGCTGACCAAGGAGTCGACGACCTATGGCAAAAAAGACGCAAACCATCGACGGCAACACTGCCGCGGCCCATGTAGCCTATGCACTCAGCGACGTGGCTGCCCTCTACCCCATCACCCCCTCTTCCACCATGGGCGAGGTGGCGGATGAGTGGGCGGCCCAGGGGCGGAAAAACATCTTCGGGCAGCAGGTCCTCATCAGGGAACTCCAGTCCGAGGCCGGAGCGGCCGGGGCCGTCCACGGCAGTCTGGCGGCCGGGGCCCTGACCTCGACCTTCACCGCCTCCCAGGGCCTTTTGCTCATGATCCCGAACATGTACAAGATCGCGGCCGAACTTTTGCCCGGGGTCTTCCATGTCACGGCCAGGGCCATCGCCACGCACGCCCTGTCCATTTTCGGGGACCACTCCGACGTCATGGCCGCCAGGCAGACCGGGGTGGCCCAACTGGCCGGGGCCTCTGTCCAGGAAGTCATGGATATCGGCCTCATCGCTCATTTGAGCGCCATTGAATCCAGCTTGCCCTTTATCAACTTTTTCGACGGCTTCAGGACCTCTCATGAAATCCAGAAGGTCGAGATGATCGATTATGAGGCCATGGCCTCCCTCATCAACCATGAGGCTATCGAGGACTTCAGAAGCAGGGCCATGAACCCGGAACGCCCCCATTTACGGGGAACGAGCCAGAACCCGGACATCTTCTTCCAAAACCGGGAGGCCATTAATCTCTATTACGAACAGCTCCCGGGAATCGTCGAAGACAACATGGAAAAAGTCGGCGACCTCACCGGACGCCGCTACAAACCCTTCGATTATGTGGGCCACCCCGAAGCCAGCCGAATCGTCGTCTCCATGGGCTCCTCCTGCGAGACCATAGAAGAGGTGGTCAACCACTTGAACGACAAAGGGGAGCGGGTCGGCCTGGTCAAGGTCAGACTTTACCGGCCCTTTGTCCCCGAAGCCCTGTTTGCGGCCCTGCCCGCCTCCACGGAACGAATCACGGTGCTCGACCGGACCAAGGAGCCCGGAGCCCAGGGAGATCCCCTCTACCAGGACGTGTGTACCGCTTTTCTGGAGCGGGAAGAGATCCCGGTTTTAAGCGCAGGCCGGTACGGTCTCGGTTCCAAGGATTTTTCCCCGGCCATGGCCAAGGCGGTCTTCGACAACATGAACTGGGCCGGCCCCAAAAAACACTTCGTGGTCGGGATCACCGACGACGTGACCAGGAGCTCCCTGAAAGTAGATGAGTCCTTTGCCGACACCGCCCCGGAAGGCACGGTCCAGTGCCAGTTCTGGGGGCTGGGATCGGACGGGACCGTGGGCGCCAACAAGAGCGCCATCAAGATCATCGGAGACAACACCGACCTCTATGCCCAGGGCTATTTTTCCTACGACGCCAAGAAATCGGGCGGCTACACAGTCTCCCATCTCCGTTTCGGGAAAAACCCGATCCAGTCCACCTATCTGGTCAATTCAGCCGACTTCGTGGCCTGCCACCAGCCCACCTACGTCACCCAGTACGATCTCCTGGAAGGCATCAAGGACGGCGGGACCTTTCTCCTCAACTCCCCCTGGACCTCTGTCAAGGACATGGAAGACAACCTGCCGGCCAACCTGAAGCGGAACATAGCCGGGAAAGGACTCAAGTTCTACAGCATAGACGCGGTCAAGATCGCCGGAGAAGTCGGGCTCGGCGGCAGGATCAACATGATCATGCAGACCGCTTTTTTCAATCTGTCCGGGGTCCTGCCCTTTGATCAGGCCGTCACCCTGTTGAAGGACTCCATCAAGAAGACCTACGGCAAAAAGGGCGACGACATCGTGAACATGAACATCCAGGCCGTGGATAAGACCATCGAAAACATTAAGGAGATCGATTACCCAAAGACCTGGACCCAGGCCACCGACCTGCCCGCATCCCAGCCCGAGGAGCCGGACTTCGTGAAGAACGTCATGCGCCCGATCCTGGCCCTGCATGGGGACAAGCTTCCGGTGAGCGCCTTTGAGCCGGACGGTACATTCCCCACAGGCACCAGCCGCTATGAGAAACGGGGAGTGGCCATCAATGTCCCGGAGTGGATCCCTGAGAACTGCATCCAGTGCAACCAGTGCTCCTTTGTCTGTCCCCACGCGGCCGTCATTCCGGTCCTGCTGACCGAGGAAGAAAAAAAGGAGGCCCCCGAGGGCTTTGCCACCATCGAGGCCAAAGGCAAGGAGCTCAAAGGGCTTCACCTGCGGATTCAGGTCAATCCGCTGGACTGCCAGGGCTGCGGCAACTGCGCCGACATCTGCCCCTCCAAGGAAAAGGCCCTGGTCATGAAACCCATGCCCACCCAGTATTCCAGGGAAGTGCCCAACTATGACTTCTCCCTGACCGTCCCCTTCAAGACCGACCTCCTGCCCAGGACCACGGTCAAGGGCTCGCAGCTCCAGCAGCCCCTGCTCGAGTTCTCCGGGGCCTGCGCCGGGTGCGGCGAAACCCCGTACGCCAAGGTTCTGACCCAGCTCGTGGGAGAGCGGATGATGATCGGCAACGCCACCGGCTGCAGTTCCATCTGGGGCGGCACCGCACCGTCGGTTCCCTACTGCACGAACCGGGACGGTCACGGGCCGACCTGGGGCAACTCCCTGTTTGAAGACGCGGCTGAGTTCGGATACGGCCTGCTCCTCGGGGTGGTCCAGAGGCGAAACAGGCTGGCCGAGGTCATCAAAAAGGCCGCCGCGGCCGAAGGCCTGTCCCCGGAATTGAAAGAGGCCATGCAGAACTGGCTGGACCACAAGGACCAGGGACCGGAATCGAAGGAATACGGGGACCGGATCAAAGAACTCCTGGTCCGGGAGGAGCCCGCTCCGCTGCTGGAGGAAATCTGGAGCATGGAAGACCTCTTGACCAAGCGTTCCGTATGGGCCTTTGGCGGAGACGGCTGGGCCTATGACATCGGCTACGGCGGGGTCGACCATGTCCTGGCCTCGGGCGAGGACATCAATATCCTGGTCATGGATACAGAAGTCTATTCCAACACCGGCGGGCAGGCCTCCAAAGGGACCCCCCTGGGCTCCATCGCCAAGTTCGCGGCCTCGGGCAAGCAGACCGGCAAGAAAGACCTCGGCCGCATGGCCATGACCTACGGTTACGTCTACGTGGCCTCCGTGGCCATGGGCGCCAACAAGCAGCAGCTCATGAAGGCCTTTGTCGAAGCCGAAAACTACCCCGGTCCCTCGCTCATCATCTGCTATGCCCCCTGTATCAATCAGGGGATCAAAAAAGGCATGGGCAAAACACAGGAAGAGGAAAAACTGGCCGTGCAAAGCGGCTACTGGCCCCTGTACCGCTACAATCCTCTCCTGGCCGAGCAGGGTAAGAATCCCTTCAGCCTCGATTCCAAACCCCCGGACGGTTCGATACAGGATTTTTTGAGCGGAGAGAACCGCTACGCCCAGCTGGAACGCTCCTTCCCGGAAGAGTCCAAGCGGCTCCGGTCCAAGATCGAGAAGGAGTTCAGCGACCGCTACCAGATCCTGCGCAAGCTGGCCGAAGATCCGGAATACCAGGCCGCACAGGCGAAAGGCAACCCCGGCAAAGACGGCTGACACCGGTCCAGGCCGCTGACGGGCACAAAGGGGAGGCCGGGACGTCCCGGCCTCCCCTTTCTAAGAATAATAATAAAGGAGTTCCTGCGAAGCAGGATTACACCGGGGTGCTTATTCGTGCAAATTCGTGGACAAAATCTTTTATGCCATGGTTAATCTGTGACAGTTCCTTAGCAAAACCAGGCTGGACCAGTCAATGCCATCAAAAAATTGGATTATCCGCAATCCGGGCGGAAAGAACCGGGTCCTGGTCACCAAGGAGCTGCCCGGACAGCTCTGGCTGGACAGGCTGACCGCGGCCGGCTGCCGGGTTGAGATCTGCACCTCCACCCGCCTTCTGAGACCATCGGAAATCCGGGAGGCCATCGGCCAAAACTGCCGGGCCGTCATCGGCCAGCTGACCGAGGCCTGGGACAGGCAGCTTCTTGCCTGCCTCAAGGCGGCCGGAGGCCGTATCTACAGCAATATGGCCGTAGGCTTCAACAATGTCGATCTCGAGGCGGCCACCGAGATCGGTCTGCCCGTCGGCAACACCCCGGGCGTGCTCACGGAAACCACCGCGGAAACCACCGCTGCCCTGACCCTGGCTGCGGCCAGGCGGATCGGGGAGGCGGAACGCTTCTTACGGGCCGGTTCGTTCACGGGCTGGCTGCCCGGCCTGTTCCTGGGAAAACTCTTATGGGGACAGACCCTGGGAGTGGTCGGGGCGGGCCGGATCGGCACGGCCTACGCCAAAACCATGCTCCAGGGACACCGCATGAACCTGGTCTACTACAGCCGTCGCCGCTCGGCTGAACTACAACGGTTTGTCTCGGCTTACAATGCCTTTTTGCGGACGGAAGGGCAGGAGCCGCTTGGCTGCCGCCGGGCCGAAAGCCTTGAAGAACTCCTGCAGACCGCGGACGTGGTCTCCCTGCACACCCCTTTAAACGACAGCACCCGTCACCAGATAGATGCCCGGCGGCTGTCCATGATGAAGACCGGGGCTGTGCTCATCAATACCAGCCGGGGCCCGGTGGTCGACGAGGCGGCCCTGGTGGCTCACTGCCGGGATAACCCGGAATTCAGGGCCGGACTCGATGTCTTTGAAGAGGAGCCTGACCTGAAGCCGGGACTGACTGATCTGGAAAACGTCGTTCTCCTGCCCCACATCGGCTCGGCCACGGGCTGGACCCGCCGGGCCATGGCCACCCTGGCCGCGACCAATTGCGCCGGCCTGCTCCTGGGATATCCGCTTTGGTCAAAAGACGACATGCTGCCCTTTCTCGAACAGGACCCGCCCCGGGCCACCCCGAGCATCGTCAATCCCGAGGTCTTGAAGAAGTAACTATCGAATATTTTGGTCCTGGTTCTTCCCTGCAATCTGCAATTCCCTAGCGGGCCTCTTCCAGGAAGAAATCCAGCAGGGCCCGGCAAAGCGGCGAAGCGGACCGTCTGTTGTCCTGGATGAGATGGAAATGCCTGGTCAGGCGCGGCCCGGTCAGCCGAATCGCCTTGAGGAGCCCCAGCCGGACCTCGGTGGAAACCGCCCGAACGGACAGGATCGAGACCCCGAGTCCGGCCTTGATCCCTTCCTTGACTGCGGTCGAGGACCCCAGCCGGGCTGCAACCGATAGTTCCTCCAGGCTCGATATCCCAGCCCGGGTCAGGTATTCTTCCATGATTTTCAAGGTGCCCGAACCTCGCTCCCGCACGATGAACGGCTGCCGGGCAAGCTCAGGCCAGGAGACGCTCTCCAGTCCGGCCCAGGGATGATTCCCGGGCACGACCAGGACCAGTTCATCCTCCCACAGTTCATAGCGGTCGAGGCCGGGAGCGACATCCTGATAACCGATGACCCCGATTTCAAGGCCGCCGGCACTGACCAGGGCCTCGATCTCCCTGGAATCGGCCACAGTCAGATCTATCGAGACCTGGGGGTGTTCTTCCTGGAATTTCCCCAAGAGCCGGGGCAGAATATACTCTCCGGGGATGGTGCTCCCCCCGATTTTGACCACCCCTTTTTGCAGCCCCAAATACTCTTCCATCTCCATTCTGGCCAGTTTTTTCATCTCCAGGAGCTTGCCGGCCTGTCTGTAAAAGATCTCTCCGGCCCTGGTGGGGGAGATCTTCCTGCCCAGACGGTCCAGGAGCCTTACGCCCACTCTTTTTTCCAGATTGGCGATGCGCTCACTGACCGTGGCCTGGGCCAGGTAGACCTCCTTCGCGGCCTTTGAAAAGCTGCCCAGGTCAACCACCTTGCAAAAGACCTCTAACTGCCGAAAATCAAAATCATAATCAGACATGGGCGTCCCGCCTCCTTCCTGAAGCCTTTTCGACACTGAAAATTCCCGGTTTTCTTTCCCTGGACATTTCGGTTAAGGACCATTATAATTTTTCCTTAGTTATCTCTTTGTTGCGCTGATCAGTCTCTGAACAAAAACGGTGATTGGACGTAAACTTGCCCAGATACGAGGAACAAAAGATTTTGAAACCGCAGTGTATTCCAATACATGAGGATTTCAAAATCTTGCAGTGACGAAGTAGATGGGTGAGTTTACGTCCAAGCACTAATTAAATGGAATCAACAGGAAAGGAGTTCACAACATGAAAAAATACCTCTTCTACGCTCTGCTTTTCGCCCTGGTCCTGGGAATGGCCTCCTGCGCCGGACAGTCCAAACAGCGGCAGGGAACGGGCGTCGGCGCAGCAACCGGCGCAGGAGTAGGAGCCATCCTTGGTCAGGTCTTTGGCGGCGACACCGAGGGCACCCTGATAGGAGCCGGAATAGGGGCCGCAGTGGGAGGATTGGCCGGCAATCAGATCGGGCGCTACATGGACAAACAGGAACAGGACCTGCGCAACGCCGTAGCCCGGACCGAAGCAGCCAGCATCAGGCGGGATCAAGACATCCTGCAGGCCACCTTCGACTCGGAAGTCCTGTTTGATTTCGACTCATCCACACTCAAGCCCGGAGCCTACCAGGAACTGGGACGGGTGGCCGACGTCCTGAAGAAGTACCCCCAAACAACCATTCTTGTCGAGGGCCATACCGATGCCACCGGACCGGAAGACTACAACCAGACCCTCTCGGAAAAAAGGGCTCAGGCCGTTAAAAAAGCCCTGATCCAGGACGGTGTCCAGGAATCGCGGATCAAGGCGGTTGGCTATGGAGAGTCGCAGCCCATCTCATCAAGCGATGCCATGAACCGGCGGGTGAATATCATCATCGAACCGATCACCAGGAACGGGTAGCGAGTCCTGGCGGGCCTATGTTTTTTCGAGGGATTGTCCATGCAATGATAAGCCCGCGATGTCAGGCCCTCACCCGCAGGCAGGCTTTCTCCCGGCTTCACTTTGAAACCCGGGAGAAAGCCTGCCTGCTTATCTCCTTCCAGATCATCACGACCTGGGCTTTCGTCCTGTCCAGGGAATGGCTGTTGTCGATGATGAAATCCGCGTATTCCCGCTTCTTTTCGATGGAGACCTGGGCCTGGACCAGAGAGGCGGCCTGTTTCAGGCCGATCCGGTTTCGCCGGGCCAGACGCTCTATCTGCAGCTTCTCCGGAACATAGACCAGCAGGACCCTGTGAAAGAGATACATCAGGTCCAATTCGATGAGCAGGGGGATCTCGGCCAGAAGGATTTCTCCCGGATTCTTTTCCCCGCTTTCCTCAATCTGTTTCGAAAATTCCTCAAAAATCCTGGGGTGGGTGATCTCCTCCAGCTTTTTTCGTTTTCCGGCATCCTGAAAGACGATCTCAGAGACTGCCTGCCGGTCCAGGCTTTGGTCAGCAGCAAGGACCCGCTCCCCGAAAAAGTCCACAATGTCTTTCCAGGCCGGTTTGCCAGGTTCGACCACCTCCCTGGCCAGGACATCGAAGTCGAACCGTTTCGCCCCGAGTTCGGCAAACATGGCCGCCACTGTGCTCTTGCCGGTGGCGATCCCCCCGGTCAGCCCCAGCAGGATCAACCCGTGCCGCATCAGCCTGGATTGCAGCTGCTGCAAAGCCCGGGACGCCGGCAAAACCATCTTCAATCTCCCGCTATCCGGAAGCGCCAGGCACAGAACCAGTCTTCAGGATGGCAGTCCGGCGGACAGCCGATGCATTCGGTCTGTATGCGCTCGTCGATGCCCCTGGCAAAATAGGTGTACTCCACCAGCCCGGCCGACTTACAGGGATAGTCGTCCAGATTTTTCCGCTTCCGGGTGGCCTGCACCCGGCAGACATTCATCTGGTACTGGATGCAGTCCACCCCTTCGTCGATGATGGTCTGGGTGTTCAGCTGGGCATACATCCGGTAGCGCAGGGCCTGTTTCAACCCCTGGATCCCGGCCTGTTCCGGCAGACCCAGAAATTTCTTGATGGACCAGGCCTCGAACGGGGAGTACCTGGCCCAGCAGGAATCGTTGCAGCGTTTGGCATCGTTCATGCCGTGCCTGTTCTCCATGGACAAAAACCAGACTCCGTCATTGGCCAGCCAGTTCTTGGCCATGGTCTGCATCAGGCTTAACAGCTTCTCCTTTGGCAGGTCCAGGAGAGGTTTGGGGACCCCGTTTTCCATTTCAAAACCGAACTCCTGGGCCAGGCGCTCGGTCTGGATGGAAAGGCTCCGGTCGTAGGCCTCCTCCATAACCTCCAGGGCTTTCTCGAAACCGATCTGGTGCTCCACCTCCCTGAACCACAGGGTGTGATGGACCATGATGCGGTGGAACATGTCCAGGACATACCTGGACAGATCTTGCCGGCTCAACTCGTCCGGGATCTCGGCCTGCGTTTTCTCCATGTTTAAACTCCCTTATGCTTATCCAAGACCGATCCGGATACTGATCCCATTGGCCTGTCTTAAAAACGGCAGCTTAAGGCCTTGAGCAAGTTGCGATGCTGGAACTCCTCACATTGGATCAGTATCTAATGCCTGATAAGCCTTTAGTATCCTGGTCTAAGTTATCACAGTGCAACTTGATCCTGGCCAGGGCTTCCAACTCTTCGCTCAAAGCCAGGGCCCGGGTCAGGTTCTCCTCCCAGCAGACCAGGCCGTGCCGTCTGAGGTAAACGGCCCGGTGCTCCCGGGCCGCCTCGGCCACGGCCCGGGCCAGCTGCCTGCTGCCGGGCCGAATCGGCTCGACCTCGGCAAAGAGCTCCCGGAACAGCCCGGCTTCAAACAGGGGCAGATCCAGAGGAGATCCTTTGCCGGCCAGATCCAGGGCCAGAAGGTGCACCGGATGGGTGTGCACAATGCCCCGGGCCAGGGGCTGGGAGCGATAGAGGGCCAGATGCATGGGGGTTTCCGAGGACATGCGGATATTCCCGTGGGGATGCCCCCCGGCCAGATCGAGGCAGACCAGGTCACCAGGTGCCAGGTGACCTTTGGCGCTTCCTGAAGCCGTGATGATCATCCGCTGCCCGCTTTTGAGGCTCAAGTTGCCGTTGAATCCGCTCAAGAGTCCCTTTTGCCAGCCGGCCCGGCCGGTCTGCCTGAGGAGTTCGCCCTCTTCGGCCGGAATCTGTTCGCCCCAGTCGACAGCCGCTTCCCTGCCAAGGACCGGTTTGATGTCCACGACGCTCGTGCCGTCAACCACATCCAGGGGATTGACCAGGAGCCTGCTGCCAGCGGTCTCGATCAGCCGGACCCGATGCAGGCCGACGGGATTCGGCCTGTCCGGGGAACGGGTGGCCAAGACCCCTTTACAAGGGAGGCTTCTATCCCCCCGGGGATGGCATTCAAGCACGGACCGGTCTCCCTGGTGCAGCCAGGTCAAAACGAGCAGTTCCTGCCCCGGACAAAGGCCGTTCGCAGCGGAAAGGTATTGTTCTTCGAGCAGGATCTCTGCGGGCAATCCCTGTTCGTGGCCCTGCTTGGGACAATCCGAACGTTTCAGATAGGGGGACCTGATGCGCCCGATCGGTTTCAGTTTCATGTCTTTTTCACTCGGCAGGCACCCGGCAGTCAGGCTTTAGGGCTGAAAAAATCTCTCTCTGCAAAAGATGTAACCCTGACAGTATCTTCCAGTCAAGGCCAGAGACAAAAGTCTGTTTAGAAGCTGTTCATGATTGAATGAACTTGCATTTTTTTAGAAAATTGGCATCATACTGAGTATGAAAATCATATTTCACGAAAACTACAAAAAGGTCTACGCCGCCGATCCTGCAGCGGCCAGGGGCAGGCTGGATCAGGCCCGGGCCGAACTGGCCTCTGTCTATCCGCTCCTGGAACCGGCACCGGCCACTGACCAGGACATCCTCCTCGTCCATTCCCGTCAGCACCTGGAACGCATAAAGAGCAAAGCCCCCCTCTATGACATGGCCCTCCTGGCAGCCGGCGGGGCCGTTGAGGCCGCCCGGACGGCCTGTTCCGGAAAGCCGAGCTTCGGGCTGATCAGGCCGCCGGGGCATCACGCCAGCGTCGACTCCTGCTGGGGATTCTGCTGGTTCAACAACATGGCCGTGGCCATGGAGAAGATGCGCCGGGAACAGCAGGTGGCCAAAGGGGTGATCATCGATATCGATCTCCACTTCGGGGACGGAACCAGCAACTTCTACCGCGACGACCCGGATATCGTCTACTATCACCTGGATTCGGCCCCGGAGCTGCAAACAGTCCTGGATTCCGTCAAAGAATGCCAACTCCTGGGGATCTCGGCTGGCTTCGACCGTCATGTCCAGGATTGGGGCGGGATGCTGACCACAAACGACTACCGGGAGCTGGGGCAAACCCTGGGGGATTTTAGCAGGCGGGTCTGTCCGGGACGGGTCTTTGCCATCCTGGAAGGGGGCTACAACCACAGTATTCTGGGCCAATGCATCCAGGCCCTGTGTCAGGGCCTGGATGCATGATCGCTGATTCCTGTGGCCTGACATACTCCAGGACCAGAGGATCTTTTGGGCCTGTCGATCTTCGCTTGCGCTTTGCTCATTTCCGGCAGATATAGATATCGTATCGCATGCCCCGCCCCGTAATCTGATGTCTAGGTGGACCGATTCCAGAGCAGAGAACCGGCGCTTTCCGGGGTCTTTTGATGACCACTCTGGACTTGGCGGCTTGCAAGGCCAATTCGAGCAGTTTTTCCGAGTCATCCCGGCAATCACCGACAATGGCCCGGGCCAGACGCATGGGCTTCTTTTCCGCGGTTTTTCGTTTGCGGTGGCCTGGAAACATGGGATCCAGATAAACCGCGTCCGGCCTGGGCAAATATCCCGGATATCCTGGAACTCTTTCAGTCGCTTGCTTTAAGGCGCCTCTACTGCCAAGGGATTTCAAGACATCCCGGGCCTCGGCATACACGATCCGCAAGCGCCTGGCCCGGATCTGCCGCTCTATGCCTATCCTGGCCCAGGCATCCCGAACCAGGGCAAAGAGAACCGGATTTCTCTCCACAGCGATCACCGAACAACCCAGGGCGGTCAAAAGCCAGGCATCCTCTCCGAGTCCGGCCGTGCAATCGAGGACCACATACCCGGGCCCGGGTTTTTTTTTCCCGAGAACAGCCTTGAGCAGAGGCTGCTGCCTGTCCCGGCCGGCCGCCGAAAACGTGTCCAGGCGGGTCCAGTCAAGTCTAAGAAGGTTTTGCGGCCTGCGGCAAGGCGAACCTTCCCTGCCGGCGACGACCGCAAGCTCGTCGCGTCCGGCCAGGACGCGAACCTTGATCCCTTGTTCATCCCCAAACCGGGCCAGGGATAATTCAGCCGTCAGCCGGTCTGCCCTCCGGGGATCGCCCCTTTTCCCGGTTGCGCCTCTGACCCCGGATATGGTATATGGGTTCATCACTTTCGAAATCACCCGGATCAATTTTTCAGCTCACCACTATGAGGAGTGTTCATCATGAGATTCGCGAAGATGAGTGTATTCAGCCTGTTTCTGCTGCTAGTCTTCCTGAATACACCGCTTGAAGCCAAAACCGTTTATGTGACGGATACCTTCAAGATCACCATGCGCAACGGTCCAAGCACACAAAACAAGATCCTGAAAATGATTCCCTCTGGAACAAGACTGGAAATTATTGACCAGGCCTCCGGCTGGGTCAAGGTGGCAACTTCTGACGGAAAAACCGGCTGGGTGATAGAGCAATACACCATGGAACAGCCGCCCAAAGGCATAGTGATCCAGGACTTGAAGCAGGACATTCAGGAGCTGCAGACAGACAACAGAAAGTTCCAGACCAAGATTTCCGAGCTGAAAGAGGAAAACAACCGCTACAAAAAACTGGCTACGGAGTCCGGTTCAAATGTCTCTGCCTTGAACAAAAAGGTGGCCCAGCTCCAGCAGGAACTGGAACAGGCCAGGAAAAACGACAAGCGCAAATGGTTCCTGTACGGGGTGGGAGTCGTCGGCGGCTCGGCCCTGTTCGGCTTCATCTTCGGCCGGATCCGTCGCAAGCAGCCAAGCAAACTGCATTTTTAATCAATCCCCCATCACTGCCAAGGAGGTCATACCATGTTTGAACATATCCTCGTCCCCACGGACACATCCTCTGCAAGCGGAAGCGCCTTAAAACTGGCCGCAAGGATGCAGTCTTTGGAAAAATCCGGCCAGGGCCGGTTCAGGAAGATCAGCCTGCTCCATGTTGTGGAAAAAATTGCCCATGAAGAAGACGATGAATTCGCCCCCTTCTACAGCAAGCTGATCAAAAGGGCCGAGGCCAGAATGGATGAGTTGATCCGGGAACAGGAAGTTGGAGAACTGAACATTGAGAAACAGGTCATCGTCGGCAACCGGGTCCGGGAAATCCTCGAGTTTGTCGAAAGCAACAGGGTCGACCTTATTATCCTCAAGTCACACCGGATGAATCAGAACGATCTGACCCACGGCTGGGGAACCATCAGCCACAAGATAGGAATACTCTCTCCCAGCCCTGTTATGCTGGTCAGGTAAGGCGCTTACCCCTTCATCTTCTGCTCTATCTTGGCCCAGGAATCCCGCAGGGGTACCGTGCGGTTCAGGATCAAGTGTTCCGGTGTCGTATCCAGGTCAACGCAGAAATAGCCCTTTCGCTCCAGCTGGCACCTCTTTCCCGGGTACATCTCCCCGATACTCGGCTCCACCGGGCAGGATTCAATGATTTTCAGCGATTCAGGGTTGATATGCCGCCTGAAGTCCCCGCCCTCTTTTTCATCGGCAGTGGGATCGGGCCTTACGAACAGACGGTCGTACAAACGAACCTCGGCTCTCAAGCAGTGCCTGGCAGAGACCCAGTGCAGGGTCCCCTTGACCTTCCTTCCGTCCGGAGAGTCCCCTCCCCTGGTCTCGGGATCGTAGGTGCAGTGCACTTCCAGGATCTCCCCGGTCTGCCCGTCTTTGACCACGTCCCTGCAAGTAATGTAGTAGCCGTAGCGCAGACGGACCTCCCGCCCCGGAGCCAGCCGGAAATATTTTCTGGGCGGGTCTTCCCGGAAATCGTCTTTTTCGATGTAAATCTCCCGGGAAAAAGGAACCAGGCGCACTCCCATGGACGGGTCCTCGGGGTTGTTGACCGCCTCCAGCTCCTCTTCCCGTTCTTCCGGATAGTTGACCAGAACCACTTTCAGAGGATCGAGGACCCCCATGACCCGGGGTGCTGTCTTGTTCAAATCGTCCCTGGCCGCATGCTCCAGCATGGACATGTCCACCAGGCTGTAGCTCTTGCCCACCCCGATCAGTTCACAGAAGTTTCTGATCGAGGCCGCGGAGAACCCGCGCCTGCGCAAACCGCAGATCGTGGGCATTCGCGGGTCATCCCAGCCCTGGACATAGCCCTGCTGCACCAGCTGGATCAACCTTCGTTTGCTAAGGACGGTGTAGCCGAGGTTCAGCCGGGCGAACTCGTACTGCCTGGGCCGGCTGGGAACCGGGAGCTGGTCCAGAAACCAGTCGTACAGGGGCCGGTGGTCCTCGAACTCGAGGGAACACAGGGAATGGGTCACCCCTTCCAGGGCATCGGAGAGACCATGGGCGTAGTCATAGGTCGGATAGATGCACCAGGTATCCCCGGTGCGGTGGTGGGAAGCCTTCAATATCCTGTAGATGACCGGATCGCGCATGTTCAGGTTGGGGTGGGCCATGTCTATCCTGGCCCGCAGGACGTGACTGCCTTCCGGGAATGCGCCGCAACGCATTTTTTCAAACAGCTCCAGATTTTCCCGGACCGATCGCTCCCGATACGGGCTCTCCCGGCCCGGCACCTTCAAAGTCCCTCTGTACTCCCTGATCTCTTCCTGGGACAGGCTGCAGACATAGGCCTTCTCATCCCTTATAAGCTGTTGGGCATAGGCATAGAGATCCTGAAAATAATCGGAGGCGTAATGCAGGTTCCGGCCCCAGTCGTATCCCAGCCAGCTGACGTCTTCCTTGATGGAAGCAACGTATTCCTCTTCTTCTTTCAGGGGATTGGTGTCGTCGAAACGCAGATTGCAGTGGCCCCCATAGTCCAGAGCCAGTCCGAAGTTGAGGCAGATGGATTTGGCGTGTCCTATGTGCAGGTAGCCGTTCGGTTCAGGCGGGAACCTGGTGACGACGGTCTTGTGTTTCCCCTTTGCCAGGTCCTCATCGATAATGGTCCGGATAAAATTGGAAACCGTGGTCTCTTTGGCATTGGTCAGGGTCATGGATCTTCAGCACCTTCTGAATTTATTCTTGTTCCAACCGATAATCCTTGAGGTTATCGGCGATGCAGGGCTCACAGTTTGCGCAGCAGCCGTGCTCATCACAGAGGCGGGTAAAGGCCTTCAGCCAGTCCGGACCGGTCCTGGGGCATTTTTTCACGAACTGGATGAATGCGATCAGCCTTTCCAGGGCCTGGTCATCGATGTGATGCTCCAGCCGGCAGGCATTGGAGGCGGCCACGTCTTCGGGCAGCTGCAGGAACTGAGCAAAAAACTCCTGCAGCACCTTGTGCCGGTAGACGATCCTGCTGGCCAGCCTGAATCCTTCAGGGGTCAGGGTCACGGAACTATACGGATGGTAATGGACGAACCCTTTCTGGGACAGACTCTGCATGGCCCCGGTAACCGTAGCCCGCTGCACGCCGAGGGAATCGGCGATGTCTTTGGCCCTGGCCCCCTTCTGCCGGTTTTCCAGATGAAAGATCGTCTCCAGATAATCTTCCAGATTGGCGGTCAGGGTTTCTCGTTTTTTGATTTCAGTCATGCTTCCGGTGGTCATCCATTGCGGTTTACTTTATAAAATCCGGGATCCTCTTTTTGAAGTCCTCGACATCCACCCCGCGCAGGGCGGCCAGGCGGGGAATATTGACCTCGGCATCCGACGGCCTCAAATAAAGGGGACGAAGGGGCTCCCGGGTATATTCGGCCCGGCCGGCCCGATAAAGCAGACAGCGCAGGGAGGGATGATCCCACGTCCCGTCCAGGTGAGCGGCTCCGGGAAGCCGCTCGCGCCAGAAGTCCTCATACAGCCTGATCCCGCTGCCGATCAGACAGACCGCCTGCTCTCTCTTCCCGATGAGGCCGGCTGCTTCTGCCAGCCCGAGGACCCCGATCCCGGTCAAGGGTCGGACCTCAGGAGCAGAAAATCCCTGGACATAGACCAGTCCTTTTCTGGCATGGGTGCAGACCCAGACCTCCTTGTTGGTGAACCGGGCCGGTCCGGCAGCCAGTAGAGGCAGGTATTCGAGCCCGGCCAAAGGGATATCGGCTCCCCTGGCCAGTCCCTCAGCCAGGGCAATGGATACCCTGAGCCCGGTAAAGGTCCCCGGGCCGAGCACACTGGCCACCCCGCCGAGATCCGCCGGTCCGACCCCGGTCTCCTGAAAACAGTATCTTATGGCCTGCGGCAGAACCCGGATCGCCCGGTTGCTGACCTTTATCTCCTGAGCAAAGATAATCTCCAGGTCCAGGCCAAGGACTAATTGGACCCTGTCCTCGGCGCTGTTCATGGCCAAAATCGGCTTACTGGCTGTTGATGATTCTGAAGATATCATTGTACACCGCCAGAGCCATCAGCAGAAGCAACAGACTGAGCCCGACCCTTGTGGCCACAGATCGCCATTTTGGATCGATGGGTTTTCTGAATACAAGCTCGAGCCCATAAAAAAGAAGATGCCCTCCGTCCAGGACCGGTATGGGCAGGAGGTTCAACAGCGCCAGATTGATACTGATCAGGGCGGCCAAGGACAGGACGTCCACCAGGCCTTGCTGGGCCTGTTGACTGACCAGCTGGGCGATCATGATCGGACCCCCTATAGACTCCAGGGGCACGACCCGCTCGATCATCTTGATGATCCCGGTCCAGGTCAATTCGAACAACTTCCATGTCTGGGCCACCCCGGCCCAGGCAGACTCGAAAATCCCCATGGAGCGTGAAACCCAGTCGTCCGAGGCAACAATCCCTATCCTCGGGACCTCGACCTCCTCACCGAATATGTTCTCTGCTGTTTCTATCTCAGGGCGGACGGTAAAATCGAGAAGCTTGCGATTCCGCTCCACCTGAAGACGCAAGGGATTCTTCCCGCTTTGTTCAATAACGGCAGCCAGATCGCTCCAGTACTCTATTTCCTGGCCATTTATTTTCAGGACCCGATCGCCGGTCTGTATCCCTGCCTGCTGGGCGGGTGAATCCGGCACTACCTTTCCGATCTTGGGCAGCAGGACCTGCTGGCCGGCAAAGGCAAAAATCAAGAAGTAGATGGCCCAGGCCAGCAAAAGGTTAAAGACAGGCCCGGCAGCGACCACCAGCATCTTCTGCCAGGGAGGACGCAGGGTGAAGCTGTCTTTTTCGGAAAATCCCTCAGGCAGATCCGCCTCGGGCGATTCCCCGACAAGCTGGACGTAGCCGCCGAGCGGTACGGCCGAGAGGACATAATCGGTCTGTCCCTTGGAAAATCCGGTCAATCTGGGACCAAAGCCCAGGGAGAACGTCTTGATCCCTATCCGAAAGGCCTTGGCCACCAGGAAGTGGCCAAGTTCATGAAAGAAAATGAGCCCTCCGAGCACCAGGGCAATGGCGATAACGCTGGTTGTCATAAGCCTCTATGAGTTCAATTGATCCAATTCTGATTTTCCCGGCAAGGGCTCTGTTCCCTCGACTTCCGGCCCGGATCCGCCAAAAAACGGGTTGTCTTGTCTTGCTTAAACTGGATACCTGGTTCGATGCATGGCCCTGGCCGAAAAAGTTCTGCAGATCAAAACAACGCTGCCCAGAGGCTGCCCGATCCCGGCTACCGCCTTTCAGCTTCCGGTATCCGGCCTAGCATCATTGCCCAAATTCCGATGTTATCCGCTTTCGTGTCTCCTGGTCAAGAAAAAGGATATGCTCCATGGTTTCCACCGGAACCGCCCGGTGTTGTTCCAGGCTTCTGGCGTTTATTCTGGGAATATCCTGGAAGCCTATTCTCTTCTTCAAGAAAAGAGAGACCGCCTCTTCATTGGCGGCGTTTAAGACCACTGCATAGCTCGAACCGGATTTCAGGGCCTCATATGCCAAATTCAGGCAGGGAAAATCCTCGTTCTGAGGGTCGAAAAAGGTCAGCCTGCCCTGTCCAACGAGATCCAACGGCTCCAAATCAAGAGAGACCCTCTGCGGATAACCGAGGCAGAAGGCTATGGGGATCCGCATATCCGGAATCCCCATATGGGCGAGAACGGACCCGTCCCGATACTCGACCATGGAATGGATGATGCTCTCCGGATGGATGATGACCCGGATGCGGTCCAGCCCCAGACCGAAGAGATAATGGGCCTCTATCAGCTCCAGACCTTTATTCATCAAGGTTGCCGAATCGATGCTTATCTTCGCTCCCATGGACCAGTTGGGATGCTTGAGGGCCTGCTCCAGGGTGACCTTCTTTAAAAAATCCTGGTCTCTTCCCAGAAAAGGGCCTCCGGAAGCAGTCAGAATCAATTTGGAAACCCCCTGCGGGTCGTGGCCGGCCAAGCCCTGAAACAGGGCATTGTGCTCGGAATCCACCGGCAGGATTACGGAGTCGAATTCACGGCACAGCCTTCTGATCAGGGATCCGGCCAGGACCAGGGACTCCTTGTTGGCCAGGGCGACGACCTTGCCGCTTTTCACTGCGGCCAGGGTAGGGCCGAGCCCGGCCGCGCCCACCTGGGCGGAAACCACGATGTCCGCCTCAGGCATGGAGGCCAGTTGTTCATACCCCTTTCGGCCGTTGACGATTTCAGGCCGGTAGCCGGCCGGCAGAAGAGCCTTGAGCTCTTCGGCGGACGATCCGGACTTTACGCCGACGACACCGGGCCTGAAAGCTGCGGACTGCTCGGCCAAAAGGGAGGTGTTTCTGGCCCCGGCCAGACCCACCACTTCAAAGCGTTCGGGATGATCTTCCACGATTTTGAGGACATTTTTCCCGATAGAACCGGTGCTGCCAAGGACCGCGATCTTCCGGACCCCCTGGCCGAGGTCCTCGGCCTTTTGCAAAGACGAGATATAAGAGAGCATAACTTTCGATCCGATACTGATCCGCGAGGTCTGATTTTCGTGCCTTACTCCTGAAACTCTGTCCTAAAAAACAAGAAAAGGAAAAGGCCGTTTTGCCATATTTCAAACTTCGCTCACCCGCTGCAAAGCGGCTGATTCCTTTTCCTTGCGGATTCTTATTCCCGCAAGGGAAAACAAGACTCTTCAGTCTGTGTCAATCCGTGTTATCTGTGGGCTAAACTTCTTTATCATTCTGACAGTGTTATTTGGGGTGCGGTCAGAACCCGCTTTAGAGGTCATTTGCACTTTTCATTAATTCGGAGAATCTTTTATCTTTTTCATCTTCGTCATCCGTCCACCGTCCTCTGTTTTCAAAGTGTTCATTCCGCACTCCGCGTCCCGCGTTTCTTTTAAAACAGGGGCATGGCGGTCCGGATAGCCATATAGGCCGGCAACACCAGGAGGAGGCTGTCTATTCTGTCCAGAAGCCCTCCATGGCCCGGGAGAATCGTCCCGGAATCCTTGACCCCGAGATGCCTTTTTAATCCCGATTCGAAAAAATCCCCAATCTGGGCCCCGATGGCGAGCAAAACCGGAATCCAGAGCCAATGGTACAACGCAGCCGTTCCCTGGAAAAGGCCCACGAGCAGACAGACCGGGACAGAGGCCAATATGCTCCCGAGGGCGCCGGCCCAGGTCTTATTAGGGCTGATCTTCGGCCAGATCTTTTTCTTGCCGAAAAGGCGCCCGCAATAAAAGGCTCCGGTATCGGAGAAAAAAGTGACCAGCAAGACCAGAATCAGTTCGATTTTCTGCAGATAAAGGACAAAATGCAAGACCACGGGCAGATACAACCATCCTGCGGTCAGGACCTGGGCCTCCGACCATCTGCCCTGCAGGCCGCGATCGAGTTTCAGTAAAAAGAAGCAGTTCACCCCCCAGAAACCGATAAGCAGGATCCCGATTGGACTCAGACCGAGATCCCTTCCAAAACAGAGCAGCAGGGCGGGAATGAGTCCTAGAAGTTTGAGGGCACGTTTTTGCCTGGGCCAGAAAAGAGAGTAGAATTCCCAGAGACCCAGCATGCTGACCCCGGCCAGGACAAAGGCCCAAGCCAGGGGTGAACCCTGAAAAACCAGAAGCGCCAGAAGAGGGAGCAGGATGGAAGCCGTGAGCAGCCGCTGCTGATGCGAGGTCATAGGCTGTTTATACCAGAAGTTGGCATAAATTGCGCTTTTGTCTCTGCCGTCACTGAAACCTTATAAGGCTCTTGTATGACAGGAGGTTCATTTGGAACCAACTTCTGGTATCTGTTTGATAAAATTTAAAAAAACATGTAATTTCTTTTCAACGCCTCTGATCCAGTGCTTAGCCATTCTTGTGTAACTATTTAAAATATAGATACTTACGGGAGAAATAAATTGCAAGGCTCCGAAATTTTAAGCATCAGCTGTCAGGATTTTCGAATAGGCAAAACCTCAATTTATGACGACCGTAAGTATACTATCGGAAATATAAAATAGAATTCAATACGCAATCTTCACTATTCAATCCGCTCCACCCGGCCGAATCTCCTCTCCCGTTTTTTGAAATCCTCAAGGGCCAGGTGCAGCTCCTCTTCATCGAAGTCCGGCCACAGGGTGGGGGTGAAATACAGCTCTGAATAGGCAGACTGGAAGATCAGATAGTTGCTGAGGCGCAGCTCCCCGCTGGTCCGTATGATCAGGTCAGGGTCGGCCTGGCCTGCGGTGAACAGCTGATCACGGAATACCTGTTCATTCAGGTCCGCAGGATCAAGGTCTTGTTTGAGAAGATTCCTGCAGGCCTGCAGAATCTCCTCCCGTCCGGAATAGTTCAGGGCCATGTTCAAGACCATTTCCTTCCCGGCCCGGCTTTTGGCACAGGCATGTTTGATGGCCTGTCTGACTGCAAAGGGCATCTCCTCCCAGTTACCCAGGATGTTCAACCTGATCGATTGCTCCACCAGCATGTTGAGTTCCTGAGACAAAAACCTGACCAGGAGATCAAAGAGGAAATTGATCTCCTCTCTGGGGCGGGACCAGTTCTCCCGGGAAAAGGCATACAGGGTCACATATTGCATCCCCATCTTGCGGCAGGCGGTCACGATTCTCTTGGCGGCCTCGGTCCCGGCCTGATGGCCGGCACTCCGGGGTAGCCCCTTTTTCTTTGCCCAGCGCCCATTCCCATCCATGATGATGGCCAGGTGATTGCATACAAAAGACATATTCCTATACTGACTTGTTTTTATAAAATAGATTACATCTCCTCTTTGAGCCCCGGGCCTGCAGGCCCGGGGCTCAAAGAGGAGATCAGATCTCCATGATCTCCTTTTCCTTTTCGGCCAAAAGGTCTTCGGCTTTGGCCACGAAACTGTCCGTCAGTTCCTGGGTCCTTTCCTGGCCCTTGTGCAGGTCGTCTTCGGTGATATCCTTTGCGTTTTTCATCTTTTTCAAGGTATCGTTGGCCTCCCTGCGGGCGTTCCTGATGACTATCTTGGCGTCTTCTGTATTTTTCTTTGCGATCTTGACCAGTTCCTTCCGCCTTTCTTCAGTCAAGGGCGGGATGTTTATCCTGATGAGCTTGCCGTCGTTGACAGGATTGAGACCCAGATCCGACTTCATGATCCCTTTTTCCACATTCCCGAAACTGTTTCGATCCCAGGGCTGAATAGCGATGGTCCTGCTGTCGGGTATCGAGATGGAAGCCAACTGATTCAAGGGCGTAGGAGTGTTGTAGTAGTCAATGACGATATTCTCCACCAGAGAAGTAGAAGCCCGGCCGGTGCGCAATCTGCTGAAGTTAAACTCCAGCCCCTTGATGGCCTTTTCCATGTTCTTTTCTAAGTCTTTGAAAACTCTTTCCATGACTAGCCTCCTTTGACCACGGTTCCTAAACTGTCCCCGCAGACAACCTTTTTGATATTGTCTTTTTTCATCAGATTAAAGACGACTACCGGGAGCTGGTTGTCCATACACAGCGAGATGGCAGCCGAGTCCATGACCTTCAGGCCTCGCTGCAAAACATCCAGGTAGCTCAGATCACTTAACTTGGCGGCATCTGGATGGGTTTCCGGATCCTTGTCGTAGACCCCGTCCACCCGGGTGGCCTTGAGCAGGGCCTCCGCCTTGAGCTCCATGGCCCGGAGGGCGGCGGCAGTATCTGTCGTGAAATAGGGGTTGCCGGTACCTGCTGCGCAGATGACAACCCTCCCTTTTTCCAGATGTCTGATGGCCCGCCTGCGGATATATGGCTCGGCCACTTCCTGCATGGAGATGGCGCTCATGACCCGGGTGGTCATGCCTTGTTTTTCAAGGCTGTCCTGAAGGGCCAGTCCATTCATGATGGTGGCCAGCATGCCCATGTAGTCGGCGGACGAACGGTCCATGCCCTTGGCCGAGGCTGACAGGCCGCGAAAGATATTACCGCCGCCGATCACCAGGGCCACCTGGACGCCCATGGCTGACACCTCTGCGATCTCGCGGCTGATACCGTCTATGGTGGACGGTTCTATGCCAAACTTCTCCTCGCCTGCCAGAGCCTCTCCACTGATTTTCAGCATCACCCGGCGGTATTTAATGTGCTCCATGTATTGTCTACCCTGTTTTATTCGGTTCCGGCTCAAAAAATTGGCTGTACCTGAAAAAAAAGGGCCTTGCGGCCCTGTTGTCAAATCATTCAGTCGCCTCGCCGACCTGCATCCGGACAAAGCGCCTGATAGTCATTTTTTCCCCCAAAACAGCAGTCAACTCATTGATCAGGTCTTGAATCCTCAGGGAGTCGTCCTTGATATAGGGTTGCTCCAGGAGACAAACCTCTTTGTAGTACTTCTTTAAACGACCCTGAACGATCTTCTCCACCACATCCTCGGGCTTGCCCTCGCCTCTGGCCTGATTGGCGTAGACCGTTTTTTCCTGCTCAATCAGCTCTGCAGGCAGGTCCTCCGGTCCCACGCAGACCGGACTCGTTGCTGCGATCTGCATGGAAACATTCTTTGCAAATTCTTGAAATTTATCGCTTTTCGCAACAAAATCGGTTTCGCAGTTGATCTCGACCAGGACACCGATCTTGCCGTTCATATGGACATAGGACCCGATGACCCCTTCCGAGGCCTCCCGATCGGTCCTCTTCTGGGCCTTGGAGATCCCTTTTTCCCTGAGCCAGTTCAGGGCCTTCTGCTCATCACCTTTCGAGGACTGCAGGGCCTTTTTGCAGTCCATCATACCGGCCCCGGTCTTGTCGCGCAGTTCTTTGACTTGTTTGGCTGAAATTTCCATCTACTTTTCCTCCGCTTTCTCTTCTTGAATTTCCCCTTCTGCCCCTTCTTTGGGTACATCTCCGGCTGCAGATTCGGCCTGGGCTTCAGCCGCAGGTTCGGTCTCTGCCGCAGCCTTCTGCATTTCTTCCCGGGCGGCTTCCTCGCCTCTCTCCTCCTGGCTGGCTTTTCCTTGGAGGCAGGCATCGGCTATTCTGGAGGTAAAGAGTTTTATGGCCCGAATGGCGTCATCGTTTCCAGGCAGGACGTAATCCACCAGATCGGGATCGCAGTTGGTGTCGGTAACGGCTACGATGGGTATACCCAGACGACGAAATTCCTGCACGGCTATATCCTCCCGCCTGGGATCCACCAGAAAGCCGGCCTGCGGGTAGCTGTCCATGTTCTTGATGCCGCCGAGGGCGGCCCGCAACTTTTCCAGTTCCCGATGCATTCCCACGATTTCCTTTTTGGGGAAACGGTTTATGCTCCCGTCTTCAAACATTTCCTCCAGCTTTATCAAGTAGTCGATCCTCTTCTTAATGGTCCGAAAGTTAGTCAGGGTTCCGCCCATCCAGCGCTGGGTCACATGGAACATCCCCGCCCTGGTGGCTTCCTCCTGAATAATATCCCGGGCCTGGCGTTTGGTTCCCACAAAAAGGACTTTTCCCTTGTTGGCCACCACATCCAGAATAAACTCATAGGCGGCGTCAAAAAGGGGAATGGTCTGCTGCAGGTCGATAATATGAATTCCTTTCCTGGCCCCGAAGATATAGGGGCGCATCTTGGGATTCCAACGCCTGGTCTGATGACCGAAGTGGACCCCGGTCTCCAGCATTTCTTTCATCGTGATGTAAGGCATGTAAAACTCCTTTGGTTTTTTTTCCTCCACCCCGGCCAAAGCCTCAACCCCGGCACCTATTTTGATTGATCTAAAAAAATATTTAAGGGCTCAATCAAAACAGGTGCCGGGGAACCACGGTCCGCTCCGGGATGTGCGGTCTTGTTGAACGAAAGTTGGGTACCTTATCCCAAATAGAAAATACTGACAAGCAAAAAAACAGGCCGGCCCTGATGGCATCCGGATTTTATTTTTCCAGTGACAAGACCTTTTTCAAGATCGTTTTGGGGTTAAATGTTGATGATCAGCGGGATTATCACCGGATCCCGGCCGATCGACTTCCGGAAATAGCGTCTGAGAGCGGATTTGATCCGGTCCCGCAACTTTTTCCAGGCCCCGGCCGGGATCTTGTCGAAGACATCCAGGACGATTGTCTCGGCTTCCTCCAGAATATGGGCGTAGAGCTGCTCAAAAACAAACCCCTTGGACTCCAGTCTGGGCCCCAGGATGATTTCCCCGCTCTCGTTGTCCACCACCAGGAGCACCACGACCATGCCTTCATCCGCCAGGAGCTGGCGTTCCTTGAGAATGGTCTTGCCTACATCGCCGACCCCTTTTCCGTCGACCAGGACCGACTCGGCAAAGAAGTCATCTTCATACCTGACGCCCTGCTCGAAAAAGGTCAGCGCTTGTCCGTCCTCCAGAACTATGGCTCTCTCCGGAGCCACATTGCAGCGGCGGGCCAGGCGGACATGCTTGAGCAGATGCCTGTACTCGCCGTGGACAGGAATGAAATACTTCGGCTTAACCGTCTCCAGCATCTGCTTCAACTCTTCCAGATGGGCATGACCCGAGGCATGGACCGCCTGGACCTTTTCATACAAGACCTCGGCCCCTAGCTTGTAGAGCTTATTGATGACCTTGTTGATGGCCTTGGTGTTTCCCGGGATGAATCTCGAGGACATGACCACGGTATCCCCTTGATGAATCCGCAGCTGCCGGTGGGCCCCTTCGGCCAGTCTGGTCATGGCCGACATGGGTTCTCCCTGGGAACCGGTCACCAGGAGGACCACCCGTTCGTCGGGCAGCTGCCCCAGATCGTCAAGAGGACAGAGGAATTGGTCCTCCATGTCCAGGTAGCCCTGATTCCGGGCGGTCTCGATGTTTGTGGCCAGGCTCTTGCCGCTCACCGCCAGCTTGCGTCCGAACTGCCTGGTCAAGTCGTAGATTTCCTGAATCCGTTGGATGTGGCTGGAAAACAGGGTGATCAGGATGCGGCCGTCGGCTTTCAGGAAGATGTCCTTCAAGGTGGCCTTGACCTCTTTTTCAGTCAAGGCGTGGCCTTCTCGCTCGACATTGGTGGAATCGGAAAACAGAAGCAGAACCCCGGATTCGGAAAATCCGGAAAACCCCTCCATGTCGGTGGCATGGCCTCCCAAAGGATTCCGGTCGATCTTGAAGTCTCCGCTGTGGACGATTTTTCCGACCGGTGTCTCTATGCCCAGTCCAAATCCCTTGATGATGGAATGACAGACCGGGAAAAACTGGAAGGTCATCTCCCCTATCTCCACCTTCTGCCTCGGCTCCACCGGTTTGGGGAGATATTTGTCCAGGAGGCCGCGTTCCCGGAGCTTGTTCTCCACCAGGGACAGGGTAAACCCGGAACTGTAGACCGGAATTCGTTCCAGCTCCGGCAGCAGCCAGGGCAGAGCCCCGATATGATCCTCGTGCCCGTGCGTGAGCACGATCGCCTGCAGCTTGTCCCGTCTCTGCAGCACAAATTCCAGCCTGGGGATAACCACGTCGACCCCGAAATGGAAGTCGTCCGGAAACATCAAGCCGCAATCGATGAGCACCGCTGTATTTTCAGTCTCCAAAAGCAGGCAGTTCTGTCCGATCTCCCCCAGTCCGCCCAGGGGATAAATAGTCAATTGGGAATTCTTTTTCATGTATTGGTCTCCGTTAACAATTCCTGCATCTTTGCCTGGACATCATCCCTGAGGCGACCGCGATCTTTCAGGGAATAGCCGGCTTTAACATTCAGTGGCTCCCCGGCCCGGACAGTCACTGTTCCGGGCCGGACTGTCAGGCTCCCCCTGGGAAGGACCCTTCCGGTTCCCTGGACCACGACCGGGACCACCGGCCGGTCCGCTTTCAGGGCCAGAACAAAGGCCCCGATATGAAAGCCCTTCAATTGCCGGCTATCGGTGTTCCTGGTCCCCTCCGGGAATATGAGCACGGATTCACCCTGGTTGACCCGTTCTGCCACCAGCTGAATGTCCCGCATGCCCTTACGGTTGTTGGTCCTGTTGATGGACAGATGTCCCATCCGCCTCATGCCGGAGGCGAAGATCGGGACCCTGAACAGGGTTTCCTTGGCCACAAACCTGGGAGCGTAGGGCGCGAGGACGGTCAGAAAGACCGGGATATCCAGCCAGCTCTGATGGTTGCCGATAAAGATCGAGTTTGTCTGCAGCCCCGGGTCGACCCGGCTCTTCTCCAGCTTGACCCCGGCGGCCAGGACCGTGGCTCTGGCCCAGAACAGCTCCAGCTTTTGGAGCAGGCCCTTGGTTCCCGGGAAAAGACTCAGCAGACAGACGCAGAAGACGATCACCAGGGTGGTTGTCAGAAAAAAGGGGATAAAAAAAATATTTCGAATAATCAGTGTTCCCGTCAGCCTTGGGCCAGAGGCCTGGTTTTCTGTGTTTTGGAAAGACTAAAGCCGCCGAAAGGCGGCTTTTCAGACAAACAGCTTGCACGCAGGACTGATGATAGAAAAACAGGGAAACAGGGCTTCCCTGATCAGGGTTTTCGCGTTCCGGCATTTCCCTGCCTATTTCTCTTCAGCCGCCTTGCTTTCCTGGAGTACTTTCTCCTGAACATTCGACGGACATTCCTCATACCGGTCGAACTCCATGGTGAACATGCCCTGCCCCCCGGTCATGGCCCTCAGGTCCGGGGCGTATCTGAGCACCTCGGCCATTGGCACCTGGGCGTTGATCTCGGTGACGCCCTGATTGGATTCATAGCCCAGGACCTTGCCCCTGCGGCTGGACAGGTCTCCGATGATGTCGCCCATGTACTCGTCCGGGACATGAATCTGCATCTTCATGATCGGTTCCAGAAGGGTGATGCCGGCCTTTTCCGTTGCTTTCTTGAAGGCCATTGATCCGGCGATCTTAAAGGCCATTTCCGAAGAATCCACACTGTGATAGGAGCCGTCGTAGAGCGTGACCTTGAAATCCACCACAGGATATCCGGCCAGGACGCCCTTGCGGGCCGCCTCTTGAATGCCCTGATCAACCGCCGGTATAAATGTCTTGGGGATGACCCCGCCCACTATGCTGTTGATGAATTCATACCCGGCCCCACGGGCGTTGGGTTCAAGCTTGATCCAGCAGTCCCCGAACTGGCCCCGTCCTCCGGTCTGTTTCTTGTATCGACCCTGCACATCGGCCGTCCCCTCAACCGCCTCCCGATAGGCCACTTTCGGGGTCTGGAGCTGGACCTCCACCTTGTTCCGCCGGCGCACCTTTTCCACACTGGTTTCTATGTGCAGCTGCCCCATCCCGGAAAGGAGGATGTCCTTGGTTTCATCATTGTGCTCCAGCTTGAGGCTGGTGTCCTCCTCGAGCAGCTTCTGGATGGCGGTGACCATCTTGTCTTCGTCGTCCTTATTCACCCCCTTGAGGGCGAAAGATATGGCCTGGGGTGGCAGCTCGGGCAGCCTGAGGGCAAAGGAGTCCTTTTCCGCACAAAGGGTATCCCCGGTGGCCACGTTCTTCATTTTGGCCACGGCCACGATGGCCCCCGGACCGACCTCTTCCTTGCAGGGCTCCTGTTTCTTCCCGATGACCCATTGCAGCTGCCCCATCTTTTCCTTGTTCTGCTTTCTGGGATTGTTGACGACCATATCCGAGGCCAGGACTCCGGACAGGACCCGGAGGAGGCTCAACTGTCCGCCAAAGGCAGTGGTAATGGTCTTAAACACAAAACAGGACAGCGGTTCGTCCGGGGAAGAAATCCTCTGGCTGCCGTCGTCGGAGACGAACGGTTTGCGGTCGAGCGGGGAGGGCAGCAGATCCTGGATAATAGTCAGCATTTGCTGTCCGCCCTTGTTGGCGGCAGCCGCAGTGGCGCAAACCGGGACCACCTCGCCGGAGAGGATCCCCTTGCGCAGTCCCTGCTGAATTTCTTCAGGAGTCAGTTCTCCCTGCTCCAGATATTTTTCCATGAGCTCTTCATCGCTTTCCGCAATGTTCTCCACGGTGGTCTCGAAGAGTTCAGACCATTTGTCCTCAAGATCAGCCGGGATATCTCCGGATTCCACCTGTCCCTCGTCTTTGAAAAACAAGGCCTTCTTGCCCAGGATATCCACGAGTCCACTGAACTCGGCCTCGGCCCCAATGGGCAGGTAGATCAGGACCGGCTTGGCTCCCAGGATTTCCGTCAGCCCGTTCAAGCATTGGTCGAAATCCGCCCTTTCCCTGTCCATCTTGTTGATGACCACCATGGTCGGCAGCCCCGAATTCCGGACATCCTTCCACATCTTCTTGTCCTGGGGCTTGACCCCGCCAACCGCGTCCAGGACATAGACAGCCCCGTCAGCAGCCGTGAGCTGCAGGGGAAATTCACCCAGGAAGTCCGGATCGCCCGGATTGTCTATCAGAAAGTGCCTGTTCTTCTTCCAGGTATATGTGGCGTAAGCCGGTTGAACGCTGCCCCCTTTTTTCGTTTCCTCGGGCTCATAATCCAGAAGAGTGTTCCCGCTATCGATTGAACCGAGCCGGTTGGTCGCCCCGGTATTGTACAGAATCATTTCGGCCAAAGTTGTTTTTCCGGTACCGCTGCTGCCGGCCAGGGTGTAAGTACGTTGAGCCTTGAGCTTGTCCTGCATGTCAGCACTCCTCTGAAAATTGAAGATTGAATTATTCCCGGTATACCGATCCGCTTCCGATTTGACCGCCAGGGCTGCCTCGTTTCAGTCCCTTGTTGTCAGGAAAAATCAAATCGGATCGGTCTAGTCTTATAGCAAGCCTTATAAACAGAAGGGCCGCAAGATGTGCAGCCTCTCTCCTCTACCCGCAAAGATTAAACTAAAAACATAGCACAATCTTATCCTTTAGGCAACCAAAATCTGGCCCGGACTTTTCGGGGAATCCGCAGAGCCATAGCAGCAGCCGGCCTTGTTCTGCCTGTTGGCAGGCCGCCGCAGAAATACGGCCTATCTTTCCTTTATTGCACTTCTTGCCAACTCAAGGTACCCTCTTCTTCGCCTGGCTGAAACGAAAAGCAGCACAGGTTCATGGAGTATTCGAAACAGGGGTGGGAAATGTCAATCATCATGGGAACGGCCGGTCACATCGACCACGGCAAAACCACGCTGATCAAGGCTCTGAGCGGGATAGACTGCGATCGCTTGAAGGACGAAAAAAAAAGGGGCATCACCATTGAACTGGGGTTCGCCCACCTGGACCTTGGCGGGAGTGAACGCCTGGGGATCATCGATGTTCCGGGACACGAAAAATTCGTCAAAAACATGGTGGCCGGCGCCGCAGGCATCGATTTCGTTCTCCTGACCGTAGCCGCGGATGAGGGGATCATGCCCCAGACCAGGGAACACATCGAGATCTGTTCTCTGCTGGGAATCAAAGAGGGACTGGTGGCCATCACCAAAACGGACATGGTTGATCCGGATCTCCTTGAACTGGCCGCCGAGGAAGTCGCTGATTTTTTAAGCGGCACCTTTCTGGAAGGAGCCGGCATCTATCCTGTTTCCTCCCACACCGGGGAGGGGATCCCCGAACTGCTGGCCGCAATCAAGGACAAGGTCGCCGGACTGACCGTCTCTCACGGCTCGGATCTCTTCCGGCTCCCGATTGACCGGGTTTTCACCATGCGCGGCTATGGAACGGTGATCACCGGAACCCTGGTTTCCGGATCGATCAGCACCGCTGAAACCGTCAGGATCTATCCCGGGGAGAAAAAAAGCAAGGTCCGGGGTCTGCAGGTCCACGGCCAGAGCGTGGAGAAGGCCCTGTCCGGCCAGAGAACCGCTATGAACCTGACCGGCCTGGAAGTCGGAGACATCGAACGGGGGCAATGTCTGGCCAGGCCCGGGACCCTCTTTCCCTGGAACCTCTGGGATGTGGAGTTGAACTGCCTGCCCACGGCCCCCAAGCCCCTGAAGCATCGCAAGGAAATCCATTTTCATCACGGCTCCAGAGAAGTCCTGGCCAGGGTCTACCTCCTGGACCGGGATCAGCTGGAACCCGGGGAGTCCTGCCCGGCCCAGATCCGTTTCCCCCTGCCCATGGTCGGCTGTTACGGCGACCGTTTCGTCCTGCGCTCTTTTTCGCCGCTGCGGACCATAGGCGGAGGCACCCTGGTCAACCCACTGGGCCGAAAGATCAAGCGATTTTCAGAACAGGTCCGGATTATTCGGGACCTGAACAAGAGCGATCTGAACCGGATCATCCAGTCCCAACTCGAGCTCGCCGGACTGCAGGGTCTGGATTTGCCCAGACTGCAGGTCTTGACCGGACAGCCGCTGAAAAAGATCGTCAAGGCCTTGCAGGAGCTGGGATCGGCCCGGGAGACCTTCCTCTTTGACAGGGAAGAACAGCGCTATGTCTCGGGTACTGTGGTCCGGGAACTGACCCGAAGCCTCCTGGAACATGTCAGAGAATACCACCAAAAAAACCCCATGAAATCCGGAATGTCCAAAGGGATGCTCTTCTCGGGCTGGGGAAAAGACATCCCGGCCAAACTGGTCCACTTTGTCCTGGAAAGAGGCCTCAAAAGCGGGGACCTGGCGGTGGATAACGACTCCATCCGCCTGCCAGAGCACACCATCTCCATGGCCACAGATCAGACCAAAATCAAGGAAGAAATCCACAAGATCTATCTCCAGGCCGGGCTCCAGCCGCCCAACCTGAATACGGTGCTGGAAGAACTCGGCACCAGCAAAAAAGAGGCCCTCCCGGTTCTGGAACTGCTGATAAATGAAGGCAGCCTGGTCCGGCTCGGAGACAACCTCTACTTCAGCAGCCGGGCCGTCGAACGGATCCGGGAGATGGTCCGTTCCTACTTTGCCGAGCACGAGGACATGAGCCCGACCGACTTCAAGGAACTGACCGGCCTGTCCCGCAAATACAGCATCCCCCTGCTGGAGTACCTGGACAAGCAGAAAATGACCATGCGTATCGGAGACGTCCGCAAACTGCGGCAAAGCAGGTGAAGAGATGCTGGAATGCCGGAATGCTGGAATGCCGGCATGTAGGGTTGAGAACAAGTCGCGGGATTTATTTATATTTATCAAATACATACCAGAAGCTGGCCCGAAGCGAAATTACGGTCTCACATGATCTCTAAAGATTTCAATGCAGGCAGAGACAAAAGCATAATGTATGCCGACTTCTGGTATAAAAAAAGGGTTTCCCCGGAGGGAAACCCTTTGCTCTCTTTGGGGTGGGTGAGGCGACTTGAACGCCCGGCCACTTGGGCCACAACCAAGTGCTCTGCCAACTGAGCTACACCCACCGTGAAAAGCAAACCCTAAACCAAATAAAAATCAAGGTCAAGCTCCATGGATAAACTCGTCATAGAAGGAGGGCGCCCCCTTCAAGGCGAAATCACCGTCAGCGGCTCCAAGAACGGGGCTTTGCCCATACTCCTTAGCTGCATGCTCATCCCGGAAGAGGTGACCCTGGCCGGGGTCCCCGAACTCCGTGACATTCAGACCACCTGTCACCTGCTGCAGCTCCTGGGCTGCCGGGTGGAAAGGACCCCGGAGGGTATGACCGTGAAGGCCGGAAACGGACTGCAGCATGCCGCCCCGTATGACCTGGTCCGGACCATGCGGGCCTCGGTCCTCTGTCTCGGGCCTCTGCTGGCCAGGCTCGGACGGGCCAAAGTCGCATTGCCCGGGGGCTGCGCCATAGGCAGCAGGCCGGTGGACCTCCATCTGAGCGCCCTGGAAAAGATGGGGGCCAGGTTTGAAATCAGCGGCGGGGATATCAACGGCCGCTGCGAAAGACTCCGGGGAGCCCACATCAGCTTCGATTTTCCCACTGTGGGCGGAACCGAGAACCTGCTCATGGCCTCTGCCCTGGCCGAGGGGGAAACCATCCTGGAAAACGCGGCCAGAGAGCCCGAGATCCAGGATCTGGCCGATTTTCTGAACAGCTGCGGGGCCAAGATCCAGGGCCAGGGAACCAGCCTCATCAAGGTCCGGGGGGTTTCGAGTCTTCATGCCTGTCGATACACGGTCCTGCCCGACCGGATCGAGGCCGGGACCTACCTGGCTGCTGCAGCCATTACCAACGGATCGCTGACCATCCGCAACTGCCCGCTATGGGCCATGGAGGCCGTGATTTTCAAGCTGCAGGAGATGGGCGTGGACATCGAGACCGACCAGGGCGGAACCAGAGCCGTGGTCAAGCCAAACGGCGACATCCAGGGCATTGACGTCACCACCCAGCCCTATCCCGGATTTCCGACAGACATGCAGGCCCAGTTCATGGCCCTGATGACCGTGGCCCAAGGCTCGGGCATGATCAAGGAGACCATCTTCGAGAACCGCTTCATGCACGCCCAGGAACTGATGCGTCTGGGGGCCAGGATAAAGATTTCCGGAAACACGGCCTTTGTCAGGGGAGGGCAGGAACTGACCGGGGCCACGGTTATGGCCTCGGACTTAAGGGCAAGCGCATCCCTGGTCCTGGCCGGCCTGGCCGCCGGAGGAACCACCACCATCCGCCGCATCTACCACCTGGACCGGGGCTATGAAAACATGGAAGACAAGTTGTCCCGGGTCGGCGCCAGGATCCGCAGGGAAAAGGAGTAAGAGAAAATAAGATTCAGCCCCTTAAAGCGGGCTTCGCCCGCAACCCAGAAGGTTACCAGGTTCACGGCCTCCGGCTCGTAGATCCTACGCCTCGGAGAGTTCACCGTTCACGGTTAAGAAAAAGAAAAAAGCCTTTAAGACAATACATTTTCTTGTTTTTTCCAACAGTAATTCAATGATATACTGATCCAATTTGGGTTTTTACAACATAGACTGGCGACCACAAGGTTTCAGGCCCAAATTTCGCAAAAAGCTAAGCTGGATCAGTATAAGACACTAAGAACTCCAGAACAGCCCTTGTGAACTCCCCGGGTCTTTCCAGGGCCATCATGTGCCCGGCCTCCTGGATCTCGACCAGCCTGGAACCGGGGATTCTGTCCCGGAGGTAGCGGCCGTATTTGACCGGAGTCAGCCTGTCTTCGCTGCCGGAGACGATGAGCGTGGGCAGGGCGATCCCGGAGATGCGGCCGCAGAGGTCGAAGCGGTTGCAGGCCGTGAAATCGCCGTGCATGACCCTTTGTTCGCCCTGCAAGAAGACCTTCTTGCCGGCCCGGATCAGTTCAGACGGGGCCCCCGGTCCATAGGCCCAGTCGCAGACCAGGTCCACGGTCTTTTCAAAATCCGTTCTCAAACCCTCCAGAACAGCCGGAGCAACTCTCAAGCGGCAGCCGGTCCCCACCAGGATCAATCCGGACAGCCACTCAGGCGCTCTCAGACCCAGGGTCTGGACAACCGCCCCGCCCAGGGAGTGACCGGCCAGATAGACGTTTTCGAGCCCGAGCCCCAGCACAAGGCCTTGCACGACATTGGCGTAGCCCTCGACCCGGTCCCGGCCTGTCCCTTTTGATCGGCCGTGACCCGGCAGATCAAAAGCGTAAACGCCTGCTTCGGCCGTTTGCAGCAGGGCGCCGGGCCAGGAGCTGTGATCCGCCCCCGAGCCGTGGATCAGGAGGAGGTTTCTTTGACTCTGGGTTCTGGAACAGGTGTAAAACAGAACATCGTGGTTAACCTTGATGAAAGCCATGAATCCTCTCTCGATGTCGATCACCAGACCCCGTCTTGTGACATTCGTTCGATTTCCATTTGGCTGTACCCCAGTTCCTGCAGGACTGCCCCGGTGTCCTGGCCGAAGCAGGCAGCAGGGCTGCGCAGCCTCCCCGGAGTCCGGCTGAGTTTGACCGGCACGCCCAGGGCCTGCAGACTGCCCTTGCTTTGTCCCTCAATCGGGACGACCATGTCCCGTTCCCGGAACAGGGGATGGGCCAAGGCCTCGGCCATGGTCCGAACCGGTTCGCAGCAGCAATCGACCCC